>NZ_CP026266.1:0-367312 GCF_003071665.1 Aminobacter sp. MSH1 | reverse complement strand
CGAGAGGATTATCCTCTCGCCGGGCCACTACCATTTTTTTTTGAGAGGGCGCCTGAATGGACCGGGCCGAAACGCAAGCACCGCCGGAGGCGCTGACCGTCGTACCGCTGCGCCACTATGGCCTTTGGGTCGGCACGGCGATCACGCTGGTCATACTCGGGCTGATCCTGAAGGCTCTCGCCACCAACCCGGCCTTCGACTGGCCGACGGTCGGCAAGTACCTGTTCCACCCCTCGATCATTCGCGGCCTGGGCCAGACGCTGCTGCTGACGGTCACCATCATGGTGCTGGCGATCATCATCGGCACCATCGTTGCCATCATGAGGCTGTCGCCGAGCCGGATCCTCAACGCCTTCGCCAGCGCCTATATCTGGTTCTTCCGCGGCGCACCGGCGCTGATCCAGCTGATCTTCTGGTTCAACCTGTCGCTCATCGTGCGCGAATTTTCGCTGACGCTGCCATTCGTCGGCACGCTGTTCACGATCAAGACCAACGACGTCATGACACCCTTCGTGGCGGCCGTCATTGCGCTATCGCTGCATGAAGCCGGCTACATGGCCGAGATCGTGCGCGCCGGCATCAACTCGGTGGCATCAGGCCAGACCGAGGCAGCCGGCAGCCTCGGCATGAACCACCGGCTGATCCTGCGCCGCATCACGCTGCCCCAGGCGATGCGCTTCATCGTGCCGCCGACCGGCAACGAGACGATCAACCTGCTGAAGACGACGTCCCTGGTCACCATCATCGCGGTCAACGACCTGCTATATGCCGCGCAGAGCATCTACGCCCGCACCTTCGAGACCATACCGCTGCTGATCGTGGTGGCTTTCTGGTACCTGTTCGTCGTCACCATCCTGTCGATCGGGCAGCACTATATCGAGCAATATTACGGCAGGAGCGACCAGCAGCAGGGCGCGTCCCTGGGCGAGATGCTGAAACGCGCCTTCAGGTTCGGACGGGTGGCACAGCCAGCATGACATCGAAAGCAGAGAACCAGGCTCGCTTCGGCGTACCCGACAATTCCATGGTGTTTGCCCGCGGCGTGCGGAAATCCTTCGGCAATGTGGAAGTGCTGAAGGGCATCGACCTCAACGTGCCCACAGGATCGGTCGCCTGCGTCATCGGCCCTTCGGGCTCGGGCAAGAGCACCTTCCTGCGCTGCATCAATCACCTGGAGGAGGTCAGCGGCGGCGTGCTCCTGGTCGACGGCGAGTTCGTCGGCTACGACCTGCGCCACGGTAAGCTCTACGAGGTCAACAACAAGCTGCTGTGCCAGCGCCGCGCCGACATCGGCATGGTGTTCCAGTCGTTCAACCTGTTCTCGCACATGACGGCGCTCGAAAACCTGATCGAGGCGCCGATGATGGTGAAGGGCATGTCCAAGGCCGAAGCCAAGGAAAAGGCCTTTGCACTGCTCGAACGCGTCGGGCTTTCGGCAAAGGCCGACACCTATCCGCGCCAGCTTTCCGGCGGGCAGCAACAACGCGTGGCCATCGCTCGTGCACTGGCGATGAACCCCAAGGTCCTGCTGTTCGACGAGCCGACCTCGGCGCTCGACCCCGAGCTGGTCGGCGAAGTGCTGGTGGTCATGCGCGACCTTGCCGAAAGCGGCATGACGATGGTGGTGGTGACCCACGAGATCGGCTTTGCCCGCGAGGTCGGCGACCAGTTGATCTTCATGGATCGCGGCGTCGTCGAGGAGCGGGGCGAACCCAGGGAAATGATCGCCAACCCGCAATCGCCGCGGACACGGGAGTTCCTGTCTCACGTGCTGTGAGAGGCTCTTCTTCTTCACGCTAGCAATGAAACCAAAGGGGCAGCGTCGAGCACTGCCCCTTTTTTTTCGAACGCCGCTCAGTTGATGGCGGCGATATTGCCGAGGCGCAGGAACAGGGTTTCGCCCGAGGAGTCGTCGACGCCATCATTGTCGGTGACGACGAAGGCTTCGCCTGATGCATCGATGGCGAAGCCCTCGACCTTGTCGACGACGTAGCCGTTGGCCGACTTGAGATCGGGCAGCAGGTCGCGCACCAGCGCCTTTTCCACCACCGGCAGTTCGTCGCCAAACTTGGCCGGCTTGAAGCCGTCGAGCGCCACCGCATAGATGCGCTTGTTTTTGGCTTCCGCGCCGATCAGGTTGTCGCGCTCGACGATATAGAGCTTGCCGTCATGGGCGGTGATCTCCGACAGGCCAACCCACCCCTTTTCGGTGGCGTCGAGCGGATAGCGCACCGCCGACCACTCCTTGGCCTTGGGCTTGTAGGCGAGCAGCTTGACCTGGCCCTTCGGATCGTCGGCCCATTCACGCTGGATCGCCATGACCAGCGTCAGGTCGTCGCCTTCGCCGACAATGGTGATGCCTTCGAGGCCGAAACGGGTCTCGCCGGCCAGAAGCTCGGCCGGGAAGGCGATCTCTTCCTTGATCTCGCCCTTGGCGTTGACGTTGTAGATGGCGTGCGGGGTCAGCTTGTCGCTGCGGCCTTCGGAAGCCAGCCAGAAGCCGCCCTTGCCGTCGGCCACGAGGCCTTCGAGATCGAGCTTCTGCGCCGGCTGGCCGTCGCGCGTAACGATGGTTTTTTCGGCGATCAGGGCCGGGGTCTTGGTCGTGTCGATGGTGAAGATCGCCGGCGCCGAACGATAGACCGAGTCCGAAACGGCATAGAGCTTGCCGGCTTCCTTGGGATCGGCAGCGAGGCCCGAGAGAGCACCCCAGCCGAGCGGGGTGCCGTCGTCCTTGAAGCTCGAGACGATCTGCGGATAGGCAGCGTCACCCTCGCCAAGTTCGTAGACCATGACATGCGAGCGGGCGAGGCCGTCCTCGACGAGGTCGGTCTCGTTGGCGGTGACCAGAAGCTTGCGCTGCGGGATGGCGACCAGGCCTTCCGGCCCGATGCCCGAAGGCAGCAGCTGGAGGAATTCGGGCTCGGCACCCGTGTCCTTGTAGACGCCTACGAGCGAGGCGCGTTCGGCTGCCACGAAGATCAGCTTCTGGTCGCCGAAGCTTGCGAATTCGAGGCCTTCGGGCTCGATGCCCTTCTTGTTGCGGGCGTCTGGATAGTGGCCGGCGGCGGCCGCCTGATATTCGAAAGCCGGACCGGATTCGTACAGCACCTCGCCAGCCCTGGAGAAGATGGTGAATCCGCGCGCGCCGCCCTTGTAGTCGCCTTCATTGGCGACGACGAGGCGCTCATCGTCGAGCCACTTCACCGCGTCGGGTTCGCGCGGCGCATTCTCGACCTTGCCGGTGAAAGACAGCGCACCGTCCTTCTTGGTGTCGACGTTTTCGAGCGTGACCTCGCCGGCCGGGAAGTGGGAAACGACCTTGCCACTGGCGGCATCGACGATGGCGATGTGGTTGTTTTCCTGGAGCGTGACGGCGATCTCGCCCTTATCGTTGAAGGCGACGAATTCCGGCTCCGGATCTTCAGGCGAAACAGTGGCGATGCCGGTCAGGTCGACGGTCTTGATCGAGGCGCAATCGGGCGCGCCGTCGTTCATGGCGATGATCTTGAGGTTGCCAGCTGGCAACTGCGGCAGCGCACCTTCGTTGAGTTCCTCGTCGCGTTCGTTTTCAATGGCGACGGCAAGCAGCTTGCCGTCCCTGCTCAGCGCCACCGAGTCGGGCTGGCCGCCGAGGTCGCAGCTGGCATCGATCTTCTTGGATGCCAGGTCGATCACGGTCAGGTTGCCGGATGGCTCCTGTTTGCTCTTCGACGTGTTGACGCCGGCGAGTACCTTGCCGCTGAGCACGGTGACCGAGGTCGGCTCGCCGTCGATCTTGACGATGCCGGCAGCCTTCGGCGCCTTGGGGTCGGTGAGGTCGATGAAGCCGACGGCGCCGAGCGGGCTATCGGAATAGACGAGCGTCATGCCGTCTTCGGTCGCGGTGATGATTTCCGACGACGTCGGCGTGGCCGCATCTACGTCGGCCGGCAGGTTCTGCGAGACCGGGAAGGTGGCGACGCGGTTGAAGACCTCGGCTGCATGAGCGGGGAGGGCGGCCGACGCGGCAAGCGCGGTGGTCAAGAGCAGGAGCTTACGGTTGATGTTGCCTGACATGGTGAAACCTCTTTGCCTGAACGGAATTGCGGGTTCCGTTTGGGGCAGCGAGATTTCAGCACGATGACAGCTGGATGATGGTTTGGTGACAGGCGTTCCTATCGCGCCTTGTCGATGGCGGTGAGCGCCGTTTCCAGGTCGGAGATCAGGTCCGTCTCGGCCTCCAGCCCGATCGACAGCCGCAGCAGCCCGTCGCTGATGCCTGCGGCTAGCCGGGCTTCGGCGCCCATGCTCGCGTGGGTCATGGTGGCGGGGTGAGCGACCAGGCTTTCGACGCCGCCCAGCGATTCCGCCAGGGTGAACACTCTCACGGCTTCGACGAAACTGCGGACCGCTTCGACGCCCCCGACCAGTTCGAAACTCAGCATGGCACCGAAGCCGGCCTGCTGCGCGCTGGCGATGGCGTGGCCGGGATGCGACTTCAGGCCGGGATAGTGGACCGCACTCACCTGCGGCTGTCGTTCCAGGAATGCGGCGACGGCAGCGGCATTCGACTGCTGGTGTTCGATGCGTGGAAACAAGGTACGCAGGCCGCGCAGGGTCAGATAGGAATCGAACGGCGCTCCCGTCACGCCGGTGATCTTCGCCCAGTCCGACAGCGCCTCGACGTCTGCCTTGTCGGCAGCGATGACGGCGCCGCCGACCACGTCGGAATGGCCGTTGAGATATTTCGTCGTCGAATGGATGACGAAATCGGCGCCCAGTCCGATCGGCCTCTGCAGCGCCGGCGACAGGAAGGTGTTGTCCACGACGACCTTGGCGCCGGCGCGCCTGGCCCGGGCGGCAATCGCCCTGATGTCGACGACTCGCATCAGCGGATTGCTCGGGGTCTCGATGAGCACCAGCGCCGGCTTCCTGGCCAGCGCTGCGAACAATGCAGCCTCGTCGCCCTGGTCGACGAAAAGCACGTCGAACTGTCCCTTGTCCCGTCGCAGGGACAGCAGGCGGTAGGTGCCGCCGTAGCAATCATGCGGTGCCACGACGAGATCGTCTCGCCCCATCAGCCCCAGAACCAGGTCGACCGCCGCCATGCCCGAGGCGGTCACCACGGCCCCCGCGCCGCCCTCCAGCCTGGCAAGCGTATCGGCAAGCAGGTCGCGGCTGGGATTGGCGGCACGCGTGTATTCGTAGCTCCCAGGTCTCTCGAAGCCGGGGAAGACGAAGGTGCTGGAGAGGTAAAGCGGCGGGTTGACGGCGCCGAAGCCCTGGTCGGCGGCGATGCCGTTGGCCGCAGCGACAGTCCTAGGTTCCCTTGGTTCGGCCATGCCAGTCATTCCTTCCATCCCCCCGTTGGAAAGACGACCTAAGCACTGGGTCTGACAGCAGGCAAACGAATGATATTGCTGGTTGGCTGCAAGAAAATTGCTGCAAAAGGCGCTTGAATTGCCCTGATCTCAGGCTTTGTCTATCGGACCACCTGCTTCAGCCCATCCAGTGCTTCCTGCACGTCCGTGCGTCCCTCACTCGCCTCGGGGTAGACTGCATAGACCGGATAGGTGAATTCGGGCGCGCCTTCGACCGTTTCGAGCTCACCGGCAGCGATCAGCGGCGCGACGACACCCTTGCGGAAATAGCCCATGCCGCCGGCACGCAGGATGTAGCTCAGGCCGAGCGGTCCAAGGCCAACGAACAGCCCCGGCTCGCCGAAAGCCGCCGAAGTGGCATCGTGCTGGGCGGCGAACAGCGGCCCCCAGTCGACATATACATAGGTGCTTGCGGCATCCCGCTTGCCGTCCTTCGCCACCGTCCGGACGAGCACCAACTGTTCTTCCTGCAGGATCTCGACCTTGAAGCCCGGCAGCAGCTTGGGTGCATAGAGGATGGCGATGTCGAGCACGCCGGTCCGCAACTGGTCGAGCAATTGGTCGGGAACGCCGACATGGGCATGGATGGCGATCTCCGGCTTGGCCTGCTTCATCCACACAAGCCAATCGAGCAGCAGGGGATTCCACAGGCTGAGTTCACCGCCCAATGCGACGACGCTCGTGCGCCCCGAAGGGATGGCGAGCTGGTGCCTGGCGCGCTCCCAGATCTGCACGAACGACTGGGCGTAGCGTTCGAACTCGCGGCCGGCCGGCGTCAGCTGGGCGCCGTTGCGGTTGCGGATGAAGAGTTGCCGCCCAAGCTCCTCTTCCAGCGTACGTATGCGCGCGCTGACCGTCGTCTGGGTCACGTGCAGCCGGTCGGCAGCCCTGAGGAAGCTGCCGCAGTGGACGATTTCAAGGAACGTGCGGGCGCGATCTATGTCCATGACATCCAGTTCAAAGCAAAATTATTGCACTAATATAGCATTTAATTCCGTTTGCGTTCTTGTTTGGCGCGGCGCAATTTTTCGCAAAGGACGACGTGGGTCGTCATCGCGGCAAAGGAAACGGTAGATGATATCCGACGAAAAGGGTGCCCCTCCCGAAACGCACGAATATGCCTCGCCGCCGTGCTTCATGCACGAGCTGTCGCCGGACTATCAGGCTCAGGTGGTTTCGCGGGACAGATGGCCCGACGTCACCAGATGGCGCAAGGCCGAACGCACGCGCTTAATCGACGAGCGGCTCCTTGTCGGCGCCGAAGAGCGGACGGCGAAGTCGGAACGCATCGCCGCGGCGCTCGACGAGGCGATCGGCAAGGTGTCCGGCCGGCTGGTCAGCGTCTACTGGCCGTTCCGCGGCGAGCCGGACCTGCGCAACTGGGCGGTGCGGGTGATCATGCGCGGCGGCAGGATCGCCTTGCCCGTCGTCATCCAGAAGGCCTGGCCCCTGGAGTTCCGCGTCTGGTCGCCGGGCGACCCGCTGGAGCGCGGCGTATGGAACATCCTCGTGCCCTCGCACGGGCCGGCTGTGCAACCCGATGTCGTCATCGCGCCGGTAGTGGGCTTCGACGATACCAACTACCGCCTCGGCTATGGCGGCGGCTTCTTCGACAGGACACTGGCGGCAATGTCTAGAAGGCCGCTGGTGATCGGGGTTGGCTACACCGGAAGCCGGATTCCGACGATCTATCCGCAACCGCATGACATTCCGATGGACGTCATCGTCACCGACGAATGAGCGGGGGATAATAAGTCGCGGGTCCGGACGGCACTTGGCGCTTGTCGCGGAGCATGCCGGTGTTACGTTTTGGCTACGCCGGGAGCGGAGCATTCCGGTTCTTCACGCCATTGGCCGGCTTGGGGTCCAAGGCGTCATTGCGCAAGCGTACCAGACCGGAGGAGGTAGGTAATCTTGAACGAAGTTGTGCAGAAGGGGCGGTCGCTCTACCACGAACTCGGCGGCGAGGAGGCCATCCGGCGGCTGGTCGATATTTTCTACGACATCGTCGAGCAGGATGAAGACGCCGCGGAGTTGCACCTGCTCCACCGCAGGGGCCACGGTGTCGCCCACTCCCGCGAGGAGCAGTTCAACTATCTCTGCGGCTTCTTCGGCGGCCCGAGCTACTACGTCCAGAAGCATGGACATTCACGGCTGAAGGAGATCCACGAGCATGTCGCCATCGGTCCGGAGTTGCGCGACCTCTGGCTGAAGTGCATGCGGCAGGCTGTCGACAAGGCGGAACTGCCGGAACGCCTGCAGGACCTCATCCTGCGCCATTTCACCTTCGCCGCGGAGACGACGCGGAATCGTGAATAGGGCCCCATTCCGGTTCGGAATGAGGCCTTATCGATGTCCTCGCGCCTGATATTTGCTAGGGCCTGGTTCCCGGTTTGCGGGATCAGACCCCGGAGTTAGCCGAAAGCCGCCTCAGCAGGCCGCTTCCGCACTCACCGGCACAAGGCCGAGCACCCGCTCCATGGCACAGGGAATGGGTGCGATGATCGGCGTCTCGAACAGCGGCTGCAGTTGCTCGGCCGCCTGGCCGAGCGGGCCGCCGCCGATGATGACGGCTTCGGCTCCATCCAGTTCGATGCATGCGCGCACCGCTTCGGCAAGCGACCGCTCGAGCAGCTTTTCATCCCCTGCCACAGCGATGGGATCGCCCGGCGTGCACCGGATGCCCGAATAGAGATGGGCCAGCCCCAGATCGCGGGCGCGACCAGCAATCGCTTCGGCAAGGTCTGGTGTCGTGGTGGCAACGCCAAACCTCCGCCCGTCGCGCGAAGCCTCGATCATCGAGGCCTCGCAGATGCCGACGACCGGAACGGCGACCCGTTGCCTGAGTGCCGCAAGGCCGGGATCACCGAACGCGCTGACCACGATGCCGCGGCAGTCCGCATCATGGCCGGCACCGATCTCGATGACCTGGTCGGCGGCAGCTTCGAGCTGCGGGCCGTTGACGATCATCTGCGGGTTCCGGCTGGCCGTGGCAACCGCCACGGCCATTCGTCCTGTTGCGGTCTTGCGCGCAATGGCATGCATCATGTCGCTGGTTGCGCGCGAGCTGTTTGGATTGATCAACAGAATGTGTGGGGCCGTGTTCATGGTTACGCTCTTGCTTGTGCCTGCAAGGTCGACGCTTCGGGCGTTTCGACCTCCGCCGGCTGGGTAAGGTCTTCCATCGACATGCCATAGGTCTCGGGACCCATCTGGATGCAGACGGCGAAAACCGCATACATCGCAGCCGCCAGCCCGAACACGCCGATCATGCCGTAGCTGTCGAACAACGCGCCCGAGATGGTGGGCACGAAGGAGCCCGCCGCCGATCCCGTCGCCAGGATGAAGGCAACGCCGAAGGCGCGGATGCGGGTCGGGAACAGTTCAGGCGCATAGATCCAGATGGAGGTGTTCAAGAGCAGCACGAAGAACTGGAAGATCGCGCCGAACATGAGCACCAGGTAGATGTTGGTGCCGAGCGTGGCGATCGACACGGCCGCGAGGCAGGCGAAGATGGCGCCGACAGTCAGTACCTTCTTGCGCGGGAAGTAGTAGCCGAACATCGACGCAGCGATGGCGCCGAGCACGCTGCCGCTCTGGATGATCATCGAATAAAGCAGGCTGCCCTGCAGCGTGTAGCCCATGGACACGAAGATGATTGGCATCAGCGTCAGCACCGACAGCTGCGCGCCGTAGCTCATCAGGATGGCAATGGCGACCGGGATGGTGCGGCCGAGGTAGGGCGCGCGGAACAGCTCTTTCCAGCTGTCCTTGGCCGGGGCTTCCTGTGCCTGGTCGTCCTTGAGGTACTCGCGCACGACAAGGTTCTTCGGACGCAGCGTTCCCGATTCCAGGATCGACAGCACCTTGTTGGCCTCCGCTATCCTGCCCTGCGAGGCAAGGAAGCGCGGCGTCTCGGGCACAAAGCGGCGGTAGAACACCACCAGCAGCGCGGGCAGCGCGAGTGCGGCAAACAGCCAGCGCCAGCCGTCCTCGCCCGGGAAAATCGTGAAGATCAACAGGCCGAAGGCAGGTGCCAGGAAGTTGCCGAAGCCGCCGGCGCCGACATTGACCAGGCCCGCGGCCGTGCCGCGGAACTTGGGCGAGCAGAACTCTGATAGCATGGTCACCGCGGTCGAAATCTCGCCGCCGATGCCGAAGCCGACGATACCACGCGCGATTGCGAGCGCGGCGAAGTTCGGCGCCAGTGCGCAGGCAAGCGAACCGATGGTGAAGAGCAGGAGATTGAAGGTCAGCATCACGCGGCGGCCATAGCGATCGCCGAGAATGCCCGACAGGAGCCGCCCGATGGCCGCGCTGCCGAAGGTGATGGTGTTGAGCAGGCCGATGTCGGCGCCGGTCAGCCCCCAGCTTGCCTTGAGCATCGGCCCTGAAACGCCAATCGTGTTCTGCTCGAAGGCGTCGAACAGCACGCCGATGAGCACCAGCGCGATGATCTGCTTATGGGCGCCGGTGACACCTATGCGGCTTAGCGCTCCCTCAAGTTGTCGAATGACCGGCGATGTCTTGCCGGATTGCACCATACTTTCCGCTGCCATGGTTTCTCCTCCCTTGGCTGAACCAGATGTGAAAACTGATTTTCACCAAAGTATCATATGAAATTGACTTTTTACAGCTGAATCTGATGGAGGGGCCCCAATGTCTCGCGGCCAGCGGTTATGTCGTTGTGATTCCTGCGTGATTGGGACGATCCAAGCGATGCTCCCCGATGTCTGCCCCTTGCAGAGAGGGCGCATCGCGCGCAAATGTGCACGACGACAAGCGTGGCGGACGACTGCATGACCCCCAAGGAACGGCCCTTTCTTTTCCGCGTGCGGGAGGCACTCGACCAGTTGCATCCGGCCGAGCGGCGGCTCGGCGACTTCGTCTGCGACTTTCCCGGAGAGCTGGCCAGCTACTCGGCGTCGGAACTCGCCAACCTGGCCAATGTCTCGAACGCAACCGTGTCGCGTTTCGTCAAACGGTTGGGCTATGAAAACTACGAGGAAGCCCGCCGTCATGCCCGCGAGGAAAAGCAGACCGGCTCGCGCCTGTTCCTGACGACATCGACCGACACCGCCGGGGTCCAGTCGCTGGCGGCCCATGTGGCGCAGGGCATCGCCAACATCGAAGGCACCTTCGCCACCATCACCGACAGCCAGATCGATGCCGCGGTGGAGGCGATGCTGGCCAGCCGCAAGATCTGGGTGCTCGGCTTCCGCAGCAGCCATCCCTTCGCCGACTATTTCCAATGGCAGATGACGCAAGTGGTGGAAAACATCGTTTCCATTCCGGGCGGCGGGCAGACGTTGGGCGAACATCTGGTCAGCGTCGGCAAGGACGACGTGGCGGTCGTGTTCGGACTGCGCCGCCGCATCGCGCGCATGGAAATGGTGCTCTCGGCCATCGAGAAAAGCGGAGCCAGGCTGCTCTACATCACCGACGAGGGCGTGCCCCACAGGCAGAGCGCGGCGTGGCACTTCCGCTGCCAGACGCTGGCGCCGGGACCTCTGTTCAACCACGTTTCGGCGATGGCGATCTGCCATCTTCTGGCGACCCGCGCCATCGAACGCGCTGGCGCCGCCGGCCGGACGCGCCTCAGGGGCATCGAGAGCTTCGGCGACGCACTGGAAGAGCTGTAGGAGCGCTCAAGCCGACTTGATGTCGTTGCTGAGCTAGCCCTGGTTCGCCTGAACCACCGTCACGGCAATCATGTGGTAGGCGTCGTCGACGCTGCAGCCGCGCGACAGGTCGTTCGCCGGCTTGGCAAGCCCTTGCAGGATCGGACCGATGGCGTCGGCCCCGCCGATGCGCTGGGCGATCTTGTAGCCGATATTGGCGGCGTCGAGATTGGGGAAGACGAAGACGTTGGCTTCGCCATGCAGGGCCGAGTTGGGTGCCTTGGAGGCACTGACGGCTTCGACGAAGGCGGTGTCGAACTGCAGTTCGCCATCGATGAGAAGTTCGGAGTCCGCGGCATGCGCCAGGCGCGTTGCCTCGACCACCTTCGACACGCGCTCGTGTGCCGCGCTGCCATTGGTCGAGAACGACAGCATGGCGACCTTGGCAGCGCCACCCGCCAGCGCCTGATAGGAGCGCGCGGACATGCGCGCGATGTCGGCGAGGCCGGCGGCATCGGGATCGACGACCAGGCCACAATCGGCAAAGACGAAGGCGCCCTTCTTGGCGTGATGGGGCTGGCACAGCATCATCAGGAAGAAGCTGGAGACCAGGCCAACGCCCGGTGCCCGGCCGATGGTCTGCAATGCCGCCCGCACGGTATCGGCGGTGGTGGCAACGGCCCCGCCGACCGTGCCGTCGGCCTCGCCCTCGCGCACCATCATGGCTGCAAAGATCAGGGGGGAACGCAGGGCTTCCGCTGCCGCAGCCGCATCGACGCCCTTGGCCTTGCGCAGCTCGTGGTAGGCAGCAGCGAGCCGGGAGGCGAGGGGCGAAGCTTGCGGGTCCTCGATACGGAATTCCTGCGGGTCCGCACCAACGTCGGCCAGCCGCCGCTCGATGACGCCGCGATTGCCGACCAGGGTGATTTCGGCGATGCCTTCGCGCCTGGCCCGGACCGCCGCCTCGACGATGCGCGGGTCCTCACCCTCGGCGAGCACGATGCGCCTGGGTGCCTGTTTCGCCGTCTCGATTATGCGTTCCAGTGGTTTCATCAGGCGTGCCCCAGATAGTAGATGCCGGCGAGGATGAAGAGGCCAATGAAGATTGTCTCGGCGACGATCAGCGCGACCGCATCGCCGCCGACGTCGAGCACGCGGCGCAGCGCGGTCTTCATGCCGACGGCGACGATGCCGGCGAGCAGCGCCCAGCGGGATGCTTCCATGCCGGCTTTCGAGACGGCTTCGGGAACGAGGCCGAATGAGTTGGCTGCGGCGAGGATGAGAAAGGCAATGACGAAGCCGGGCAGCAGCGGCGGACGCTTGCCGGTCTCGCCGGCCGGCTGGGCGACATTACGCGTAGCGATGGAGAAGATGAGCACCACAGGCGCCAACATGGTCACCCGGATCAGCTTGACCAGCGTCGCCGTTTCGCCGGCCTCGGGGGAGACGGAGAAACCCGCACCGACGACCTGGGCGACGTCGTGGATGGTGCCGCCGAAGAAAATGCCGGTGGCGCGGGCGTCGAGCCCCATCGTCTGGGCGATGATCGGATAGGCGATCATGGCCAGCGTCGACAGCACCGTCACCGACAGCACGGTGAAGATCAGGTTGCGCTCGGAGAATTCGTTCTTGGGCAGGACCGCGGCAATCGCCATCGCGGCCGACGCGCCGCAGATGGCGACCGAACCGCTGGTGATGAGGGCGAGACGCCAACCACGGCCGAGCAGCTTGGCCGCGATGAGGCCAAAGACGATGGTCGCGGCGATGGCGGCAACCAGCAAAAGGATCGTACTGGCGCCGAGGCCGACGAGCAGGTCGACGCTGATGCGCATGCCGAGCAGCGCGACGCCGATGCGCAACACCTTCTTGGCGCAGAAGTCGATGCCGGCGACGCAACGTCCTTCCTCGGACAAGAAGTGGAAGGCGATGCCGAGCAGCAGCGCCATCAGCATGGCCGGCGCGCCATAGTGGTCGGAGAGGAACTGGGCGGCAATCGCAACTGCTGCGGTGACGGCGAGGCCGGGCCAGTAGGTCTGTACCACCGAAGGCAGGCCGTTGAAGCGTTGGGTTGCGGCGGCGGTGTTCATCAAATCATTCCCGGTCACGGTGCTGTAGTCCCCGCCCGCCCGGCGGACCGGGCAGGCGAGGGTTGTCGACAGGTCAGGCGAGCTTCTGCTGGCGCATGTCGGAGCGCTCGATGCCGGCAACCGGCACCGGCTTCTTCATCGCGTCGCGGCGGAACGGCTCGCCGAGTTCCTGGTTGAGGATGACCTCGACGAAGGTGGTGACGCCCTTGGCCTGGTCGTCGATTGCCTTGTGAAGGGCCGCCGTCAGCGCCGCCGGCGTGTCGGCAACGACGCCCTTCAGCCCGCAGCCATCCGCGATCTTGGCGTAGCTGAGGTTGGGGTTGAGCTCGGTGCCGACGAAGTTGTTGTCGTACCAGAGCGTCGTGTTGCGCTTTTCGGCACCCCATTGGTAGTTGCGGAAGATCACCATGGTGATCGCCGGCCAGCCCTCTCGGCCGATGGCTCCCATCTCGTTCATCGAGATGCCGAAGGCACCGTCGCCGGCGAAGCCGACGACCGGAACGTCAGGTCGGCCGATCTTGGCGCCGACGATCGACGGGAAGCCATAGCCGCAAGGGCCGAACATACCCGGCGCCAGGTACTTCCGGCCCTGTTCGAAGCTCGGATAGGCGTTGCCGATGGCGCAGTTGTTGCCGATGTCGGTCGAGATGATCGCCTCCTTCGGCAGCGCCGCTTGGATCGCCCGCCAGGCCTGGCGCGGCGACATGCGGTCGGCTTCGCGGAGACGCGCGGTCGCGTTCCACTCGGTGCCGACGTCGTCTTCCTCGTGGTCCATCGACGACAGCTGCTGCAGCCAGGCCGAGCGGGTCTGATGGATCGCCGCCTTGCGCTCCTCGCGACCGGCATTGCCGGCGGACGGGCTCAGCTGTTCGAGGATCTGGCGCGCCACCTGCTTGGCGTCGCCGCAGATGCCGACTGACACCTTCTTGGTCAAGCCGATGCGGTCGGCATTGATGTCGACCTGGATGATCGCGGCATTCTTCGGCCAATAGTCGATGCCGTAGCCCGGCAAGGTCGAGAACGGGTTGAGGCGGGTGCCGAGCGCCAGCACCACGTCGGCCTTGGCGATCAGTTCCATCGCCGCCTTCGAGCCGTTGTAGCCGAGCGGGCCGGCGGCGAGGCGATGGCTGCCGGGGAAGGCGTCGTTGTGCTGGTAACCACAGCAGACGGGTGCGTCGAGCCGTTCGGCCAGCGCCATCGAATCCGCGATGGCTTCGCCGATGACGACGCCGGCGCCGTTGAGGATGACCGGGAACTTCGCCTCGGACAGGAGCCGGGCCGCCTCGGCGATGGCCTGCTGTCCGCCCGAAGGCCGCTCGAGCCGGACGATGCTCGGCAGGTCGACGTCGATAACATGGGTCCAGTAGTCGCGTGGGATGTTGATCTGCGCCGGCGCACAGCCGCGCCAGGCTTTTTCGATGACGCGGTTCAGCACCTCGGGAATGCGGGAGGGGTCGCGCACCTCTTCCTGGTAGCAGACCATTTCCTCGAACATCGCCATCTGGTCGACTTCCTGGAAGCCGCCCTGGCCGATCGTCTTGTTCGACGCCTGCGGCGTCACCATCAGCATCGGCGTGTGGTTCCAGTAGGCGGTCTTCATCGCGGTGATGAAGCCCGTCACGCCTGGGCCGTTCTGGCCGATGGCCATCGCCATGGTGCCGGTGGCACGGCTGAAGCCGTCGCACATCATGCCGGCGTTGGTCTCATGGGCGCAGTCCCAGAACTTGATGCCGGCCTTCGGGAACAGGTCCGACACGGGCATCATGGCCGAGCCGATGATGCCGAACGCATGCTCGATGCCATGCATCTGGAGAACTTTGACGAATGCTTCTTCGGTGGTCATCTTCATGGTTTTGTTCCTTTCAAGTGCAGGTGGGGGCGGCCTGGGAGGGCTAGAGGATTTCGTCCTTGAGGTAATACCAGCGGTACATTCCCCACTGGCCGAGCCGCCTGAACGGCGTCAGCAGGCCGTGGCTCGGCAGCGGCGAGGTAAAGATCGGCAGATCGAGTTCGCCGCCCTTGCCGGCGACCATCTGGGCCATGCGGCGGCCGGCCTGGGCCGAATACATGACGCCGTTGCCGCCATAACCCATGGCGTAGAACAGCTGTTGCTTGGGGTCGGGCCGGAAGATGCGCGGCATCATGTCGTGGCTGACATCGACCCAGCCCCACCAGGAGTAGTCGACCTCGATGCCGCGCAGGAGCGGGAACTTGCGGTAAAGCCCTTCGAGCAGGCGATCGAGGTGCTTTGGGTTGACCGCGTCGCGGCCGGTAATGGCGCTGCGGCTGCCGATCTGCATACGGCCGTCCGGCAACATCCGATAATAGTGGCGCAGCGTGCGCGTGTCGGTCAGCGGGATGCGGGTCTGGAAGTTCAGCGTTTTGCGCTCGCTGTCGGTCAGCGGCCGGGTGACGATCGAATTGGACAGGATCGGCATCAGCCTGTGCCGCGTCAGGTCGTGCAGGCCGGGCGAGGTGTAGCCAGCCGTGGCGATGCAAACGGCGCGGGCGCGGACCGTTCCGCCAGGGGTGCGCAGATGGTGGACGCCGCCCTTGAGCTCGCTGCCGAGCACGGGGCTCGACGTGTGCACCCTGGCGCCGAGCTTGCGGGCGAGCCTGAGATAACCGAAGGCGAGCTTCGCCGCATGGATGCCCATGCCGTCGGGCTCGTACATCGCGCCTTTGGCTTCGGCGTCGCGGACGAAATCGCTATGGACCTCCTCGCGCCCGATCATGCGGGTCGGATAGCCGAAGACCTCGTTCAGCAGCCGCGATTCCTTTTCCAGCGACGGCAGCACCTTGTCGCGATGGGCGATGTAGAGATGGCCGCCGTCCTGGGGGTCGCAGTCGATCTCGGGCGAGCGGATCAGGTCGCGGAAGAGGTCGAAGGCTTCGGCGATCTCGACATGCATCTTCTTGGCAACGTCGACGCCCCAGCGCTCGATCCACTGCGAACGCTTGAGACGCCCGGCGGAGATCTGCGCCTGGCCGCCATTGCGGGTTGAGCAACCCCAGGCAACGCCGTTGGCTTCGAGCACCGTCGCCTTGATGCCGTGCTCCTTCGCCAGATGAATGGCGCAGGACAAGCCGGTGTAGCCAGAGCCGATGATGGCGACGTCGACGTCGATGTCCTGGGTGACAGGACCGTCGTCTTCCGGCTGCGGGCCGGCGGTGGCGATCCAGTAGGTTGGCGCGTAGTCCTTGCCATCGCCGGGATTGGGCGCGCGTACGGGATCGTAGGCCGGGTCGAAAGGCTTCCTTTGAGCCACCGGCCGGGCAAGCTGTTGTTGCATCTCCTCGTCCTCCCTGGCCGTCTTCAGCGTTGCGCCGGAAGCAGCGGCCGGTTCTTGCGGAACGCCTGCTTGCGCACGATCTTGCCGCCGCTGAGCGTGAACAGATCGCAGCCTTCCGCCTCGACGCGGCTGCCGTCGCCATTGGTGCCCGAGAAGGTCCATTCGGAAACGGCACGATCGCCGTGGACGAAGTGGCCGTGATGGGCCCAGTGCGCGTCAGGCATCGCCTTCCACACGCCGCTGAAGGCAGAGGCGATCGCCTCGGTGCCCTCGAAGCGGGTGCCATGGACTTCCGGCCCGGCGACGCCGTTGAAGACGCAGCCCTCGGCGAAGAAACGCATGACGCCATCGATGTCGTGCCGGTTGAAGGCGTCGAACAAGCTGGCAAGGTCGTCGGCGGTGATCGTCATTTCGTGGTCCTCGTCTCTGGGCATGGCTTCGCCGTGGCCGGGCAACCCGGCAAACTGGTTCTGTCTGTTGGTCGTTGCTGGGCGCCGGGATCAGCCGGGCGGCGAATTTGCCGGGTGCGCGGGCTTTGCCATCAGATCTTGCCCTTCCAGGGGATCAGTGCCTTTTCCAGGTAACGCAGCATCAGGTCGAATGCGAAGGCGAAGATACCGATCACGATGATGCCCATGATGACCGTGTCACTGGCGAGATATTCCGCCGCGTTCAGCACCATGAAGCCAAGACCGCGGTGGGCGGCGACCATTTCGGCCGCGACGAGTGTCGTCCAGCCGACGCCAATGCCGATGCGCATGCCGGTGAATATCTCGGGCAGGGCGGCCTTGAGGATCACCTGGCTGATGACTTGGGCACGGGTGGCGCCCATGGCGTAGGCGGCGTGGATCTGTTCGGTCGACACCGAGCGCACGCCGGCGCGGGCGGCGATGGCCATCGGCGCGAAGATGGCGAGATAGATCAGGAACACCTTGGGGAACTCGCCGATGCCGAGCCAGATGATGATCAGCGGCAGGTAGGCGAGCGGTGGCAGCGGCCGGTAGAATTCGATGATCGGGTCGAACAGGCCGCGCACGGTGCGGTTGACGCCCATCAGGATGCCGACCGGCACGGCGGTGACCAGCGCCAGGAAGAAGGCGCCAAGCACGCGGCCAAGGCTCGCCAGCGTATGCTGGATGAGGGTCGAATTGGAGACGCCCTCGGTCATGGCGATGACGAACTTATCCCAGACGGCGAGCGGCGAGGGCAGGAACAGCGGCTTGACCCAGCCCATTTCGGTGATTAGCAGCCAGGCACCGAACAGCACCAGCGCCGTGATCAGGCTGATATGGCCGCTCATGCCGTCGCCGGGGGCGCCGTAGATCTTGCCGGGGCGAACGGACTTGGCTCGGGAGAGGCGCTCAAGCATGGAGGAGTTCCGGGTTGCCGGACTGACGCTCGTCGCCATAGATGATGCCGAGGATTTGCTCGCGCATGTCGATGAAATCGCGGCTGGATTTGATTGCACGTGCGTTGCCCTCCTCGAGGAAGCGCCGATTGAAATCGAGCTCGTAGGTGTGGGTGATGCGGCCCGGACGCGGCGACATGACGATCAGCCGGGAGCCGAGGAACAGCGCCTCTTCGACGCTGTGGGTGATGAAGAAGAACATCTTGTTGGTGAGCTGCCAGACCTTGAGCAGCAGCTCCTGGATGGTCTCTCGGGTCAGCGCGTCGAGCGCCGCCATCGGCTCGTCCATCAAAAGCATCGCCGGGTCGCAGGTCAGTGCACGAGCAATGCCGACGCGCTGCTGCATGCCGCCCGAGAGGTGGTAGATCATGTGGCGGTGGAAATCCTGCAGGCCGACCAGCGCGAGGTTCTTGGTGGCGAGCTCGCGCCGGGTCGCCTTGTCGACGCCGCGCAGCTTGAGCCCGAATTCGGTGTTGTCGATGACATTGAGCCAGGGCAGCAGCGCGTGCTTCTGGAAGACGACGCCGCGATCGGCGCCGGGGCCGACGACCTGCCGTCCGCCGAGCGTGATGTCGCCATCGGTTGGCGTCATGAAGCCGGCCATCAGGTTGAGCAGGGTGGTCTTGCCGCAGCCCGAGGCGCCGAGCGCGACGACAAAATCGCCGCTTTTGACCTCGAGGTTCACGCCCTTGAGCGCAATGACCGCCTGGTCGGTGTAGAGGCCTGGATAGGTCAGGCTGACATTGCTGACATTGAGGGTTTCCATCGCGCCGAGCCTTTCGAAGAAAATGCAGTGGTGTGGTGGAGTGGGTGCCGCCGGCACAGCGATCCGGCCGGCGGCATCGCCTGATGCTACTTGGATGCCTCCTTGGCATAGCTGCTGTTGACGAACGGCGCGTAGTCGTCGAGCGCGTTGTCGATCTGCTTCTGGGCGACGAGGAACTTGGCGCTTTCGTTGAGCGCGCGCACCGCACCACCACCCAGCCAGGTATCCGAGGCTTGTTCGTCGGCATTCGGGAACGACAGCAGGTTCAGCGCTTCGACCGCGCCCGCACCGTCGCCGCCGATCAGCTTGACGATACCCTGGACCTGCGGCGAGTCAGCCGTCCAGGCCGCCTTGTTCTTGTTGTAGTCGGCGTAGGCTTCGGCCAGCACCTTGGTGAAGGCTGTCATGAACTTCGGGTTTTCCGCAGCCCACTTCTTGTCGGCGACGAGACCATCGAAGGTCGGCACCGATGCGGCACCGATGACTTCGGAATCCGAGATCACCTTGCCGTTCTTGAGCAGCTCAGACAATGCCGGCGGCCAGACATAGGCGGCGTCGATGTCGCCACGTTGCCAGGCGGCGATGATTTGCGGCGGCTTCATGTTGAGGATGTTGACCTCGCGCGGGTCCACTTTCCAGACCTGTTCGAGACCAACCAGGAGGTGGAAGTGAGAGGTCGATACGAACGGTACGCCGACATTCTTGCCCTTGAGGTCTTCCGGCTTCTCGATGCCCGAGCCGGTGCGGACGACGAGCGCTTCCGACTTGCCGATGTTGTCGAGGATCCAGAACAGTTCGAGTTCGACGCCGCGGGTGGCGGCGGCGGTGGTGCCGGTAGAGCCGATGACGCCGATCGGCACGTTGCCTGAGGCAAGCGCGGTCGAGATGTCGCCGCCCGAGCTGAACTGGCGCCAGTCGATGGTGTAGCCGGCCTCCTTGGCGGCTGTGTCGAAGCGGCCGTCGGCGATCGCGGTCACGAATGGACCGACGATCTGCTGGTAGCCGACGACGACCGTCGTCTCAGCGTAGGCAAGGCAGGACGTGAAGACGCCGGCCGCTACGGTTGCGGCGCTGGCCAAATACTTGAAATGCTTAAAATGTATCATCGTTACCCTCTTTGTTTTGTTAGCCACCGGTTGTCCGGGAACTTGCCGGCTTTGATGCCGGTCTTGGTTCTGGCCATAGGGTTAAATGGAACACACCAATTGCCTTATATCCAGATTGGAAGTTGAATGATTCCAGATGAATGCACGGGCAAGGCTAATGGCGCACGCGACCGTCTCGGAAACGATCTTCTTCCTCGACCGCGCCAGCCGGATCGGGCTGCAGGCGCAAATCCGCGAGACCGTGGTCTCGGCGGTGCTGTCGGGCCGGCTGCAGCCGGGCGCGCAACTGCCCTCGACGCGCAAGCTGGCCGACTATCTCAACATCTCGCGCATCACCGTGACCCTGGCTTACCAGGAATTGGCCTCGCAGGGTTATGTCGAAACGGCCAGCCGAAGCTCGTATCGTGTTGCCGGCAATCCGCCGACAAGCGGACTGGAAGCGGCAACATCCGATGCCGGCGCTGACGAGATCGATTGGTCGGCGAAACTGCGCAAAAGCTTCATCGTCGCCAAGCAGATGCGCAAGCCGCTCGACTGGCGGCGCTATCCCTATCCGTTCCTGTACGGCCAGATGGACCCTTCGCTGTTCGATCTCGGCGGTTGGCGCGACTGCGCCCGGCGTGCACTGGCACGCGAGGACTTCGAGCTCATGGCAGGCGATTTTGCTGCCGCCGACGATGTGCAACTGGTCAACTACATCTGCTCGCGGACACTGCCGAGCCGGGGCATCCGCGCCACCCCGGACGAGATCCTCGTGACTGTGGGTGCGCAGAACGCGCTCTGGATCGTCACCCAGCTTCTGCTCCGGCCGGGCGCGCATGCGGTGTGCGAGAACCCGTGCCACCCGGACATGAGCGCATCGCTTCGGCTGAGCGGTGCCGAGGTGTCGGCTATCGACGTCGACAAAGAGGGCCTGCCGCCGGCGGCGCTGCCGTCGCATGTCGACGCGGTATTTGTTACGCCCAGCCACCATTCGCCGACCGGCGCCACCATGCCCGTCGAGCGCCGCGCGGCTCTGCTGGCCGCCGCCGCTTCCGAGGACTTCATCATCGTCGAGGACGATTACGAGTTCGAGATGAGCTTCCTGGCGCCGCCGTCACCGGCGCTGAAGTCGTTCGACCGCAGCGGCCGGGTCTTCTACATCGGCAGCTTTTCCAAGTCGCTGTTTCCCGGGCTGCGGCTGGGCTATCTCGTCGCCCCGGCGCCCGTCATTCGCGAGGCGCGCGCGCTGAGGGCGCTGATGCTGCGCCATCCGCCCGGGCACCTGCAGCGCACGGCTGCCTATTTCCTGGCGCTCGGCCATCATGACGCCGTGCTGCACCGCATGCGCGCCGAATACCACAAGCGCCACATCGTCATGGCCGAAGCCTTGCAGCGCGAGGGCTTCATCATCGCCGGCTCATCGGCCTTCGGCGGCACGTCGTTCTGGATAGAAGGGCCTGAGGGATTGGACGCCGACCTTTTGATGAACGAACTCAGGCAGGATGGCGTGCTGATCGAGTCCGGCTCGCCGTTCTTCCCTGCCGACGATGGGCCCTGCCGTTTCTTCCGCATGGGCTATTCGTCGATCCCGCGCAGCCGCATCGTCGAGGGTGTGGCGCGGACCGCGGCACGCGTGAAGCGCATGCTGGCATGACGCGCCTCAGCCTTTGGGTCTGTTGTTACGTCGTTCGAGATAGGCTGTGGCCTGCAGCGCTGCAAGGACCACCGCCGCGCCGATGACGATGCGCTTGTCCGGTATTTCGCCGAAGAAGATGTAGCCGGCGGCGGCCGTCACCACGATGGAAAGATATCCGATCGGCGCGAGCACGCTGGCCTCGGCGAGGCGGTAGGCGCGCAGGAAGCAATATTGCCCTGCCTGGGCCAGAAGGCCGATGCCGAGCAGCGGAATCCAGTCAATGGCCTTGACCGGCTGCCAGACGAAGATGGCGGGCGCAGCGGTGATGACGGCGAGGCCGACCGTGTAGAACACCATCATCACGGTAGTGTTTTCATCGCGCAATGCGCGCGTCTGGATGATCGCCAGCGAGCCGAACACCACGGTGCCGAACACCGCGAGCAGACCGAGGTTCCATTCGACGCCACCGGGCGCCAGCATGACCAGCACACCGGCAAAGGCGAAGATGGCGCCGACCCAGCGCAGCCGCGAAACCGTCTCGCCGAGGAAGGCGACCGCCATGGCCATAGTGATCAGCGGCCGCGAAAAGCTCAGCGCGTTGACCACCGCCAACGGCAGCAGGGTGTAGGCCATGAACTGGCTGGTCAGCGCAATGGCGTTGCAGCTGACGCGCGAGATGTTCTGCCAAGGATGCCTGGTGTGGCGGATGTGGTGGCGGTGCCGCCAGATCAGCGGCAGGATGAACAGCAGGCCGATCATCGCTCGGATGAAGACGAGCTGGAAAGCCGGGTAGATGAGCCCCTGCGCCTTGACGAGCGCCGTCATGCCGCCGGCAACCAGCAGCATGTCGGCGAGCACCCAGACGATGCCCTCGCGGTTGGCCTTGTGCCGCTCCTCCCCCGCCTGGGGCGGCACGTCCGCGTCAGGCTGGCTGGACAAGATTTGCCATCAGCCTGAACGCACCCGGCACCAGCTTGTCCATCTGATGATGCAGGACGAGACTGGTATGGGTGTGGCGGCCCTTGCCTATCGGCGCCGAGACAAGCGCGCCCATCAGCGGCTGCTCGTTGACGTCGTGCATCGAAAGCAGCGGCTGATATGCCTCGTCCCAGCGGGAGACGAAATAGAGGCCGCGCTCCTTGTTCCAACCGGACCAGTCCTGCGGGCCGATGAGGTTCGGCCCGTTAATCAGGACATGGTCCGGCACCAGCACCGTAACCTCGGCGTCAGGATCCGTTACGCGCCAGCGTAAAGACGGCGAGCCGACCTCGAGTTTCCTCGGCGGCGTCGCTAGTGGATCCCAACCGTCGGTCGGGCGGTGGTAGAGGGTGACAAGGTGGCCGCCGGCGTCGACGAAGCGGTGCAGCTTCTCGGTTGCGGCGGCCAGATCCTTGCGGAAGCCGAAGGCAAAAATACCGACGACGATGGTGGTGTATTGCGACAGGTCGCCGGCGAGCGCCTTGGCGTCGAGTTCGGTGACGTCGAGTCCCATGCGGGCAAGCCACAGGCCGACGCGATCGGCGCCGGCGCCTACGTAAGCGATGCGCGCACTTTGCGGCAGCTTGAGGTCGAGGGCCAGGACGCGCAGCGCCTCCGGCTGGCGATGGGTGACGCGGCCGATATGCGGGTAGACGATCGGGGTCAACCGGAGTGCCGGCCTGCCGCCGACGAGAGGCGTGATCGTGCTGAGCCCGGCCACCAGCTTCTCCGGCGCGCGGATGGCCTGGCCGCCCTGCGCCAGCGACCAGCCGCCCTCCATGGTGAGGGACACGGGCGTGTCCTTGCCGGCGACGGTTGGAGAGACCGGCCATTCGCGCCGCGTCCCATCGAGCGGTGCGATGATGGCTTCGGGGTCCATGGCAACAGAACTCGCCGGCAGCACGGCAAACGGCTCTTCGAGATCGAAGGTGGCACGGGCGGTGTGGCCGCCGAAGCTGGCCGAGACGACGACATGCGCCTCGCCATTGCCACCGAGCGCCGACCAGCCCGCCGGATAGAGTTTGGAATAGGCGGCGTCGGCGGCAGCGGAAACCTCGAAGCTGCGTCGGTTGCCGGTGCCGGCGACGGGCTTGGCCGTGACGGCGCCGGGCAATACCGGCTGGATGCTGACGGAGCGGCCGTCGCTGCCCGGCGCGAGGTCGACGGTCAGCGTACCGGTTTCAGCCGGAGAAAGGCTCGACGGCGCAAGCACGGCACGGTCGAAGATGCCGGCGGCCTCGATCAGGGCGGCATCGATCTCTCGCGCCTTGCGGTCGAGACGGTGACGATGGAGCTCAAGGAACGCCGGCGAAGCGGCCGCCCGCGCAACCTCGAGCTGGTGTACAGCATCGGTGAGGGCCGCAATGATCGCATCTGCATCGGGGAAGGCAGAGATCGCCTTTTCGACGGCCGAACCCGCCGCCTTCAAAGCCTGCGCGGCTTCGTAGGAGAGATCCCTGGACGCCGCGAGGTCGGCAAGCGTCGCCGGCAGGCCGTCGAGCACCGAAGCCTCGGCCCTGGCCCCGTCGCTCGCGAGCAGCAGATGCAGCGGCCAGCGTGTGTCAGCGCGGTCGGGCCAATGGCCCATGCCCTGGGACGCGTGATAGTAGCGCGACCATTCGCCAATGCGGTCGTATTCAGCACCCGTTGCCGGTTCGCGGCCTGGTGCGTCGACGATGACCGTCGCATCGGGCGGCGGCACTTCGTCGTCATAGGTGTCGCCACCGCCAGACCAGGCCGGCAGGTAATATTTTGCTACCTGCCACGGGCTCATGCCTTCGGCAAAATGCTCCGGAAACGCTTTCGGGTCAGCCGCGAGCCTGATCGCGGTTTCGGCGGCGCGCGTCATGGCGCGGTGGTGGCCGTGCTGGCCGGGAACGTCGAGGAATGTCGGGATGACGATGTCGGGCCGCTCGCTGCGATAGGCCCGCACCAGCCGCTCGACGGTTCGCATCTCGCCCCAGCGGGCAAAGGTCTTGTCGCCGTCCTTGGAAAAGCCGAAATCGTGCACGGCATCGTCGGGACCGTGACCGAGCCAGACGACGTCGGCGTCAAGCGCGCGGGCGGCCTCTTCCATCTCGCGCGTGCGCATCATGCCGAGCACGCCCAGGCGCTCCGGCCCGAGCGAATTCTGGCCGCCCTCGCCGCGCGTCGAGCAGGCGACGATGACGCGCATGCCGAGGCCTAGACGGAACCAGGCGAGCAGCCCGCTCTGCTCGTCGTCGGGATGCGCGCCGGTGTTCATCATGGTGACGGTGGAATTCAGGCGGCTGAGCGCGCGGTGAAGCCTGACCAGCGACGGGCTGGATTTCTGTCTCTCGATACGTTCGCGGGCGCTCAGCATTCAGGTCCTCCGGTATTTCAGCAGGCAGGCTATTCGGCGGGCCGCGTGGCGGCTGTTTCCAGCTTTGGCGTGACCACCTCGAACAGCGGCAGGGCGGCCGCCCCCAGTGCCGCCGTGTATTGCCCGGTCTGGCCGCGCATGACGCGGGGCAGGACCCGCTTGCTGCGGCTCGCAACCGAGATGGGCAGTTGTCCCATCCGCGCGATGAGCTCGTCGATGATCGCGTCGGGCAACATGCCGCCGAGGATCACCGTTTCGGGGTCGAGGATGTTTTCGATCATGGCGATCATCGGGGCGAGATACGTCGCCGCCTCGTCCAGCCATTCCATCAGCACCGGATGGCGCTCGGCGTGAAGCCCTGCGAGATCGGTGAAATCGCAGTCGGCGATACCCGCGTCGCACAGCTTCTCGCGCAGCGCGTGGACGGAGGCATAGCGCTCCAGGCAGCCATGCTGGCCGCACGGGCAGGCCCTGCCGCCGGGTGCAACCACGACATGGCCGATTTCGCCCGCATTGCCGAAGGCGCCCCGGAAGGGCGCTCCGTCGTGAACCATGCCAAGGCCGAGGCCGGCACCAAAGTAGATCATGCCGAAACCGGAAATCGAGTGCCCGGCACCGAACAGCCGCTCGCCGACGGCCGCGGCGTTGGCATCGTTCTCGACGGTCACCGGCTCGCCGCAGGCTTCGGTGAGCAGGTTCGCGGCATCGATGTTGGCCCAGCCCGGCAAGGTCGTCGGGCCGACCGAGGTCATGCCTTCGATCTCGAACGGACCGGGCATGACGACACCGATGCCAAGCAGCGGCGACTTGAACGCAGCACGAACCGCCTCGAGCTCGGCACGTATATGCGCAATGACCTGCTTCGGGCTGGTGTCGCGGACGGGCATGATGCGCTTGGACCGCGGCTGGCCCGAGAGATCGAGCACGGTCGACACCATGTGGTCCGCGGCCATCTCGATGCCCATGGTCATGGCGCCGTCGGGATTGACGGCAAACTGTATCGGCGGCTGGCCGCGGCCGGACCGCAGGCGGCCCGTCTCCATCAACAGGTTTTCGCCGACCAGTTCGTCGACGATGTTGGCGATCGCCTGCGCCGTCAGATGCGTCAGCCGGGCGATGTGCATGCGTCCCAGCGAGCCGTGACGACGGACGACGTCGAGCACGACGCGGCGATTGTGATCGCGGCTCCGCTCGGGGTTCTTGCCCAATGTGACCTGATGCGTGCTGCCTGGCTGAAACGCCATTTCGCTCATCCTGACCTGTTTCGCAAAATTGATAACGTGGAAGCGTGGGCCCGGGCAACAGATTAATTCAAGTAAATTATCTTATTGACAAAAGGGCAGGGGCAGAAGAGCGTATAGGGTGGCAGGCGGCGTGAAACCGCAGCTCATGGCACTGGCTTGCAGGACGTCGTCCCCGCGCCAGATGACATGGATGAGGAATGGTCCGGGCTTCGGCTGCGTGCGAGGCTTATGGTCCCAGGGGATAATCACGACCCGCAGTCCGGGGCTTACCGGCGGGTTCAGATGGAGGTTTACATGCGCAAAGCAACTTTGTTCGCCGGACTGATCGCCGGGTTCAGCACGCTGGCTCTCAACGCGGCCCAGGCCGTCGAGATCGAATACTGGCAGTATGTGTTCGACACCCGCGTCAAGGCGATGGACCAGCTGATCGAGAATTTCGAGAAGGCCAATCCCGACATCACCGTCAAGCAGACGACTTTCCCCTATGCCGATTACCAGACGCGCGTGATCGCAGCGAAGATGGGCGGCCAGGGCCCCGACGTGATGCAGCTGTTCTACGGCTGGCTCGACAAGTTCGTCGCCGGGGGCCTGTTGCAGCCGCTGCCGACCGACGCTTTCCCGCACGACAAGATCGAAAGCGACTTCTTCCCGATCGTCAGCGCCATGAAGCGCGGCGACGACTATTACGGCCTGCCGACGGCGGTTCGCTCGCTGGCCCTGTTCTACAACAAGAAGCTGTTCACCGAAGCCGGCCTCGACCCGGCCAACCCGCCCAAGACGCTCGACGAATTCGTCGCTGCGGCTGAAAAGCTGACCAAGCGCGACGCCAGCGGCAACCTGATCGTTGCCGGTTCGACCCTCGACATGGGCGGCCAGGACCACCAGTGGTGGCGTGAAGTGCTGGTGCGCCAGTTCGGCGGCGAGCCCTACACCGACAACGACCGCAAGGTGGCCTACAACACCGAGGCCGGTGAAAAGGCACTCAAGTTCTACACTGATCTGCAGACCGAAAAGAAGATCGGCCAGGTCGGTTTCATGGACGAAGGCCAGGCGGCGTTCCGTGCCGGCATGGCAGGCATGACCATCGACGGCACCTTCCGCCTCGGCGCCTTCAAGTCGATCGAGGGCTTCGAATGGGGCGTGACCGAGCTGCCGGCCAATGCCGAAGGCGTGCGCTCGAACTATGCCAGTTACTTCGCCAACGGCATCAGCGCCACCACCAGCGGCGAGAAGCTCGAGGCATCGAAGAAGTTCCTCGCCTACATCTCCTCGCCCGAAGCCATGGACGTCTGGCTGAAGACCGTCGGCGAACTGCCGGCGCGCCGCACGGCCGCAATGACCGAAGGCAACCTTGCAGACCCGATCTATGGTCCGTTCCTCAAGGGCCTCGAATACGCCCGCACGACGATGTTCGTGGACGAGGCGGCCCAGCGCCAGAACACCATCGACATGGCCAACCGCATTCTGCTCGAAGGCCAGTCGGTGAAGGATTCGCTGGCGCAGGGCGCTGCTGCCGAGCAGGCGATCATCGACGCTGCGGCTCCCAAGTAAGGCAAGGGCTTGATGTCTGTGACAGCGGATCGACAGGGGGCGGCGGCGAGCCGCCCCGGCGGGACCTTCTGGAACCGTCGTTCCATGCGGACGAAGCGACTGGTCTGGGTGTGGAGTTTCCTCGCCCTGCCCATCCTGTTCTATTCGGTGATCCGCTTTTATCCGACAATCGAGGCCTTCTGGCTCTCGTTGACGAACTGGGACCTGCTCAAGCCGCCACAGTTCATCGGCCTTGCCAACTACGAAAAGCTCTTCGCCGACCCGCAATTCTGGAAGGTGTTCAAGAACACCTTCGCCTATCTCGTCGTCGGCACGCCGATCAGCCTGCTGCTGTCGTTCGTGATCGCCTATCACCTCGACCGCGTGCGCTTCATGCACGGGCTGATCCGAGGGCTCTATTTCCTGCCCTACCTGACCACGGCAGCCGCCATGGCCTGGGTGTGGCGTTGGTTCTACCAGCCGGCGCCGATCGGCGTGATCAACAACGCCCTCGGCACCATCGGTATTCCGCAACAACCCTTCATCCGCTCGGTCGACCAGGCCTTGCCGTCGATCATGGTAACCGCGATCTGGGCCGGCCTCGGCTTCCAGATCATCATCTTCATGGCCGGCCTGCGCTCGATCCCCAACACCTTCTATGAGGCTGCACGCATCGACGGGCTCGGCGAATGGGCGATCCTGCGCAAGATCACGCTGCCGCTGCTCAAGCCGACGACCGTGTTCCTGGTCGTGTTTTCGTCGATCGGCTTCCTGCGCATTTTCGACCAGGTCTACAACATGACCACCAACGATCCGGGCGGCCCGCTCGGCTCGACCAAGCCGCTGGTGCTGATGATCTACCAGACGGCGTTTTCGTCCTACGCGATGGGCTATGCCGCGGCACAGACGGTGGTTCTGTTTACGATCCTGCTTTGCGTATCGCTGCTGCAGCTGTGGATCCTGAGGGAAAAGAAATGAGCGCCGTTACCCAGACCCCGGCGCTTTCCCACGCCAATCTCCGCCCCGGACGCATCGTCGTCTGGACGCTCTTGTTCATCGGCGGCCTGATCATGGTCACGCCGCTGGCCTTCATGTTCTCGACGTCGCTGAAGACGGCGGGGCAGGTCTACGACCTCAAGCTGATCCCGTCGGCGCCGACGCTGCAGAACTACATCGCCATCCTCGCCGACGGGCGCTTCATGCGCTGGTTCATGAACTCGATGATCGTCGCCGTCGCGGTGACGCTGTCGAACGTCTTCTTCGACAGCCTCGTCGGCTACACGCTGGCGAAATTCGAATTCCGCGGCCGCTACTTCATCTTCCTCGCCATCCTGTCGACGCTGATGATCCCGACCGAGATGCTGGTCATCCCGTGGTATCTAATGTCGAGCAAGCTCGGCTGGCTGGACAGCTACTGGGGCATCATGTTCCCGGGCATGATGACGGCCTTCGGCACCTTCCTGATGAAGCAGTTCTTCGAGGGCGTGCCCAACGACTTCCTCGAAGCCGCGCGCGTCGACGGGCTGAACGAATTCCAGATCTTCTGGAAGGTGGCGATGCCGCTGGTGACGCCGGCACTCTCAGCGCTCGCCATCTTCACCTTCCTCGGCAACTGGACCGCCTTCTTCTGGCCGCTGATCGTGACCACCAGCCGCGAGCTCTACACGCTACCGGTCGGGCTATCGAGCTTCGCCGTCGAACAGTCCATCCAGTGGGAAATGATCATGACCGGTGCGGCGATCGCCACCCTGCCGACGCTGATCGTCTTCATCGTCCTGCAGCGCTACATCGTCCGCGGCGTCATGCTGGCAGGGCTCAAAGGATAAGACATGCCTGAACTGAACCCCAAGCTCGCCGACAAGAGCGTGTTCCCCGACCCCGTCTATAAGGAGACGGTACTGCGGCCACTGTTCGACGGCGCCAAGATCCACCATGTCGAAGGCTTCCGCGCCATCGACCGGGCGCATCTGGTGATGCTGACCGAAACCGGCATCCTCGACACCAAGCAGGCGTCGGCGATTGCCGGGGCATTGGAAGCCATCGACCGTGAGGTCGACCCGTCGACGCTCGAATACACCGGCGAGGTCGAGGATTTCTTCTTCCTGATCGAGAAGGAGCTAAAGGCGCGCCTCGGCCCTGATGTGGCCGGCCGCCTGCACACGTCGCGCTCGCGCAACGACATCGACCACACGCTGTTCAAGCTTGGGCTCAAGCAGCGCATCGACGCGCTGATGGCCAAGGCACGACACCTGCTGTCGGCGATGATCGACACCGCCGAGCGCGAGAAGGCGACGCTGGTCGTTGCTTACACCCACGGCCAGCCGGCGCAGCCCTCGACCTTCGGGCACTACCTGTCGGCAGCCATCGAAGTGCTGATCCGCGACATCGAGCGTTTCGAAGAGGCGCGAAAGATCGTCGACCTGTCGCCGATGGGTGCTGCGGCCATCACCACCTCGGGCTTCCCGATCGACCGTCAGCGCGTCGCCGAACTGCTCGGCTTCGCCGCTCCCTTGCGCAATTCCTACAGCTGCATTGCGGCCTCGGACTACATCACCTCGACCTATTCGGCGATCGAGCTGATGTTCCTGCATCTCGGCCGGCTGATCCAGGACTTCCAGTTCTGGACCGCCTTCGAGGTCGGCCAGATCTACGTGCCCAATGCCTTCGTGCAAATCTCCTCGATCATGCCGCAGAAGCGCAACCCGGTGCCGATCGAGCACATGCGGTTGCTCGCCAGCCAGACGATGGGACGCGCCCGCACGGTGCTGAACGTCATCCACAACACGCCGTTCACCGACATGAACGACAGCGAGGGCGAGACCCAGTCGATGGGCTATGAAGCCTTCGTCGCCGCCGGTCGCGTGCTCGACCTGCTTGCGGCTTTCGTTGCCGCGATCAAGATCGATCCGGAACGGGTGGCCGACAACATCCGCCGCTCCTGCATCACCATCACCGAACTGGCGGACTCGCTGGTCCGCATCGAAGGCCTGTCCTTCCGTGAGGCGCACGAGATCGCCGCGACCGTCGCCAAGGCGGTGGTGGCCGCCGGCGGCGGGCTCGCCAAGGACGGCTATGGGCCGTTCCTCGATGCCTTCAGGCATTCGACCGGGCGCGAGCCATCCTTCGGGCGCGACAAGTTCGAGGAGATCGTCTCGCCGGAGCATTTCGTCGCCGTGCGCGACCGCTTCGGCGGACCCGCACCCGAGCCGATGGCCGAGGCGCTCACAGTCTACAGGAACAAGGCAGCGGCTTTTGAAGCCGTCGCAAAAGAGCATGCCGGGCACGAGGCGAAAGCCGCGAAAGAACTCGGCGCAAAATTCAAGGCACTGGCAGGGGCGCGCTGATGGCGACGATCGAACTGGAAAAGCTGGTCAAGCGCTACGGCAAGGCAGAAGTCGTCCGCGGCATCGACCTTGATATCGCCGACGGCGAATTCGTCGTCTTCGTCGGCCCGTCGGGCTGCGGCAAGTCGACGACGCTGCGCATGATCGCCGGCCTCGAAGACATCTCGGGCGGCACGCTGAAGATCGGCGGCGAGGTGGTCAACGAGCGCGAGCCCAAGCAGCGCAACATCGCCATGGTGTTCCAGAACTACGCCATCTACCCGCATTTGACCGTGCGCCAGAACATCGGCTTCGGGCTCTACACCTCGAAGCTGTCCAAGACGGAGAAGGACCAGCGGATCGAAGAAGCCGGCCGCATCCTTGGTCTCGATAAATATCTCGACCGCCGCCCGGCGGCGCTTTCCGGCGGCCAGCGCCAGCGCGTCGCCATCGGCCGTGCCATGGTACGCAATCCCTCGGCCTTCCTGTTCGACGAGCCGCTGTCCAATCTCGATGCCCAGTTGCGCGCCCAGATGCGCATCGAGATCAAGCGGCTGCACCAGAAGCTCAAGACGACGACGGTCTACGTCACCCACGACCAGGTCGAAGCGATGACCATGGCCGACCGCATCGTCGTCATGCGCGACGGCCACATCCTGCAGGTCGGCACCCCTACCGACCTCTACGAAAATCCGGTCGACGTGTTTACCGCGCGCTTCATCGGCAGCCCGTCGATGAACCTGGTACCGGGCCGCAACAACGGCAAGGGTGTCGAGCCCTCCGCCGGCGGCGACGTGCTGATCGGCGTGCGCCCTCACGAGCTGACCGCAGCCGTCGAAAAGGCCGAAGGCGGGCTGGAACTCACCGGAACGGTGACCGCGGTCGAACCGCTCGGACCGGAGACGCTCGTGCATCTCGATGTCGACGGAAACGCCGTCATCGCCACCGCGCCGGGCAAGTTCATCCCGGAGACGGGCAGCACGCTGACCTGCCGCGCGGCGCCCGGCAGCCTCTATCTCTTCGACGCCAAGACCGAAAAGAGCCTCGGCCGCCGGTAGCGGCCTTGGCATCGCCTCGACGGTTGCGGTTACGCGCGACCGTCGGCGGTAAACATCGGCCCGCCCTTGTGGGCGGGGAAACCGTAGCCGTTGATCATCACCAGATCGATGTCGCTCGAACGTGACGCGATGCCTTCGGCGAGCAGTGCCCGCCCCTCGTCGGCCATCGCCTTGAGCAATCGAGTAACGATTTCTTCGGCCGAGAAGTGGCGTGGTTCGATGCCCTTGGCCGCGCGCGCGGCCTCGATAAGCGCCGTAACTTCCGGATCGACCATGCGCTCGCCGCTCCCATAGTCGTACCAGCCGCGTCCGCTCTTGCGGCCGAAACGCCCGGCTTCACATAGCCTGTCGGCAATTGCGACGTAGCGCGCCTTGGGATCGCGGGTCGCAGCCTGCCGCTTGCGCCGCGCCCAGGCGATTTCCAACCCTGCCATGTCGTAGACGGCGAAGATGCCCATCGGAAATCCATAGGCTTCGAGCGCGGCATCGATCTCGTGCGGGGCAGCGCCATCTTCGACCATGAACTCGGCTTCGCGGCGATAGGCCGAAAAGATGCGGTTGCCGATGAAGCCTTCCGTCACGCCGCAGACGATGGGCAGCTTGCCTAGCCGCTTGGCGAAGGCGAGGGCGCTGGCCAGCACATCGGGCGAAGTCGCCTTGCAGTCGACGACCTCGACCAGCCGCATGATGTTGGCCGGCGAGAAGAAGTGCAGGCCGACAACGCGCTCGGGATGCGCCGTTGCAGCCGCGATCTCGTCAGGATCGAGGTAGCTAGTATTGGTGGCGAGGATGGCGTCCAGCCTGACGATACCATCGAGCCGCTGGAATAGCTCGGTCTTAACCGTGAGATCGTCGAACACCGCCTCGATGACGAGATCGGCGGCGGCGAGTTCGCCGGCGTCGGCGGTGACCGCAAGCCGGGCAAGGCAATCGTCCCGGGCCGCAGCCGCCAGACGCCCTGATTGAACTGACTTGTCGAGGGTGCCGGCAATGCGCTCGCTGCCCTTGGCGGCGGCCTCAAGCGTCTGCTCGACGCCGATGATGCGATAGCCCGCGGTGAGTGCCGCAACGGCGATGCCGGCGCCCATCAGCCCGGTGCCGACGATTCCTACTGTCTCGATCTTGCGGGCTGCGATGCCCTCGAGCTTGTCGACCTTGCCTGCCTGCCGTTCGGCGAAGAACACATGGCGAAGCGCTGCCGCTTCCGCGGAATCGCGGAGCCGCAAGAACGTCGCGCGCTCGTCGGCGAGGCCCTGCTTCAGCTCGACATCTGCCGCCGCCTTGACGAGGCGAATGGCCTCGGCGGGAGCAACCTGCCCGCGCGCCTTGGACAGCACCTTTTTCGCCGCTACTTCGACGGCAGCCTGTTCGGTGGCCGGCACGTCCAGCAAGCCTGTCCGCCGCAGCGGCTCTCCAGCGAGGTCATGGACGAGGCTGAGGGCAGCGTCGAGATAGTCAGCGGCAACGCCGTCGACGAGGCCGAGCGAAAGCGCTTCAGCGGCCTTGATTGTGCGGCCGCTGCCGATCAGGTCGACGGCGGCGACAGTGCCGATCAGGCGGGGCAGGCGCTGGGTGCCGCCGGCGCCCGGCACGATGCCGAGCTTGACCTCGGGCATGCCAAAACTCGCCTTGTCGCTGGCGATGCGGCCATGGCAGGCGAGGGTGATTTCACAGCCGCCGCCGAGTGCCGCACCATTGACCGCGGCGACGATGGGCTTGTCGCAGCTCTCGATGCCCTCGATGACCTCCGGCAGGGTCGGCTCGACCGGGGGCTTGCCGAACTCCTTGATGTCGGCGCCGCCGACGAAGGTGCGGCCAGCGCCCGTGACGACGATGCCGACCACCAGACCCAGCGATACGCCATGGTCGAGCGCCTCGACCAGCCCCTGGCGGACATGCGCCGAGATGGCGTTGACCGGAGGATTGTCGATGGTGACGACGAGCACGCCGTCCTGGATCGTGCCCGTGACGCTTTCGGAAAACCGCATCGCGCTCATCGGGCCTTACTCGGGAATGACGGCGGTGGCCTGGATCTCGATCTTGGCGCGGTCCTCGACCAGCGCCACGACCTGCATGGCGGCCATGGCCGGGAAATGACGGCCGATGACATCGCGATAAGCCTGGCCGAGGCCGCGCAGGTTTTCGGTGTATTCCTTCTTGTCGGTGAAATACCAAGTCATGGTGGTGATGTGGCGCGGCTCGGCGCCGCCGGCCTTCAGCACGGCGACGACGTTTTCCAGCGTCTGGCGCACCTGGCCGACAAAATCGTCGGTTTCGAATTCGCAATTGCCGTTCCAGCCGATCTGGCCGCCAACGAAGATCGTGCGACCGGTGGCTGCAACGCCATTGGAGTAACCGATCGGCTTGGTCCAGCCCTCGGGCTGCAGGATCTCATGCATCTGACGTCTCCAGATATTTTTCGAGCGCGGCGCGGAGGTCGTCCGGCCAGGCGAGCGATTTGTGGGTGTCGAGCGAGGTCGCGACCACGCTGTGGTGGGCGCTCCAAAGCAGCGTGCCGCTGGCCGAGACCCGGTGTTCGAGATCGAGCGACGAACGGCCGACGCGGCGGACGAAAAGCGCGAAGTCGAGCGTGTCGCCATGGAACCCCGGATAGGCGAAGGTCAGGTCGAGCCTGACCGTCGGCGTGCCGATGCGGCGCTCGCCGACGAGCTGTTTCCACGGTGCGCCGATCGAGCCGAAGAACTCCTCGAGAACACCGACGAGGGTATTCAGGTAGGATGGGAAATAGGCAATCCCCGAGGGATCGCAGTCCCCGAAACGCAACGGCCGGCTGGTGCCGAAGGGCATGGCAGCGCTCCCTATCTTGCGGCCTTCATCAGCTCGCGGCCGATGATCAGCTTCTGCACCTCAGTGGCGCCTTCATAGATGCGCAGGGCGCGGATCTCGCGATAGAGCCGCTCGGTGATTTCGCCGACGCGCACGCCGCGGCCGCCGAACATCTGCAGCGCCTGGTCGATGACCCACTGGGCGTTTTCCGTCGCCGTCAGCTTGGCCATGGCCGCTTCCCGCGTGATCGGCAGCTTCTGCACGTCGCGGCGCCAGGCAGTGCGCACGGTGAGCAGCGAGGCGGCGTCGATGGCGGTCGCCATCTCGCCCAGCGTGCTCTGTGCCGTCGGCAGGTCGGCGAGCGTCGCCCCGAACATCTTTCGCGACTTGGCGTGGGCCGCGGCCTCGTCGAGCGCGCGGCGGGCAAAGCCGAGTGCTGCGGCGGCAACCGACGGGCGAAAGATGTCGAGCGTGCGCATGGCAATCTTGAAGCCTTCGCCCGGCTCGCCCAGAAGCTGGGATGCCGGGATGCGGCAATTGTCGAAACGGACACGCGCCAGCGGATGCGGCGCGATCGTCTCGATGCGTTCTACGATGGAGAAGCCCGGGGTGTCGGCAAAGACGACGAAGGCCGAGATGCCGCGCGTGCCGGGCGCCTCGCCGGTGCGGGCAAAGACCGTGTAGACATCGGCGATGCCGCCATTGGAGATGAAGATCTTCTCGCCGTCGAGCACATAGTCGTCGCCGTCGCGGCGGGCGGCGGTAGCCATCGCCGCAACGTCGGAGCCGGCTTCCGGCTCCGTCAGCGCAAACGCCGAGATCAGCTCGCCCTTGGCGATTTTCGGCAGGATGGCCTGCTTGAGCTCATTCGAGCCCGAAAGGCTGATGGCGCCGGTGCCGAGCCCCTGCATGGCGAAAGCGAAATCGGCGAGGCCGTCGGCATAGGCCAGCGTCTCGCGGATCAGGCACAGCGAGCGGCTCTCGATTTCTTCGGATACGCCGCCGAATGCCGCCGGCACGCAGTTGCGCAGGATCCCGGCTGAGCCGAGCGCCTTCACCAGCTTCTTGCAGGCGCCGTCGGCGTCGGCATGGTCGATTTCGCCGAGCCCGCCTCTAGCGATGAAACCGTCTAGTTCGGCCGCAAGCGCGCGGTGGCTGTCGGCGAAGAACGGCCAGTCGAGATGGTCGCGGGCCGGCGCACGGGCCGGCATGAGGTGCGCGGCCATGGCTCAGTTCCCCTTGAATTCAGGTCTGGACTTGGCGGCAAAGGCCTCGAAGGCGCGGCGAAAGTCGCCCGTCGCCATGCAGATCGCCTGCGCCTGCGCCTCGGATTCGATCAGCTGGTCGATGCCCATCGCCCATTCCTGGTCGAGCATCTTCTTGGTCATGGTGTGGGCGAACCACGGCCCGTCGGCGATGTCGCGGGCGAATTTCTGCGCAGCCCCCAGCAGGGCAGGACGCTCATGCAGCGCGTTGTAGAAGCCCCAGGCGTGGCCCTCGGAGGCAGTCATGACGCGTCCGGTGAACAGAAGCTCGGCGGCGCGGCCCTGGCCGATGATGCGCGGAAGGATGCCGCAGGCGCCCATGTCGGCGCCAGCAAGGCCGACGCGGTTGAACAGGAAGGCGGTCTTCGCTTCCGGCGTGGCGACACGGTAGTCGGACGACATGGCGAGGATCGCGCCTGCGCCGGCGCAGATCCCGTCGACGGCAGCGATGATCGGCTGCGGGCAGGCGCGGATCTGGCGCACCAGGTCGCCGGTCATGCGGGTGAAGTCGATGAGGTCGGGCATCGACATCTTGGTCAGCGGCTCGATGATGTCGAAGACGTCGCCGCCGGAGGAGAAGTTGTTCTCCGCACCGGTCAGCACGACGGCGCGGACATCGCTGGCGCGGCCGAGCCCACGAAACAGGTCGGTGAGTTCCTCGTAGCTTTCGAAGGTCAGCGGGTTCTTCTTCTCGGGACGGTTCAGCGTGATGGTGGCGACACGGCCGTCGGCATTGGTCTCGAACAGGAAGTGCTTCGCCTGGTGGCCCTGGAACGGACGCTTCTTGTCCTGCATCGGGTTGGTCATGGTCATCCTCCCAGAACTTCGCCGCCGGCGACCGGAATCGCCTGGCCTGTGATTGCAGTTGCCTTTTCCGAGGCGAGCCAGAGCACGGTATGAGCCACTTCCTCGGGCGTGACCAAGCGTCCCTGCGGGTTGGCACGGGCAAGGCTTGCACGGGCCTCGTCGGCCGTGCGGCCGGTCTTGCCGGTGATCGTTTCGACCGCACCGTCGAGTAGCGGCGTGTCGGTGAAGCCGGGGCAGACGGCGTTGACGGTCACGTCGGTGCGGGCGAGTTCCAGAGCCAGCGCGCGGGTCATGCCGACCACGCCATGCTTCGAGGCACAGTAGGCCGAGACGTAGGCATAGCCGGTCAGGCCGGCGGTGCTGGCGACGTTGACGATACGTCCGTTGCCGGCACGCTTGACCGAGGCAAGGGCTGCCTGGATGACGAGATAGGTGCCGGTCAGGTTGATGCCGATCACCCGGCTCCACATGCCAAGGTCGGTCTTGTCGAACGGCGCCGACGGCGCTTCGCCGGCAGAATTGACCAGCACAACGATGTCGCCGGCCTGAGCAATCGCCTTGGCGATACCTGTCTCGACCGACTGCGCGTCGGTGACGTCGAAGCCATCAAGTACAAAGGCTTCGCCACCAGCGGCGGCGATCTCGGCACGCACGGCCTCGAGCGGCGCAGCACGCCGGCCGCACAGGCTGACGCGATGGCCGTTACTCGCCAGCGCAAGAGCGATGGCGCGGCCGATACCGCTGCCCGCACCGGTGACGAGGGCGTGGCGCCCGTTGCCGATATTGCTCATGCCTTGGCCGTGGGCGCTGCAGTCGCAGCGCGTGCAAGGTTGTTTTCGTATTGCGCGCGAGCGGTCCGGTACTGCTTCGGCCAGGCTTGCTCGGCGTAGCCGATCTTCGCCGCCTCATGCATGACGAAGGACGGGTCGGCGAGGTGGGGACGGGCGACGGCGCACAGGTCGGCGCGGCCGGCAGCGATGATCGAATTGGCGTGGTCGGCTTCCGAGATCGCGCCCACCGCGATCGTCGGCACCTGGATCTCGTTGCGTATCTTGTCGGAGAACGGCGTCTGGAACAGGCGGCCATAGACCGGCTGTTCTTCCTTCACCACCTGGCCCGACGAACAGTCGATCATGTCGGCGCCGACGTCCTTGAACATGCGCGCAAAGATCGCCGCATCTTCCGGCGTGTTGCCGCCTTCGTACCAGTCGTGGGTCGACAGGCGCACCGAGATCGGCCGGTCCTCAGGCCAGACGGCACGGATCGCGTTGAACACCTCGAGCGGATAGCGGGCGCGGTTCTCGTGGCTGCCGCCATACTCGTCGTCGCGCAAATTGGTCAGCGGCGACAGGAAGGAGGACAGCAGATAGCCGTGCGCGGCGTGCAGTTCGAGGATATCGAAGCCGAGGTCGCGCGCACGCTCCGTGGCACTGACGAAGTCGGCGGTCACCTTGTCCATGTCCTCGCGGGTCATTTCGCGCGGCATGTCCGAATGCTTGAGATAGGGCAGGGCGGAGGCCGAGATCAGCGGCCAGCCGCCTGAGGTCACCGGCTGGTCGATGCCTTCCCAGGCAACCTTTGTCGCCCCCTTGCGGCCGGCATGGCCCAGCTGGATGCCGATCTTCGCCGGTGTTTGATGGTGGACGAAATCGACCATGCGCTTGAAAGCGCTGGCCTGCTCGTCGTTCCACAGGCCGAGGCAGCCGGGCGTAATGCGCGCGTCCGGCGAGACGCAGGTCATTTCGGGGAAAACGAGGGCAGCACCGCCCATGGCGCGCGAGCCGATATGGACGAGATGGAAGTCGTCGGGCAGGCCATCGGTCGCCGAATACATCGCCATCGGCGACATGACGATGCGGTTCTTCAAAGTCATCCCGCGAATGCTGAAAGGCGTGAACATCGGCGGCGGGACCGAGCCGTTGGGCGCGGGGCGTACGCCGGCGCGCTCGGCGAACCAGCGCTCGTAGCCTTCGAGCCAGTCCTTGTCGCGCAGGCGCAGATTCTCGTGGCTGATGCGCTGCGAGCGGGTCAGCATCGAATACATGAACTGTTCGGGCTCCAAAGTATCGGCATAACGCGTGCCGACGACCTCGAACCACTCCATGGCGTTGCGCGCCGCATTCTGGATGCGGGCGACATCCACGCGGCGCACGTCCTCATAGGCTTCAAGCACAGCCGGGACGCTGGCCTTGTCGTGGCCGATGAGGTCGAACTGGCGGGTCAGCTCGATGGCGTCGTCGATGGCGAGCTTGGTGCCGGAGCCGATGGCGAAGTGTGCCGTATGCGCGCTGTCGCCCATCAACACGACATGGCTTTGGCCGTTGAAGTGGCTCCACTTGTCGCAGATCAGGCGGCCGAAATTCAGCCAGGCCGAGCCGCGCAAATGGCGCGCATTGGTCATCAGCCTGTGGCCTTCGAGCGTGCCAGCAAACAGCTTCTCGCAGAAGGCGATCGACTGGTCCTGGTCCATCTCGTCGATGCCGTGTGCCTGGAACACGTCGTCGGTGGTCTCAACGATGAAGGTCGAGGTGTTGTCGTCGAAGCGGTAGATATGGGCCTGGAACCAGCCATGCTCGGTGCGCTGGAAATCGAAGGTGAAGGCGTCGAAGCGCTTGTCGGTACCGAGCCAGATGTAGCGGTTGGGCCGCATCACCATGTCGGGCTTGAAGACGTCGGCATATTTGTGGCGGATGCGCGAATTGACGCCGTCGGAGGAAATGATCAGGTCGGCGTCCGGAAAATCCTGGTCGCCCTGAACGTCGGTTTCGAACACCAGCTCGACGCCGAGTTCGAGGCAACGCTCCTGCAGGATGTTGAGCATCTTCTTGCGGCCGATGCCGACGAAGCCGTGGCCGGTGGTGCGGATCTTGCGACCCTTGAACACCAGCTCGATGTCGTCCCAGTGGTTGAAGGCGACTTCGATGGTCTCAGCCGTCTGGGGGTCCCACTGGCGCATCGACTGCATGGTGGCGTCGGAGAACACCACGCCCCAGCCGAAGGTGTCGAAGGCGCGATTGCGCTCGACGACGGTGACCTGGTGCGCAGGGTGCTGCTTCTTCATCAGCAATGCGAAATAGAGACCGGCCGGCCCGCCACCGATACAGACAATGCGCATGCCGTTCTCCTCCGAAGGTGATGCAGCCGCCAGGACAGGGCTCTCCCGACCTTGACCGTAACGGCACCATGGACTCGTTTCAGAGAAACTTCAAGCTTAAAGTTATTTTCGCGATGGGCACTCCAGCCCGCCATCGGTGGTGAGTGCGGCGAAGCCTACCGGGGATAGCGCGCGTAGCTGGGGTCAGTTCCCCTTGCCGAGCGATACGACGATGGAACGCTTGAGCTTGGCGAGTTCGTCGAGCAGGACCGCACCGTCCTTCGGGGCAAGGCCGCCAAATAGGTCGGCGATCCAGTCGGCATGCGCCGAGGCCATCTTTTCAAACTCGGCGCGGCCGAAGGGGGTCAGCGCGATGATCTGGACGCGCCGGTCGGTCGGCGAGGTCGTGCGGCTGATATGGCCGCTTTCGGCCAGCCGCTCGACCAGCACGGTGATGTTGCCGGGCGACACCATCATGCGCTTGGACACTTCGCCCAGCACCATGCCGTCACTGGCGCGTTCGAGCTGGGCCATCAGGTCGAAGCGGGGCAGGGTGGAATCGAATTCCTCACGCAGCCGGCGCCGCACCTCGGTCTCTATCAGGGTCGAACAGGTGAGCAGCCTGAGCCACAGCCGCAACTCGGCGCCATGGTCGCCTGGTGCTTCGAGAACCTTGGTCTCGCCGTCGACCCATCCGCTGGCGTTCGTCGTTTCTTTGCGCTCGTCCATCTTCAGCCCGGTCTTTCCCAACCTCGCAGACCGGGGAAGCAGGCCGGTCCGAACAGGCTTTGTAGTGCCGTTTCGCCGGTTCGTACAAGCTTGAAAGATTTAGGGCGCAGGAATGCCGCCGCCGAGCACCGTGGCATAGGCCGTGGCGTCGATGTTGCCGCCCGACACAACGCAGACGACATTACCCCTGGCGTGCTCGCTTGACAGCGCTGCCGCCAGCGAAGCCGCACCCGCGCCCTCGGCAACGACCTTGGCCTTGGTGAACAGCAGGCGCATCGCCTCGGTCACCTGCGCCAGACTGACGGTGATCGCGCCGTCGATCAGTTCGCGGGCCACCGGCCAGAGTTGCGGCACCAGCGAAGGCCCGCCGATGCTCTTGATGAAGGAGGGGCGTGTTTCGATCTCGACGATGCGGCCGGCAGCAAGCGCCGCCGTCACTGGCGCCGCGTTCTCGTCCTCGACGGCGAAGATTTTTGCCTGCGGCCGCAGCGCCTTGACGGCACTGGCGACGCCTGAGGTCATGCTGCCGCCGCCATAGGGAGTGAGCACCACGTCGACTTCGGGCAGGTCTTCCAGAATTTCCGTGCCGATCGAGCCGTTGCCCGACAGCACGGCCTGGTCGGTCACCGGATTGATCAGCAATTCGGGAAAGTCGGGCAATTCGGCACCGATGATGTACTGCCACCAGGTTTCCATCGAGATGAAACGCACCTCGCCGCCGAGCCGCCGCACCCCGTCAATCTTGGTCTGTGGCGCACCTTGGTACATGTAGGCGGCCATCGGCACACCAAGTCTGTTCGCCGCCCAGGCCATGCCGTAGGCCATGTTGCCCGAACTGACCGTGGCGACACCATTGCGCAAGACGTCGGCGTCGCGCGACAGCAGCGCATTGAGCGCCGGGCGAAGTTTGAATGCGCCGATCGGCGACAGCGTTTCGAGCTTGAGGAATATCTGGCGGTCCGGCAGGCCGAGATCGAGACGCATCATGGGCGTGCGCGCCATGTGGGGTGCCAGCCGCAAGCGCGCCGCGGCAATCTCGTCCAGCGTCGGGCGATGCGGCGCGCTCATTCGGCTGCCGTAGGCGATTTCACGGTGCGTGCAGCCAGTTTGCCTCCGCTGCCGTCTTCGGTATGGACATAGACATGCAGCGTATAGCCGATGTGGTCGATCATCAGCTTCTTGGCCCGCTCGACGTCGCGGTCGAGTGCCGCCTCCATCAGTGCCGTATGGTGCTCGATCGCCATGGCCTCGCGCAGCGCCGCAACCGCCGCTTCGTAGCCATTCTTCTGGCCAGCCGCAGCCTTCATCGTCGGCGACAGACCGAGGAAGCGGTGGTGGCGGCGTAGCTGGTCCGAGACCGTCGAGCGGAAGCGCAACAGCCAGTTCGATGTCGCCGCGCTCAGCAATGCGGTGTGAAAGGCCTCGTGCTTTTCGTCCCATTCGTCGACCGCGTCGTCGGAGGGGTCGTCGGGTGCGATCTTGCAGCGGGAGAGCCGGTAATGCGCCGTGACAACGGCTGCTTCCCAGTCGGCGTCGCCCTTGTCCATGGATTCGAGCAACAGCGGAATTTCGACCACCATCCGGGCACGGGCAAGGTCTTCGAGTTCGCCGCGCGAAACGGGCGCCACGGCAAAACCGCGATTGGAAATCGCCGTCACCAGGCGCTCGGCCTCCAGCCGCGACAGCGCCTCCCGCAGCGGCGTCCAGCCGACACCGTAGGTGTTGCGAAGCACGCTTAGCTTGAGCGGCGCACCCGGCATCAGGCGCGTGGTCAGGATATCGCGACGCAGCAGCCGGTAGGCCGCTTCCGTCTTGGTGGAGTGCTCGTCATCCTGCATCGCTATCCATCCGCGAGACCGCTTGACTCGAAAAATTATATATCATGGGAGCAGCTGGCAAGAATTATATATAATGTTGACAGGCGCGCTGCGACTGCGCATGATCTTGTCCATGCCGCCGTTCAGTGAGCGGCGCCTTGTCAATCTGGGAGGAATAGATGAGAAACCTGAAGTCCGGCCTGCTGTCGGGCCTGTTCGTGGCCGGCGCTCTCGCCGCCAGCCTCGGTGCTGCCATTGCCGATCCGATCAAGATCGGCATCGCCAATTTCGGCGAGCATCCCCAGCTCAACGCCTCGATCGCCGGCTTCAAGCAGGCGCTGTCGGAGAACGGCTTTGTCGAAGGCAAGGACGTCGTCTACACCGAGAGCCACACCAATTTCGACGCCTCGCTGGTGCCGCAGATGATCGCCAAGCTCCAGGCCGAACAGCCGAAGCTGATCTACACCGTCACCACGCCGGTCTCGCAGATCGCCAAGAAGGCGCTCGCCGGCTCCGGCATTTCGGTCGTCTTCTCGGCCGTCACCGATCCGGTCGCCGCCAAGCTCGTTCCGTCGTGGGATGCGGGCGACGAAGGCATGACCGGTGCCACCGACCTGCAGGACATGGCAGCCGTCATGGAATTCACCAAGAAGCTGCTGCCGAATGCCAAGCGCTTCGGCGTGCCCTACAATCCGGGTGAGGCAAACGACGTCGCCCTGCTCGAAAAGATCAAGGAAGTGGCACCCGCTGCCGGCTTCGAGGTCGTCGCAGTCGGCGTCGACAACGTCAACGACATCCAGCAGCGCATCGCCTCCTTCGCCGGCAAGGCCGACGTGATCTACACGCCTGCCTCGAACCTGCTCCAGCCGGCGGTTGCCGCCGTGTCGGCCGCAGCGCGCCAGGCCGGCATCCCGATCGTCAACTCCGACGACGGCGCAGTCCGCAACGGCGTCGTGCCGGCAAGCTTTGCCGTGAACTACACCCAGGTCGGCATGAACGCCGGCAAGATCGCTGCCGAGATCCTCAAGGGTGCAGATCCCAAGACCATTGCACCGTCGCGTCCGGCTTATGCCGACCACGCCCCGACGATCTCCAAGAAGGCGATGGCGGCGTTCGGCATCGAGATCCCCGAGACGCTGGCCGATTGCGGCTGCATCGTCGACTGACATAGCACTTCGTCAAAACAGGCGGCGGCGTCCTTGACGCCGTCGCCTTTTTCGGGAGGGACGGATGCTCGAAATCCGATCTGCACGTAAAGTTTTCTACAAGGGCCAGGCCGACGAAAAGGTCGCGCTGGACAGCCTCAGCCTGAAGCTCGCCACCGGCGAGTTCGGTGTCGTCATCGGCTCCAACGGCGCCGGCAAGAGCAGCATGCTGAACGCCATATCAGGCGCGCTGGTGCTCGATTCCGGCCAGGTCATCATCAACGGCGACGATGTGACGGCCATGCCCGTCCACAAGCGCGCCATGCGGCTTGCACGCGTCTTCCAGGACCCGATGAAGGGCACCGCCGCCTCGATGACGGTCGCAGAGAACATGCTGCTCGCAGATCTGCGCAGCCAGAAGCGCACCTTGCGCCAGGGCCTCAATGCGACCCGCCTTGCCACCTACAAGGAACGTCTTTCGCTCCTCGGTCTCGGCCTCGAAAACCGCCTCGACACCCGCGTCGAGCTGCTTTCGGGCGGCCAGCGCCAGTCGCTGTCACTGATCATGGCGGTCGGCGGCTCACCCGACCTCTTGCTGCTCGACGAACATACGGCCGCGCTCGACCCGCGCACCGCCGACATCGTCATGCAGGCGACCGTTCGCGCCGTCGATGCGTTGAAGCTCACCACGCTGATGGTGACCCACAACATGCAGCACGCCGTCGATTTCGGCCACAGCGTGATCATGCTCGACGCCGGCAAGCTCCGGCTCGAAATCTCCGGCGAGGAAAAAGCCAAGGTGACGGTTGTCGACCTGATCGGCCATTTCTCCGTGAAAACCGACCGCATGCTGCTGGCGAGCTGATCATCATGGACCTTATCCAGAACATCTTTTCGAGCTTCGTCGCGCTCGTCCCCGTCACCCTGGCGCAGAGCCTGATCCTGGCATTCGTCGTGCTCGGCATCATGATCCCGTTCCGCACGCTCAACTTCCCCGACCTCACCAGCGAGGGTGCCTTTCCGCTGGGCGGCTGCGTCTGCGGTGTGCTGCTGGCCGGCGGCGCTTCGCCGCTGACGGCGATTGCGGTTGCCGTCATCGCCGGCTTCCTCGCCGGCTGCTGCACCGCCTTCATCCATTTGCGCTTCCGCATCCACACGCTGCTCGCCGGCATCCTGATGATGACGATGCTCTACAGCATCAACCTGCGCATCATGGGCAAGTCGAACCTCTCGGTCTTCGGTTCGCCCAGCGTGTTCGACTGGGCGCCATATCTGCAACCCGGTTTCCCGGCGAGCAAGATCGTCATTGCGGGCCTGATCGGCGCTGCCGTCTTCATCCTGCTCAACATGTTCTTCAAGACGGAGAAGGGCACTGCGATCCGCGCCGTCGGGGCCAACCCCGACATGGCCGAGGCCCAGGGCATCAATGTCTGGGTCGCCACCATCGGCGGCGTCGGCCTCGCCAGCGCCTTCTCGGCAACGAGCGGCGCCTTGATGGTGCAGTCGCAAGGTTTTGCCGACGTCAATATGGGCCTCGGCATCCTGATCAACGGCCTTGCGGCACTGATGATCGGCGAAGCCATCGTCGGCAAGCAGACCGTGCTGCGCCAGCTCGCCGCCCCGTTCGTCGGCGCGGTCGTCTATTACCAGCTGGTCTCGTTCTGCCTGGCGGCCGGCATGCCGCCCCCCGATCTCAAGCTCGCCACCGGCCTGTTCGTGCTCGCCATGCTTGCACTGCCGAGCCTCAAGCGCAGCCGCGGGTCGGCGCCCGCACGCGAAACCATTCGCGAATAATCAAGGACAGGCCGCATCATGAGTGGAATTCCTGATCTCGCCGCGATCGAGGCGATGGATGCAGCCGATGTGCTGCGTCCAATGCGCGATCGTTTCGTGCTGCCCGAGGGGCTGATCTATCTCGACGGCAATTCGCTGGGCGTGGCATCACCCGCGGCTTTCAACGAACTTGCCGAGGCCGCCAAACGGGAGTGGGGCCAGGACCTCATCCGCAGCTGGAACAAGGCCGGCTGGTTCGACATGCCAGTCGAACTGGGCGACCAGGTCGGCCGCCTCGTCGGCGCCGCACCCGGCCAGATGGTCGTCTGCGACACGACTTCGATCAACATCTACAAGGCGCTGCATGCGGCGATGGGGCTCCGGTCCGAGCGTTCGGTGATCGTCGCCGAGAGCGGCAGTTTCCCGACCGACCTGTACATGGCCGAGGGCGTCGCCTCGACACGGGCCGGCGCCGTGCTCAGGCTCGAGGGCGTCGACGCGCCATCGATCGAAGAGCTGATCGACGAAAGCGTGGCCGTCGTCCTGGTCAATCACGTCAACTACAAGTCGGGCGAACTGCGCGACATGGCGGCGTTGACGAAGAAGGCCCATGAGGCTGGTGCACTGATCGTCTGGGACCTCTGCCACACCGCCGGCGCACTGCCGGTCGATCTCGACGGTTCGAACGCCGACTTCGCCGTCGGCTGTACCTACAAGTACCTGAATGGCGGTCCCGGCGCGCCGGCCTTCATCTACGTCGCCAAGCGACATCTGGCGGAAGCGCGCCAGCCGCTCAGCGGCTGGTGGGGGCATGCCAGGCCTTTTGCCTTCGAGCAGAGCTACGCCGCCGATGCCGGCATTCGCCGCTTCCAGTGCGGCACCCAGCCGATCCTGTCGCTGCGGGCGTTGAAAGGCGCGCTCGACATCTGGAACGACGTCGACATGAAGGCGCTGCGGGCCAAGAGCATCGCGCTCACAGACCTGTTCATCCAACTCGTCGAAGCGAAATGCGCCGGTTACGGTCTTGAGCTTGAAAGCCCGCGCGACGGCACAAGGCGCGGCAGCCAGGTCTCTTTCGCGCATGACAACGCCTACCAGATCATGCAGGCGCTGATCGAGCGCGGCGTCATCGGCGACTTCCGCGCGCCAGCCACGCTCCGCTTTGGCTTCACGCCGCTCTATGTCGGCTTCAAGGATGTCTGGCAGGCCGTCGAGGTCCTCGAAGACATCCTGCGCACCGGTGCCTGGAAAGAAGCGCGTTTCGCCGTCAAGTCGGCGGTGACCTGAACGGCCAGAACCAAGAGATCAAGGAAAAGGGCGGCCCGGCCGCCCTTTTTCATACCCCGAGATAGCGGTCCTGAAGTTCAGGCGTCAGCGCCTCGGGCGCGCCCGAAAAGACCGCCACGCCCTTTTCCAGGACGAAGCAGCGGTCGGCCACCGGCAGCAATTCGGACAAAGTCTTGTCGACGACCAGGATCGACTGGCCTTCAGCCTTGAGCTTGCGGATCGCCGCCCAGATATCCTGGCGGATGACCGGCGCCAGGCCCTCGGTCGCCTCGTCGAGGATGAGCAGGCTGGGATTAGTCATCAGCGCCCGGCCGATGGCCAGCATCTGCTGCTCGCCACCCGACAGCGTGTTGGCGTATTGGTCGCGGCGTTCGCCGAGACGCGGGAACAACTCCACCACCTTGTCGTAGGTCCACTCGCTGCCGCGGGCTGCGGCGACGAGATTTTCGAACACCGTGAGGTTGGGAAAGCAGCGCCGTCCCTCGGGCACCAGCCCGAGACCGAGACGCGCAATGCGGTGCGGCCGCATGCCGGCGACCTGGCGGCCGCCGAAGCTGATCGTGCCCGAGCGTGGTTTCGCCAAGCCAAGTATGGAATTGATCGTCGTCGTCTTACCCATGCCGTTGCGGCCCATCAGCGCCACGACTTCGCCCTCGCTGACGTCGAGCGTAACGCCGAACAGCGCCTGCGAAGCGCCGTAGAAAGTCTCGACGCCCTTGAGTTCGAGCAGGCTCACGCGGCTTCTCCGAGATAGGCCCGGCGGACTTCGGGGTCGTTGCGGATCTCGTCCACCGTGCCGGTAGCGACGACGCGGCCATAGACGAGAACGGAGATGCGGTCGGCGAGCGCGAACACCGCATCCATGTCGTGTTCCACCAAAAGGATCGGCGCCTCGTGGCGTAGGCCGTCGAGAAATTTTGTCAGGCTTTTCGAGCCTTCCGGGCCCATGCCGGCCATAGGCTCGTCGAACAGGAAGGCTTTCGAGCCAAGCGCCAGCGCAATGGCTATTTCGAGCTGGCGGCGCTCGCCATGCGACAGCTCGGCGGCGGGCATGTGCGCACGCCCGGCCAGGCCGACGCGTTCCAACATCGCCATCGCCGGCTCGGTCAGCGTCGGATCGCCCATGACGGGGCGGAAGAAGCGGAAGCTCGAACCCTGCCGCGCCTGCACCGCCAGCATGACATTGCGCAGCGCTGAAAATTCCTGCACCAGCGACGATATCTGGAAACTGCGCCCAAGCCCCAGCCGGGCGCGTGCGGCCATGTCGAGCCCGGCCATGTCCTGGCCGAGGAAACGGATCGTGCCACTATTAGGCCTGATCGAGCCCGAAATCTGGTGGATCAGCGTGCTCTTGCCCGCACCGTTGGGACCGATCAGCGCGTGGATCTCGCCCGGCATCAGCGTTAGGCTGACGCCGTCAGTCGCCTTCAGCGCGCCGAAGGTCTTGCGCAATTCGCGGATTTCGAGGACCGGCTCAGCCATGACGCGCCTTTCCTGCCAAAAGGCCGAGCAGCCCGCCGCGCGCAAACAGCACGACACCGAGCAGGATAAGGCCGAGGAAGAACTGCCAGCGTTCGGTGATGCCACCAAGCGCGAATTCAAACATAACATAGAGCATGGCGCCCGCGACCGGCCCGAACAGCCGGCCTTTGCCGCCAAGGATGATCAGCACGATCAGTTCGCCCGACATGTGCCACGACATCATCGACGGGCTGACGAACTTGTTGAGGTCGGCAAACAGCGCGCCGGCCACGCCGGTGACCATCGCCGAGACGGCGAAGGCGACCAGCCTGATGTTGAACGGCGCGATGCCCACCGCAGACAGCCGCGTTGCATTCTGCCGGGCTGCCTGCAGAGCAGCGCCAAAGCGCGATCCGCGCAGCAGCCAGAACAGGCCCAGCGCTGTCATGAGCACGGCATAGCAGATCAGGAAGAACGGCAGCGGCTGGGCGGTGTTGGCGCCGGGAAAGGCACTTCGGACGTAGATCGACAGCCCGTCCTCGCCGCCATAGGCCGGCCAGGAAATGGCGAAGTAGTAGATCATCTGCGCGAAGGCGAGCGTGATCATGATGAAGTAGACGCCAGTCGTGCGCAGGCTAATCGCGCCGATGGGCAAGGCGAGGAGCCCGCAGACCACCACCGTGACGAGCCAGATGATCGGCATCGAATCCGTGCCCGGGATGCCGGCGAAGAGCGGCACGCCGTCGAAGGCATGGGTCGCCAGGATGCCCGCCGCATATCCGCCGAGGCCGAAGAATGCAGCATGGCCGAACGAAACCAGCCCGCCAAGGCCGAGCGCGATGTTGAGGCCGACGGCGGCAAGAGCCAGCACAGCGATGCGCGTCGCAAGCGTGATGTAGAACGGCTCGCCCATGGCGGAGGCGCCGAGCGGAATCGCCAGCAGCAGCAGGGCCAGGAGAACGTTGACGATGGTTTCGCGTGTCATCAGGGATGCGTTTGTCATGGCCGGCCTCACGACTGCGCCGCGAACAGGCCGCGCGGTCTGAAAGCGAGGATCAGCGCCATGACGATGTAGATCAGCATGGAGGCGAGGGCGGCGCCGATCGGGCCGGCCTGCGCCGCAGGTATCATCAGGGCGAGCGCCTTGGGCAGCAGGAAGCGGCCCATGGTGTCGACGACGCCGACGAGGATGGCGCCGAACAGCGCGCCCTTGATCGAGCCTATGCCGCCAATGACGATGACGACGAAAGCGAGGATGAGCGCCGGTTCGCCCATGCCGACCTGCACCGACTGCAGCGCGCCGACAAGTGCTCCGGCGAGACCAGCGAGGGCGGCACCCAGCGCAAAAACCACGGTGTAGAGCGTGCGGATATCGACGCCGAGGGCTGCGATCATCTCGCGGTCGGATTCGCCGGCGCGGATGCGCATGCCGAGACGGGTGCGCGAGATCAGGAAATAGAGCCCGACTGCGACCACGATGCCGACGCCGATGATGGCAAGGCGATAGAGCTGGTATTGCCCGCCGCCGGGGAGCGGAACGGCTCCCTGGAGCAGCGGCGGAATGTCGAGATAGAGCGGGAACGATCCGAACAGCCAGCGCGTGCCTTCCGAAAAGATCAGGATGAGCGCGAACGTCGCCAGCACCTGGTCGAGATGGTCGCGGTCATAGAGCCGGCGAATGACGGTAACCTCCATGATCGCGCCCGCAGCGGCTGCCGCTATCAGGCTGGCGACGAGGCCGATCCAGAACGAGCCGGTGGCGGCTGCCACCGCCGCACAGGCGAAGGCGCCGACCATGTAGAGCGAGCCATGGGCGAGGTTGATCAGGCCCATGACGCCGAAGATCAGCGTCAGGCCGGCGGCCATGAGGAACAGCATTACGCCGAGCTGCAGCCCGTTCAGAATTTGCTCGATGAGCAGTGCGATGGACAAGGGGACGCTTTCGCTGGCTGGGTTTAAAGATGCGACGAAGACGCCTCCCTCTCCCCGTTTGCGGGGAGAGGGTAAGGGTGAGGGGCAATGTTGAGGTTTGCGGGCGCCGCCCGCCCCTCATCCGCCTGCCGGCACCTTCTCCCCGCATGCGGGGAGAAGGGAAGCCTACATCTTGCACTGTTCGGCGTAGGCGTCGCCGTGCTTCTCGAAGGCGGTGGCAACGATCTTGTTGGTCAGGACGTCGCCTTCCTTCACCACCTCGCGCACGTAGATGTTCTGGACCGGGTGGTTGTTGGTGTTGAAGGTGAAGTCGCCGCGTACCGACTTGAAGTCGGCTGCCTTGAGGGCGGCGCGGAAGGCGTCCTTGTCCTTGACGCTGGCCTTGCCGAGCGCCGACAGGATCAGGTTTGCCGTGTCCCAGCTCTGGGCGGCATAGACCGAGGGCAGGCGCTTGTACTCGGCCTGGAAGGCTTCGACGAACGCCTTGTTGGCCTCGTTGTCGAGGTCCTTGGACCAGCTTGCCGAGTTCTTGACGCCGAGGGCCGCATCGCCGACCGCAGGCAGGATGTCCTGGTCAAAGGAGAAGCCGGGGCCCATGACCGGAATGTTCACGCCGGACTGGGCGTATTGCTTCATGAAGGAGATGCCCATGCCGCCGGGCAGGAAGAAGAACACCGAGTCGGCGCCGGAATCGCGGATCTGGGCAATCTCGGCGGCGTAGTCGGTCTGGCCAACCTGGGTGTAAGTCTCGCCGGCCAGTTCACCCTTGTAGTAGCGCTTGAAGCCGGTCAGCGAATCCTTGCCGGCCGGATAGTTCGGGGCGAGGATGAAGGTCTTCTTGTAGTCCTTGTTGGCGTACTGCCCCATCGCTTCATGGAAATTGTCGTTCTGGTAGGCGACGTTGAAGTAGTTCGGGCTGCATTTGGCGCCGGCAAGGGCCGACGGGCCCGCGTTCGGCGACAGGTAGATCACGTCCTGCGCGACCGCGTTCGGCACCACGGCCATGGCGAGGTTCGACCAGATGATGCCGGTGAGCAGGTCGACCTTGTCGCTCTGGATCATCTTTTCGGCGAGTTGCACGGCAATCTCGGGCTTCTGGGCATCGTCCTCGATGACGAGTTCGACATCCTTGTTGCCGGACTGCTTCATGGCCAGCGCAAAGGCATCGCGCATGTCGACGCCAAGGCCCGCGCCGCCGCCCGAAAGCGTGGTGATGACGCCGATCTTGACCGGCTCGGCATAGGCCAGGCCGGAAGTCGCCAGCGACAAGCCGAAGATGCCGGCTGCAATAATCTTCTTCATTAGGTTCTCCCTCCGAGTGTTCTCGTTGTAATCAAAAAAGCTTCAGAGCCGGGTACGAACTTTCCAGAGTTCAGGGAACAGTTCAACCTCCAGCATCTTCTTCAGATACGATGCGCCTGACGTTCCGCCGGTGCCGCGTTTCATGCCGATGATGCGTTCGACCGTGGTGACGTGGTTGAAACGCCAGCGGCGGAAATAATCCTCGAAGTCGACCAGCTTCTCGGCCAGTTCGTAGAACATCCAGTAGCGTTGGGGGTCGCGGTAGATCGCTTGCCAGGCGACAAGCACTTCCTCGCTCTCGGTGCGGGTCTCGCGCCAGTCGGTACGCCTGGCATCCGCCCCGACGTCGAAGCCGTTGCGGGCAAGCAAAAGGATCGCCTCGTCATAGAGCGAAGGCTGGGCGAGCACCGCTTCCAGTTTCTCGGTCAGCTCCGGCTGGTGCGCGTGCGGGCGCAGCATCGCCACGTTGCGGTTGCCGGCCATGAACTCGATCGCCCGGTACTGCCAGGACTGGAAGCCCGAGGACTGGCCGAGCGAGTCGCGGAACTCGGTGTATTCGCTCGGCGTCATCGTCCTGAGCACGTCCCAGGCATTGTTCAGTTGCTCGAAGATGCGCGATACGCGCGTCAGCATCTTGAAGGACGGCTCGAGGCGGTCGGCACGGATGGACCGGATCGCCGAGCTGATCTCGTGCAGGGCGAGCTTCATCCACAGCTCCGAGGTCTGATGCTGGATGATGAACAGCATCTCGTCGTGGGCAGTGGATAGGGGCTCCTGCGCGTCCAGCACCTTTTCCAGGTGCAGGTAGTCGCTGTAGGACATGCGGTCCTTGAACGACATCTGCGCGCCTTCGGCCGAGGGATCGTATGGCTTGCTCAATTCATCTTCTCCGCGCGGAGCCGGAAGCGCTGGATCTTGCCGGTCTGGGTCTTGGGCAGGGCGTCGATGAACTTCACCGAGCGCGGATATTTGTAGGGTGCGATCGTTGCCTTCACATGGTCCTGCAGGCGCTTGATGGTTGCAGCATCCGCTGCCACGCCTTGCACCAGCACGACATAGGCCTCGACGATCTGACCTCGATCGCCGTCCTCGGCGCCGATCACGGCGCATTCGGCGACTTCCGGATGCGAGAACAGCGCTGCCTCAACCTCGGGGCCGGCGATGTTGTAGCCGGCGCTGACGATCATGTCGTCGGAGCGGGCGGCGAAGTGGAAGAAGCCGTCCTCGTCCTGCAGGAAGGCGTCGCCGGTCAGGTTCCAGCCGTCGCGGACATATTCGAGCTGGCGATCGTCCGACATGTAGCGGCAGCCGGTCGGGCCGCGCACGGCAAGCTTGCCCACGGTGCCGCGCGGCACCTCGTTCATGTCCGCGTCGACGACACGCGCCTCGTAGCCACCGACCGGCTTGCCGGTGGAGGCGGGCTTCATGTCCTCGAAGCGGTTGGAAATGAAGATGTGCAGCATCTCGGTGGCGCCGATGCCATCGAGGATCGGCTTGCCGGTCTTTGCGGTCCATTCGTCGAAGACCGGTCCAGGCAGGGTTTCGCCGGCAGAGACCGCGACGCGCAGCGACGACAGGTCGGCGCCTTCGTCCATCGCCTTCAGCATCGCCCTGTAGGCGGTGGGCGCGGTGAACGAGATCGTCGCTTTGTAGGTCTCGATGATGTGGACCATGTTCGGTGGCGTCGCCTGCTCAAGCAGCGTCGCGGCCGCACCGAAGCGCAGCGGGAAGATGGCGAGGCCGCCGAGGCCGAAGGTGAAGGCGAGTGGTGGCGACCCGACGAAGACGTCGTCCGACGTCACCGACAGGACCTCCTTGGCATAGGCGTCGGCGATGATCAGAAGGTCGCGATGGAAATGCATCGTCGCCTTCGGAACCCCTGTCGTTCCAGAGGTGAAGCCGAGCAAAGCGACGTCGTCGCGGCCGGTCTTCACTGCTTCGAAGATCACCGGCTTGTCGAGGGCGACGCGGTCGAGCTCGGCATCATGATTGGCGGTGCCATCGAAGCCGATGACTTTTCTGAGGAAGGGGCTGTCCTTGGCGCAGGCGACCATCTCGTCCATCAGGCGGGTGTCGCAGAGCGCGATAGTGATCTCGGCCTTGTCGACGATCTTGGCCAGTTCGCCGGCACGCAGCATCGGCATGGTGTTGACGACGACGGCGCCGGCCTTGGTGGCAGCCAGCCAGCAGGCGACCATGGCCGGATTGTTGGCCGAGCGGATCAGCACCCGGTTGCCCGGCTTGACGCCGTAATTCTCGACCAGCGCATGCGCCAGCCGGTTGGTCCAGTCGGACAGTTCCTTGTAGGTGCGGCGGCGGCCGTTGCCGATCAGCGCCGTGTGGTCGCCCAGGCCTTTTTCGACCAGCCGGTCGGTCAGCTCAACGCCGGCATTGAGGTATTCGGGATAGTCGAAACCGTTGAGCAGGAACGTCGGCCATTGATCCTCGGGCGGGAGGTTGTCGCGCGTGAAAGTGTCGATATGCGCTGACGGTCCAAGCATTCTGCGGCTGTTCCCTATCTGCTTCCTCACCGTGGCGCGACTGTGCCCGGCTTCGTTGTTATCTGCATTCTCTGGGGGAGGGGTCGCATCGGCGGCCGCTGCGCAGTGCCTTCGAGAGAAGGCGGGCGTGGAAGAAACTTCGGCACGTCTTGCGAGCGGCGCAGCGAGACCTCCCATTCTCGACTGGACGGCAGGAGAATGGCATCAGTCCAAATTTATTTCAAGCCTAAAGTTTTTGGCGCGCAAAGCATTGACGCCGCCGCTGGCGCTGGCCATTGCTACGACCTGAAACGATGCCGCCAGGGAGTGTGCCGGTGCTCGAACATCACATCAACGATTGGGACAATGCCTATACCAACGGTGCCAACATCCCCGGCGGCGACCGCTGGCCGGCGGCGTGGGTGGAGCCGGCTCAGGCATTTCGCGAGGATCTGGCGGCGGTCGGGCGGGCAAAACTCGACATCGCCTACGGTGACCAGCCGCGCAACCGCCTCGATCTGTTCTTGCCCGAAGGTGCGCCGAAGGGGCTCGTCGTGTTCGTGCATGGCGGCTACTGGATGGCGCTCGACAAGAGCTTCTGGTCGCACCTGGCGGCCGGATCGGTTGCCAGCGGCTACGCGGTTGCCATGCCGTCCTACACGCTGTGCCCCGAAATCCGCATCGCTGGCATCGTCGAGGAGATTGGCGCGGCCGTCGGCAAGGCGGCCGAGATGGTGGATGGCCCCCTGATGCTGACCGGGCATTCGGCCGGCGGACATCTGGTTTCCCGCATGGTCGCGGCCGGCTCCCCGCTTGCGCCGGAAGTCCAGGCCCGCATCCGCCATGTCGTATCGATCTCGGGCCTGCACGACCTGCGCCCTCTGATCAACACGGCCATGAACGGGACACTCAGGATCGACGAAGCCGAGGCACTGGCCGACAGCCCGGCCTTGCTGCGGCCAGTGGAAAATGCCCGCATCACCTGCTGGGTCGGTGGCGGCGAGCGCGCCGAATTTCTGCGCCAGAATGCGCTGCTCGCCAACATCTGGACCGGCCTTGGCGCCACGACGTCGGCCGTGGTCGAGCCCGACCGTCACCACTTCAATATCATCGATGGCCTTGCCGATGCGAACCACCAACTGACCCGCACCCTGCTTTCGGAATAACCGCTTCCGGCTCTGGGCAAATCAGCCCGTTACGACAGCCGCCTCCAGCACGGCGTGCAAAAGCACGTCGCAGCCGGCGGCCGCCCATTCGGGGTCTATCTCCTCGGCCTCGTGGTGCGACAGGCCGTCGACGCAGGGGCAGAAGATCATCGCCGTCGGCGTCACCCGGTTGACCCAGCAGGCGTCGTGTCCGGCGCCCGAGACGATGTCGCGGTGGCTGTAGCCGAGCCTTTCGGCGGCATTGCGCACCATCTGCACGCACTCGCTGTCGAAGGCGACGGGATCAAAGTGGCCGACCTGCTCGACATCGTGCCCGATGTCGAGCGCCTCAGCGATCAGGGCGATGCCCTCGCGGATCCGCTGGTCCATGGCATCGAGCACGTCCTTTTCGGGCGAGCGGATGTCGATGGTGAGAACGGTACGGCCGGGAACGGTGCTGCGCGAGTTGGGATGAACTTCGACGTGCCCGACATTGCCCACCGCGTCGGGCTGGTAGTCCATCGTCACCTCCTGGACCAGCTCGATCACCCTGGCCATGCCGAGCGCGGCATTGCGGCGCTTGTACATGGGCGTGCCGCCCGAATGCGCTTCCTTGCCGACCAGCGTCACCTGCAGCCACTTCAGGCCCTGGCCGTGGGTGACCACGCCGATGTCGATGCCTTCGTCCTCGAGGATAGGCCCCTGTTCGATGTGCAGCTCGAAATAGGCCTTCATCTTGCGGGCGCCGGTCTTCTCCGTCCCCTTCCAGCCAATCCGCTCGAGTTCGTCACCGAAGCGCTTGCCCTTGGCGTCCTCGCGGGAATAGGCCCAATCCTTGTCGATGGTCCCGGCGAAGACGCCCGACGCGACCATGGCGGGCGCGAAGCGACAACCCTCCTCATTCGTCCAGTTGGTAACGACGATGGGGTGCCTGGTCTGGATGCCCAGGTCATTCAGCGTGCGCACGACCTCGAGGCCGCCGAGCACGCCCAGCACACCGTCGAACTTGCCGCCGGTCGGCTGGGTGTCGAGGTGGCTGCCGATGTAGACCGGCAGGGCGGCGGGATCGGTGCCCGCGCGGCAGGCGAACATCGAGCCCATGTCGTCGACGCCCATCTCCAGCCCGGCCTCGTCGCACCATGTCTTGAACAGGCGGCGGCCCTCGGCGTCCTCGTCGGTCAGGGTCTGCCTGTTGCTGCCGCCGGCGATACCGGGTCCGACCTTCGCCATTTCCATCAGCGAATCCCAGAGCCGGTCCTGGTCGATCCTGGCGTTCGTGCGGGTCACTGGGTTGTCCAACTTTCCAACTCCTCGTTTTGCCAAGCGCGAAACAGCCCTGCCGTGGCGGGCGCGCCGCGTCGGCATTCGGCCTTTGAATCGCAAGGTCAAAGAGCCAGTGCATGAACCCCAGATCGGAAGCGATTTCCCGAAAGGATCATGCACAGGTTCAAAGTTCTGCAGCGTCCATTGCGCGTCCGGTTGGGCGTACAGCGCCGTAGCGGTCTAGCTGCTCGTGTTGGCGTCGTCGTTGCTGTTCATCCGATACCTGAAGTCGCAGCTGCCGTTGCCTTCCATGATGGTGCGGGTGCGCGTCATCGAAATGCGCGGATCGTAGCCTTCGCAGAACGTGCCATCGCGCTGGCAGGACAGCAGCGTGCCGATCTCGCCGAGGCCCATCGAATGATACATCTCGGCATAGCGGCAGCGGGTGACGTTGTAGTCGAACTGGTCGGCCGTCTCGGTCAGCACTTCGAAATGCAGCGCATCGTCCTGGCGCCATTTCGGCTGCAGCGCTGCGAACGACTTGAGGTCGACGGGACCCTTCTCGGCCGCGGCAAACTTCTTGCCGGCCTCGATCGCCGCATTGGTGATTGCCGTACGCAGCGTTTCGCGCGCCGCCTCGCGGCCGAAGCGCACCACCATCTCCTCGTAGATCGGCTTGATGATCTCCGCCTCGATGCGGCGGCGGGCAAGGATGCCCAGGCTGTCGATGGCTGCCTGCACGTTCGACTGGGGATCGAGCGGATCCCGTTCGGGCGTGGTGGGTTGCTTGTCGGTCATTTGAGCCTCTGCATTTACGCCCATATGGGCGTCTCGAGGCGAGACTAGAGATTGCGCCAGACCATGACCATCGCAGATCCCTCAACTGCTGAGCTCAATTTCACGATTGCAACTGGTGTTTGTCGCGTTCGGCCCGCATCCAGGCGACGAAGCGGCGGGACATCTGCGGCAGCTCCCGGTCGGTCCTGGTACAGAGATAATAGTTCCGGCCGTCGTCCAGCGAGCGGTCGGAAAGCACGACCAGCCTGCCATGCGTAATGTCGTCGGCGACGAGCGGCAGCCGGCACAGCGCAGCGCCCAGGCCGGAGACGGCAGCGGCGCGGACCAGCAACCCGTCCTCGAACAGGGGACCGGAAAGATGCTGGTGATCCGCCCGCACGCCGGCCGCGCGAAACCAGTTCAGCCAATGGTCGCGGCTTTCGTCGTGGATCAGCGGCAGCCCGGCAATCGTTTCCTCGCCCGGCAATCGGTCGCGGCCTTGCAGCAGGGCAGGGCTCGCCACCGGCACGACGGCGCCGCTGAGGAAGAGCTCGCTCTTGTAGCCCAGCCAGGCGCCGGCGCCGAACCGCACCGATATATCGGCCGCATCGCTCGAATAGTTGCGGTTCTGGGCATAGGTCACGCGGACGTCGATATCGCGGTTCTGGCGGCTGAACCCGGCAAGACGGGGGATCAGCCAGCTTACGGCAAACAGCGGGATGGCGCTGATCGAGATCTCGTGCGCACTCGCCCTGAAGCGCAGCTGACTGGTGGCGGTGCGCAGCAGGAAGAACGCCGGCAGGATCGATTCCAGATATTCCCGGCCCTCGGCGGTCAGCGCCAGACCGCGTCCGTGCCGTTCGGTCAGCTTGGTACCGACGAATTCTTCAAGCTGCGCCAGGCGATGGCTGACCGCCGAGGCTGTCAAGCCGAGTTCGTCGGCTGCCGCCGTCACGCTGCCCAAGCGGGCAAAGGCCTCGAACGCCTTGGCGGCGTTCAGCGGCAACAGATCTGATTCATGAGCCAGCTTCATCGATTTCCGCCAGAAGGCACTCGTCGCCAACTTCTGACATACGCAAGCGGAGTGCAACGCGTCTCTGGGTCGAAAGCCGGCTTTCAGGCAGGCGGGGCGGGAAGACAGCCCCCTTGCCGATCAGCGTCGGTCCTGCCTACCTGGCCAACGTCGACGCCGCTGGCCGCATGCTTCAGTGGAGCGGCTGCATCGATCCTGGTGCCGGCTGTCCACGCATGTTGACGACGGGCTCGCCCTGATTGGCGGACATCTCGAGGCCTGTGGCAACGACGGACACCTTGAACTGCCCTTCGAGCGAATTGTCGAAGATGGCGCCGACGATGATGTCGGCATCGTCGCCGACTTCCTCGCGGATGCGGGTCGCGGCCTCGTCGACCTCGAACAGCGTCATGTCCATGCCGCCCGAAATCGAGATCAGGACACCGCGTGCACCCTTGATCGAGTTCTCGTCGATCAGCGGGTTGGCGATCGAAGCTTCCGCTGCCTTGCTGGCGCGGTTTTCGCCGGTGCCGACGCCCGTGCCCATCATCGCCCGGCCCATGTCACGCATCACCGTCTTCACGTCGGCGAAGTCGAGATTGATCAGGCCTTCCTTGACGATGAGATTGGTGATGCAGCTGACGCCCGAATAGAGCACCTTGTCGGCCATGCCGAAGGCATCCTCGAAGGTCGTCTTTTCGGTCGCGATCCGAAACAGGTTCTGGTTCGGAATGACGATGACCGTGTCGGCGGCCTGGCGCAAAAGCTCGATGCCGCGGTCGGCCATCTGCATGCGGCGCTTGCCTTCGAAGGTGAAAGGCTTGGTGACGATCGCCACCGTCAGGATGCCGGCGTCGCGCGCAGCCTTGGCGATCACCGGGGCGGCGCCTGTTCCGGTGCCACCACCCATTCCGGCGGTGACAAAGCACATATGCGTGCCGGAAAGCTGATCCATGATCTCGTCGATCGATTCTTCGGCCGCGGCCTGCCCGACCTCGGGCAAGGAGCCGGCGCCCAGCCCCTCGGTCACCAGCGCTCCAAGCTGGACCAGCCTCGGCGCCTTCGACATGGTGAGCGCCTGGGCATCGGTATTGGCAACGATGAACTCGGTGCCTTCCAGGCCCTCGGCGATCATGTTGTTGACGGCATTGCCGCCGCCACCACCGACTCCGATGACAGTCAGCTTCGGCCTCATCTCTGAGATTTCAGATTTCTTGGAAGTGCTCATGATGCCGTTTCCTGCGCAGCGCCCCTGCCCGAATCGGACAGCCCTAGGGAATCAGATAGATTCATACGCTGCAAGGATAGCTTGTGGATTGCGGCTTTTAGCCGGCCAGACGACACAGGTCCGCACGGCAGCGATGGCCGCCGTGCGGACCCTGGCGCATCAGAATGACTTGGCGGCTTCGTCGATCAAGGTGACGATTTCGAGCGGATGCGAGGCCAGCGAAGCGTGGCTGGCGTCGAGGGTGATGGTCTTGCGCGCCTTGATGCGCTCGGCCATCCATTGCTCGGTCTCCGGCGGGATCATGTTGTCGCGGCTCGATACCTGGTACCAGCTCGGCTTGGTGTGCCATGCCGCCGGTCCCGACTTGTCTTCGAAGCAGCGCGCGGCAATCGGCTTCTGCGTCACTGCCATGACCAGTGCCTCGGGCTCGCTGAGGTCCTGGCCAAAACTCTGGCGGAACGTGTCCTGGGCGAGCCACAGGAAGCCTTCCTTGTCGGGGCGGATGCTGCCTGCGCCCGACGGTGGTTCGCGCCGGGCGAAGATGCTGCCGAGGCTGTCGCCTTCTTCCGGCGCGAAGGCAGCGATGTAGACCAGCCCGACGACGTTAGGTGCATGGCCGGCGCCGGTGATCACCGCACCGCCATAGGAATGGCCGACCAGAAGTGTAGGTCCGTCCTGCGCCGCGGCGAGCTTGGTCGTGCGCTCGATATCGTCTGCGAGCGAAGTCAGCGGGTTTTGCACCGCTGCCAGCTTGTAGCCCTTGGCGTGGAGCGGCGGAATGACGTGGCGCCAGTGCGAGGCATCGCCCCATGCGCCGTGGACCAGAACGATATTCTTTACCGATGGCATAACCAGTCTCCTTCATTGATTGAATTCGAGCCGTTTTGCGTCTGGCGGCAGGTCGCCTTTCGAAATCTGGACGGCCGCCCCGACATCGCAAGGGCCGGCAGCTTCGCCTTCAGGATCAGCAGCAGCAGGCAATCGGTGTTGCCTGGCGACGACTATGCGCGGGGGAGCCTATTCCTGAGCGAACCCGGCGTCGATTCATTGTCGTCCATCGCAAACAAATGTGATGCGGCTCACGCGAGCAGCTCTGCCTGCACGGCGACGATGCGCCGATTGGCAATGATGGGTGGCATTTCCCATACATTGTGCATATATATGGAAAACGCTGTTGGAACCTGCTGAGCAATGACGACAACGAACTGGTCTCCCTCCATCTCCAAGGCTGGGGGCCCTCTTTACCTGGCGATCGCCGACGCGCTTGCGACGGACATTGCGTCGGGCAGGCTGACTGACGGTTTCAGGCTGCCGCCGCAGCGAACGCTCGCCGACCAACTCGGCATCGACTTCACCACGGTCAGCCGCGCCTATGCCGAGGCCCGCAAGCGCGGGCTGGTCGAAGGCCGCGTCGGGCAGGGCACCTATGTCACGGCGCGGCGTCCCGCATCCGCCGGGTCGGCGGTGACGGGGATCATCGACATGAGCATGAACCTGCCGCCGCGCTTCGACGATCCGGACCTTGCGGCGGCGATGTGGGACGGCATCGCCCAACTGCAATCGAGCCACGGACTGGACCTGCTGATGCGGTACCAGGAGGCCGGTGGCACCTCGCGTGATCGCGCGGCGGGAGCAGCATGGCTGGCCCCGCGGCTCGGCGAGATCGATACTGGCCGGTTGCTGGTCGCTCCCGGTGCGCAAGGGGCGTTGCTCGCGCTTCTCGGCGCGCTGGCCGCGCCGGGAGAAACGATCTGCGCCGAGGCGCTGACCTACCCGGGCCTGCTTGCCGTGGCGCAGCATCTGCGCATCCACGTCGCCGGCATTGCGATGGACGCACAGGGCCTCATCCCTGAGGCGTTCGAGGAAGCCTGCCGCAAACACGCGCCCAAAATCTTGTACTGCACGCCGACGCTGCACAACCCGACGACGGCGACGCTGTCTCTGGCTAGGCGCGAACGCATCGTATCAATCGCCCGCCAGCACAATGTCTTGATCGTCGAAGACGACGCCTACGGCGCCTTGCCAGCCAAGCCGGTGGCCGCCTTGGCAGCACTCGCCCCCGACATCACCTATCATGTTGCCGGGCTGGCCAAATGCGTGGCGCCGGCGCTGCGCGTGGCCTATGTGGTCGTCCCGCAGGGACGCACCGTCGCCCACCTCGCCGGCGCGGTCCGCGCAACCGCCGGGATGGCTTCGCCATTGACGTCGGCCGTCGCCACGCACTGGGTCGAAAACGGCATTGCCCATTCCGTGCTGGCTGCGATCCGCACCGAGGCCAAGCAGCGCCAGGCGATCGTGTCGAAGATCCTGCCGGCAAAGCTGGTCCAGGCCGACCCCGAAGGCTTCCACGTCTGGCTGAAGCTTCCCGGCCACTGGAACCGTAGCGACTTTGCCGCGCGGCTGCGTTCGGCCGGCATCGGCGTGGTCACCAGCGATGCCTTTGCGGCCACCGAGCCCGCTCCCGAAGCGGTGCGGCTGGGACTGGGCGCTGCGCCCAGCCATGCCTCGCTTGCTGCCAGCCTCGAGGTCGTCGCCGCCCTTTTGGCTCAGCAGTCGGCCATGTCTTCGATGGTGGTGTGACGGCTGGCAGGGAAGGGGCCTTTGAATGGTTCGACCCGGCCCATGCCGAGGATCTCGTTGAGCGGAACCTCGTCGCTCACCCGCCGGAACATGCCGGGCGACATCCAGCGCGCATGACCGTCGACATTCGGCGCGCCGCGCCCGGAGCGGACGTCGTCGATCCAGAGCGTGCGGGTCTCCAGCGAGATGCGCGTCACACCGGTCGAGTTGGGCACGCCGGCATGGGCGTGCGCACTGGAGAAGGCGATCACCTCGCCCGGCGCCAGGACGACCGGCGTGGCGTCGGTAACCTCCAGCTGTTCGGTCAAATGCGGGATGGCCGCGTCGGCGTCATTGGCGTTGCGGCCGCCCGCCTTTGACCGGTCCAGCAAGGCCGCGAGATCGAATTCGGCACTGGTGTTGGCCACCGCACGCTGCCACAGCGAAGGATAGATGGCGAAGGTGCGCCCGGCGTCGATGTCATAGATCGGCGCCCACCAATTGGCCTGCGCGTAGAGGTTGGAGCCCCAGGTGTCGCGGTGGAACGCAATGGTCGCCGTGGTGCGGGCGCGAGGCACGACGGCGCCACGGTCCTGATGCGGCTGGAAGCGAAGATAGAGGCTGTCGCGCGCAAGCCCTTCGGCATCGAGGCCGACCGCCTCGAAGAGATCGCGCCACAGGCGCTTGACCTCTGGCGCACGGGCAAAGTCGCGCTGCCTCTGGGCAAAGCTCTCCATCTGCTGCTGATGCGTCAGGTGCTTGTGGATCTCGACCGGATTCAAAGGCGCAAACGCATCCTCGAGCATTGCGCGTGTGAAGTCGACGAGCTCGCGCATCGGCTTGAGATGGCCGAAGCGCAGCACGTCGCCGGCATAGATCCGGTCGTGGAGTTCGCGCTGGTCGAGCGCCCGGGCAACGTCGGTGTACATGGGCTTGGATCCGTTATTGAAGTCAGACGGTCAGGCCGGCGAGGCCCATAACGAAGCGGAACAGGTAGGCCACGATGCCGAGACCCAGCACGCTGGCGATCCAGATCAGCACCAGCCAGCCGATCCGCTTTGGCCAGGAAACCGGCGCTTCGGTGGGCGCGGCCATCAGTGATAGCCCTCGCCAGCCTTCACCTTGCCGCGGAACACATAATAGGACCAAGCGGTGTAGCCGAGGATGAAGGGGATGATGAACAGCGCGCCGACCAGCGTGAAGCCCATGCTCTGCGGCGGGGCCGCCGCCTCGCGGATGGTAATGTCGGGCGGGATGATGTTCGGCCACAGGCTGATGCCAAGGCCGCTATAGCCGAGGAACAGCACGAACAGCGCAAGCAGGAACGGCGCGACGTGCGGCGCACCGTTCAGGCTGCGCAGGATCAGCCAACTGCTGACCAGCACCAGGACCGGCACTGGCGAAAAGAAGACGATGTTGGGGAAGCTGAACCAGCGCTCGGCGATGTCGGGATGGGCGAACGGCGTCCACAGGCTGACGATGCCAATGACTGCGAGCAGCGTCAGCGTGATCGGCCGCGCCAGGGCAACCATGCGGTCATAGAGGGCGCCTTCGGTCTTGATGATCAGCCATGTGCTGCCGAGCAGCGCGTAGGCGACGATCAGCCCAAGCCCGGTGAACAGGCTGAAGGGCGTGATCCAGTCGAGCGCACCGCCTGTATAAGAGCCATTCTCCATCGGGAAGCCGTTGAGGAATGCGCCAAGCGAAACGCCCTGGAAGAAGGTCGCGACATAGGAGCCGCCGGCGAAGGCCCGGTCCCAGAACGGCTTATGATGTTCGTCGGCCTTGAAACGAAACTCGAAGGCGACGCCGCGCCAGATCAGCCCGAGCAGCATCAGCACCAGCGGCAAATACAGCGCGCTGAGGATGACGGCATAAGCGAGCGGGAACACCGCCATCATCGCCGCGCCGCCCAGCACCAGCCAGGTCTCGTTGCCGTCCCACACCGGGGCGACCGTGTTGACCATGGTATCCCGGTCCTCGCGGTCGCGGACGAAGGGGAACAGGATGCCGATCCCGAGATCGAAACCGTCCATGATGACATACATCATCAGGCCGAAGGCGATGATGACGGCCCAGACTACCGGGAGATCGATGCCCATGTTTCAGCCCTTCCTGTCCTGGTTCGTCGGCACGAACATGTCCATCTGGTCGGGCGCGGCCGAAAGCGGGCGCGCGGGTCGGCGCGCACCGGTGTCGTCGGTCGGCTCGTGCTCATGATCTTCCGGGCCCTTGGCCACCAGCTTCAGCATGTAGCGGGTTCCGATGCCGAAGACGATGAAATAGACCACGATGAAGGCGACCAGCGTCGTGCTCATGGCGAGCGCCGAATGGTTCGACACCGCGTCCTTGGTGCGCATCACGCCATATACGATCCATGGCTGGCGGCCGATTTCGGTGGTGTACCAGCCGGCAAGGATGGCGATCAGGCCCGTCGGTCCCATGACCGTGGCAAAGCGCAGGAACAGGTTGGTGTCGAACAACCTGTCCCGCCACCTGAGCCACAGCCCCCAGGCCCCGAGCAGCAGCATCAGCATGCCCAGGCCCACCATGATGCGGAAGCTCCAGAACACCACCGTCGAGTTCGGTCTGTCCTCCTTGGCGAACTCCTTCAGGCCGGGGAACTGGCCGTTCCATTCATGCGTCAGGATCAGGCTGCCGAGACGCGGAATCTTCAGCGCATAGAGCGTCTCTTCCTTCTCCATGTCGGGCCAACCGAACAGGGTGAGCGGGATGGCTTCGCCGGGCTTGTTTTCCCAGTGGCCTTCAAGTGCTGCGATCTTGGCCGGCTGGTGCTTCAGCGTGTTGAGGCCGTGCAGGTCGCCGATCAGGATCTGCAGCGGCGCCGAAGCCAGCAGCATCCACATCGCCATCGACAGCATGGTGCGGACGCGGCGGTTGTCGTTGCCGCGCAGCAGATGCCAGGCGCCCGAGGCACCGACAAACAGTGCGGTGGCCAGGAACGCCGCCACCGTCATATGCGCCAGGCGATAGGGGAAGGAGGGATTGAAGATCACCTCAAACCAGTTCACCGGCACGACGATGCCGTTGATGATCTCGAAGCCCTGGGGTGTCTGCATCCAGCTGTTCGAGGCCAGGATCCAGGTGGCCGAGATCAGCGTGCCGAGGGCCACCATGATCGTCGAGAAGAAGTGCAGTCCCGGGCCGACCTTGTTCCAGCCGAACAGCATGACACCGAGGAAGCCGGCCTCGAGGAAGAAGGCGGTCAGCACCTCATAGGCGAGCAGGGGGCCCGTCACGCTGCCGGCGAAGGCCGAAAAGTAACTCCAGTTGGTGCCGAACTGGTAGGCCATGACAAGGCCCGAGACGACGCCCATGGCAAAGTTGACGGCAAAGATCTTCGACCAGAAATGATAGAGGTCGCGGTAGACGGTGTCGCGCTTCCATAACCACAACCCTTCCAGCACAGCGAGATAGCTTGCGAGCCCGATGGTGATCGCAGGGAAGATGATGTGGAAGGAAATGGTGAAGCCGAACTGTATGCGGGCCAGTTCCAGTGCCGTCAGTCCGAACATTCGGGACCTCTTTTGCATGAACAATCGGCTTGCGCACGATTGCCGGTCGAAGCGCGATACTCGCCGACTTTCGTCAGGTATTGCTCACAACTGCAATAGACCTGCATTCTGGTCCGCGCATCGCGGAAAGTCGACGCACCCCCACGGACAATTTGACCCATGCCAGGCTTGCCCGGGTTGCAAGCGATAAAATCCATACAAACCACGCATCAATCCATATTGATTGGAGTGTATGCTAATTATATGCATCTCGCGTCTTGCACGCAAGCGCCATGAGGATTATGTATGGATGCAAATGAAGCGCCGGCATGTGGCGCCAGCCGCTTTAGCGGCTCCGAGATGGAGGCGAGTATGTCTGAGAGCAGATTTTCGGCGGAAGGCTTCACCCCGACCGACAACCCGATGAAGACAGGCATCAGGGGGCTGTGCCCGCGCTGCCAGATGGGGCACCTGTTCTCGGGCTTCCTGAAACTCGCCCCGCGCTGCGAGGTCTGCGGCCTCGACTATTCCTTCGCCGATCCGGCCGACGGCCCGGCCTTCTTTGCGATGACCATCGCCGCCGTGCCGGCGCTCGCGTTCGGCGTCTGGTTCCAGATGGCCTTCGGCCTGCCGCTGTGGGTGCATATCTTCATAACGTTGCCGTTGACCGTGCTGAGCTGCATGGCGCTTCTGCGGCCGCTCAAGGGCTGGCTGGTGTGTTCGCAATTCTTCCACAAGGCCGAGGAAGGCTCGATCGACTTCGACTGGCACGCCAAGGCGAAGCTGGCCAAGCAACAGACTGGGCAAAAGCCGGGCGGCGCCTGATCGCGTCCGCGGCCCGATAACTGTGGGCATCGGCGGCAAGGCAGGGCATAGCCGTCAACCGACACCAATTACCGGCGAGGCCGAGTTGTCGGCCGGCCGTCGAGACGTGTCATATCATTGGTCTCGGCACGACCGCGCTCGATGCGAGCGCCATGGCAAAAAATCCACTGGTGTGAAAAAACAATTCATGGTATGAATTAGTCACATCGGATATCGCGTGCCGCAGGGCACCAACCGAAGCATCCGCAGGACACAACAACCGAAACATGCGCTGAAGCCATCCTGGCTGCAGGCAGGACGTTTTTGACCGGCGACGACCATGAAAACCGCATCGACCACGCTCCAGTTTGTTGCACTGACCGCCTGCCTGGTGGCGCGGCTTTGTTGCGCGGGCGAACTCCAGATGCCGGGCGTACGCCGCGCCATGCAGACGATGGCAGCTGCCGGCCAGTCGGCGATCACGGAGAGCATCGACTACGCAGCGCAGGCCTAGGAACGCAGCTCAACCGGCATGCACGGACGCGGCCCGAGGCAAGTGGCTCGATCAGGCCCGCCGTCTCTCCGCCATCAGAAACACCACCAGCACACCGCACAGCAGGCCAAGGGACAATGGCAGCCCCTGATGTCCCATCAGTTGCATCGCGAAACCGGTGATCGGCGAGCCGACAAAGCCGCCGATTCCCCAGACCAGCGCAAACGCCGCGTTGCCGGCGATGAGTTGTTGCCCCGAGAACCGTTCACCGAGCTGTATCAGCGCCATGGTGTAGATTCCGAAGGTCACCGCTCCCCAGACGAACACCATCGGCCAGATCAACGCGGACGAAAACAGCAGTGGCAACAGGGCACAACCGAGCAGCGCCAGAGAGCAGCACAACAGCATCGCACGGGCCGAGCCGATCCCTTCCGCAAGGCGCCCGAGCGGTATCTGCAGGGCGGCATTGCCAAGGATGAAACAGGCGATCAGCGCGGAGATACGGCTTTCGGGACTGCCATAGGCAGCTCCGTAAACGGCAAGCATGGCAAGCAAACTTTGTTCAAAAGCGGCCGCTGCAAATACCGCAAGCAATAGCAGCGGCGCCAGTGCGAAGAAGCGGCCGACCGATGTCGCCTCGCCTTCATGCGGCATGTCAGGCAAGCGTGGGATGACTGCCAGGACAATCAGCCCACACAGGAGGAACGCAGCAATCCCGACCAGAAACGGTGGCCAGCCTTCAGTCCCGAAGAGCCGGAGGGTTAGCGGGCCGATGGCGAAGCCACCCGAAACGATGGATGCATAGAGGCCCATGATGCGGCCCCGGCGTGACGCGGGCGCGATAGTGATCAGCCAGGTCTCGCTGATCACGTAGAGCGGATTGGCCAAGAAGCCGAGCATGAAGCGCAGCGGCATCCAGGCCCAGACGTCCTGCGTCCAGGCAATCGCAGCCAGGGTGGCTGCTGCCAGGACCGAGCACAGGATCGCAAGCCGCGCCGCGCCCATGCGCCGCACCAGCGCTGGAATAAGGGGCGCGGACACGATGAAACCGAGCGGCGTCATCGCCGCCGACAAGCCGATCAGGCCCGGCGACGTTTCCTGCCGCTCGAGGATGAAGCTGAGCAGCGGATAGGTCAGCCCCTGCGCCACGGCGAACACCGTGACAGTCGCGATGATACCCGCCATCGCGGCCCATGGCATCCGATCCTCTCGTGGCGATGTCGTGCTTTCGGCAGTCATGCGGACCTCGAAGAAGAGCCGGCACGTTCCGGCAGGTGCACGTGCCGGCGAACCATCGCGGCACCCGGAAACTGGCGATCAAGTATCATTGCAGCATTCGCCTCACGCTTGCCAGAAGCGCTTGGCGATCTCTGCCTCGACCTGTCGCCTCGTCAGGCCGATATCGTCAACCAGATGGGGATTGTCCTTCAACTTTTGCTCAAGTTCCCAGCGAAAATGTATCCGCCAGCGCCAAGTCTCGAACATGCCCCGCAGGGTCGCCGGATACCGACGCGACACGTCTGCCGACTCCACAGGCATTCCCGGCCGCTCTGCCTGATGCGGGGCCGACGCAAGACCATCGTCCATGGTAACCTCCATGCGGTCCAAGGGCACGGAGCCCTCGACCTGAAAGAGGATGAGTTGTGCAGGAGACGGACGGCGCCGTCGTTAAGCCCTGCCAAATAGTTCCAAAAACTCCCAAACGGGCTAAAGATGCGCCGCATGCAGCGGTCGCGCTTTGCCTTTGGTCCGTTCGTGCTTGATCCGGATGCGGGAACGCTGCTCCGGAACGATGAGCCCGTTGCGGTCGGCTACCGCGGGCTGAAGCTGCTCGCTGCGCTCGTCGGACGGCCGGGCGACATCCTCGGCAAAACCGAGCTGATGGACGCCGCGTGGCCGGGTACGGCTGTCGAGGAAGGCAACCTCACGGTCCAGATCGCGCAGCTCAGGAAGCTGCTTGGCCCGGCAGCCGGCGGCGGTGAATGGATCTCGACGGTTCCACGCGTCGGCTACCGCTTCACCGGGACCGTCGAAGAGGTCGGCGGGACGAAGCGAAAACCTCTGCCGCTGCCCGACAAACCATCGATCGCCGTGCTGTCCTTCGTCAATGTCAGCAACGACCCCGAGCAGGAATCCTTCGCGGATGGGTTGACCGAAGACTTGATCACCGACCTGTCCAGGATCCCCGGCCTGTTCGTCATCGCCCGCAACTCGGCCTTTGCCTACAAGGGCAGGGCGACGGACGTGCGCACGATCGCCGAGGATCTCGGCGTGCGCTACCTGCTGGAGGGGAGCGCGCGGCGCGCCGCCGGGCGCGTGCGCATCAATGCCCAACTGGTCAATGCGGCCAGCGGCGAGCATCTGTGGGCGGAACGCTTCGATCGCAGCCTGGATGACATCTTCGCCGTCCAGGACGAGGTTACCGGCAAGATCGTCGACGCATTGCTCGGCCGGCTGCAGACGCCGCCGCCGCCGCGCAATCGGCCCAGAAGTCTCGAGGCTTACGATCTCTGCGTGCGGGCGCGCAAGCTGATGGACGACTCCCCGCAGTCGGCCCGGGAAGCACACCTGTTGCTCACCCGCGCGGTTTCGCTCGATCCCGACTACGCCGAGGCCTATCGCTGGCTTGCCATGAACCACTGGATGGGATGGGTCCACAGCGGCGGGCCAAGCGAAGCTGCCCGTAGCGTTGCCTTGGAACTGGCGCGCAAGGCGGTGGCGATCGATCCCAACGATGCCGGCTGCCGCTGGGTCCTGGCTTACCTGCTGGCCTACGAGCGCAGCTTCGCCGAGGCAGATGCGGAATTCGCCAAGGCGATCCAGCTCGACCCCAACGAGGCCGATACCTGGGCGGCGCTTTCCGACATCGCGATCCTGTCCGGGCGGGTCGAGGAGGGCCTGGACCACATTCGCAAGGCGTTCCGGCTCAACCCGTTTCCGGCGGCCTGGTACTACCTGACGCTCGGCCAGGCGCAATATGCGGTCGGCGACTACGAGGCCGCTGTCAAGACACTGCGCCGGGACGAGACCTATCGGACAAGCTCACGCCGTTTCCTGGCGGCGAGCCTTGCCCAACTCGGCCGGCTCGAAGAAGCGCAGGCCGAGGTCGAACTGTTCCTTGTCGGCAACCCGCAGTTCACCACCCGCCACTGGGCCGCGACGGAGCCATTCCGCGACACAGCCACGCTCGAGCATTTCGTCGACGGCTACCGCAAGGCGGGTCTTCCGGCGTGACGCGGCGGCGCGACCTCCCATACTAACCAGGACTCGCAACGGGACAGTCCTCGGCCGCGTCCTACCCTGAGGTCTGTTTCCCCCACGCGACAGCCATCGTTGAGCCGCTCATCGCAGCGATTGGCCGACATGCGCCTCGCCCGGCGGCAGGTGCCGCAGCGGCATTCATCGCGAAATGCGAATTATAGTGTCTATTTTAAGGATTGTTCCATCAGTCGATTGACGGTCAGATGAATGCACAGAGGGGTCGGCAGATTGCCTAAACGGGCCGCTGACATTTCAAGAATACGTGCTGCGCCGAAAGCAGCCTTTGACTATGGGAACGCTTCTCGAGTGGCCGGAGACCAACCCGGATACGCTGCCATTCACCTTGATACATGGCGGCGCGAGGGAAGCAAACAGTTGAGGATTACGCTTGAACGCGTTGCAGACGTCCATGAATCTCGGCCGCTTTCGAATATTCACCAACATTGCCATCTTCGCCTCGTCACTGATCGTGACCATGCTGGTCGTGGCCGGTCTCGTCGAACTGATCGGAGGCAGCGCCACCAGCGCACTTTCCGCGATGGTCGAGGGCGTGCTCGGCAGCCGCCAGGCTATCGTTGAAACGGTGATCGAGGCGACACCGACAGCACTTTGCGGGCTGGCGTTCCTGATCCCGTTCAAGGCAGGCTTCTTCAACATCGGCGCGCAAGGTCAGTTGCAGCTCGGTGCGCTGGCTGCCGTCTTCGTCACCACGGCCTTCACGCTGCCCGCTCCCTTGATGGTCGTTCTGGCATTTGCGGCCGCGGCGGCCGCGGGGATGCTTCTCATCGTTCCGCCTTTGTTGCTCAAGACGAAACGCGGCGCCAGCGAGGTGACGACGACGGTGATGCTGAACTTCGTCGCCGTTGAGTTCGTGCTCGCGATGGTCACCGGCCCGATGAAGCAGCCGGACTCGTTCTTCGCCGAATCCGCGCTGATCCCCGTCGAGTATCGCCTGCCGGTGATCGTCGTGCATGTCGGCGTGTTCCTTGCCGTCGCCATCGTGGTGATCGCGGGCTGGATCCTCAAGCACACGGTTTTCGGGTTCCGCCTCGAGGCGCTCGGCGGCAACCCGGGCGCTGCCCAGGCGCTGGGCATGCGCACCAACATCACATTGACCAAGGCCGTGCTCGCAGCGGGGGCCGTCGCTGGAATTGCCGGTGGCATACAGGCGCTTGGGGTCGTGTTCCAGGTTGCCGAGCTTTGGGCGAAACCGTGGGGCTTTCTCGGCATCCTCGCCGCCCTTATCGGCCGCAGTCCAGTCGGCGTGATGTTTGCCGCCCTGCTGCTCGCCGGCCTCGAAACGGGCGGTAGAAACATGCAGGCGATGACCGGGGTGCCGGCGGCGCTGGTCTTCCTTCTGCAGGCATTGCCGGTGCTGCTGCTCCTTGCCGTCAGATCGACGCATCTTTTCAAAATGATCTCTTTTGGCGGAGTGGGACGTTGATTTTCGATCTCGAATTTGTGCTCTCCGCGCTGCGTATCGCCACGCCGCTCATGATCGTCGCACTGGGCGTGCTGATCGCCGAGCGGGCAGGCGTGCTGTTCCTGGGCGCCGAGGGCGTCATGCTGTGCGGCGCCTTGTTCGGCATACTCGGCGCCGTCTATGTCGGCGATCCCTGGATGGGCGTGGTCTGGGGACTGAGCGCCGGTGTGGTCATGGGGCTTGTCACCGCGGTGTTGACCGTCTGGCTACCGACAGACCAGGTGGTCATGGGGCTGGCGATGAACATCGCGGCCATCGGACTGACCAGCTTCATCTTCCGCATCGCCGCCGACGACCTGCAGCAGATGAGCCCGCCCATGGGCTGGTCGGCACCGGGCGCGCTCAGCGAGAACCCGATCGCCGCGTTCCTGTTCGCCGTTCCGCCATTGGCGTGGCTGGCGGTCATCCTCTACTTCGTCGTCTGGTACATGCTGTTCCGCAGCGCGCCTGGGCTGTTGCTCCGGTCAGTGGGGCAGAACGTCAAGGCGGCGCGCTCCGCCGGCATCAACGTCGTGCTGGTGCGCACAGTCGCCCTGGCGCTTGCCGGCGGCCTCGCCGGCCTGGGCGGTGCTGCCCTGACGGTTGGCTGGGTCCGCAGCTTTGCCGACGACATCACCGCGGGACGTGGTTTCATTGCGCTGGCGGCAGTCTATTTCGGGCGCTGGTATCCGCGCTGGACGCTGTTCGGCTGCCTGCTGTTCGGGCTCGGCGAGGCACTGGCCTTGCGCACCCAGGTGCTCGGCGGCAACGCCCATTTCTACCTGATGATCCCATACCTTCTGACGGTCGGCGTCCTTGCCTTCGCAGAGTGCGGCCGCGCGCCGCGTGAGGTCGGCAAGCCCTACGAGCAGCTTTGATCGCTGCGTCGAACATATTTCTGCAACTATAACTTGGGGAGAGAGCAATAATGGGTACCTTTACAGCAGCCATTGGCAGGCATTTCGGCCGAATGCTCGCGGCAGTCGCACTATGCGGTGCCATGATCGGCACAGCTTCCGCGCAAGACAAGATCAAGGCCGCCGTGATCTTCGGCGTCAGCAACCCGGCTTCCGTCAACGGATGGGACCGCGGTCATTACCAGGGCGTGCGCAAGCTGATCGACGAGCACGGCTGGGACGTGACCATGGCTGAAAACGTGCCGTTCCCGCTGATCGCCAGCACCGCCGAGAACTATGCCAAATCCGGCTTCCAGGTGGTGATCTTCACCTCGAGCGGTCAGGTCAAGGCCTGGGATCAGGTGGCACCGAACTATCCGAACACACTGTTCGCCATGCTGTCGACGACCAGCAGCCTGCCTAAATCCAACAACGTCGCCGCCTATGCGCCCGACTTCTATTCCTACGGCGTCATCAATGGGCTGATCGCGGGCCAGGCCACCAAGTCCAACAAGATCGCCGGCGTCGCCGGATTGCCGGTCAAGGCAGTCGAGGACATGTTCAGCGGCATCATCGAGGGCGCCAAGGTCGTCAATCCGAACGTGGAATTCCTGTCGGCGTTTTCCGGCGACTGGACCAACATCCCGCGTGCCCGCGAAGTTGCCGCGCTGCAGATCCAGCGAGGCGCCGATATCGTGCTCGGCAATGCCGGCGTCGGCACCCGTGGCATTCTCGACGCTTCGCAAAGCGGCAAGACCAGATTCGTCGGCTACGCGACCGACTGGGCGGTAGATGCGCCCGAAACTGTGCTCTCCAGCGTCATTCTGGATGTCGCCGGCTGGTACGATGCTCTCGCCAAGGACGTGGCCTCGGGCAAGGTCGAGCCGAAGATCAACGAATTCGGCGCCAAGACCTTCTCCGTGATGCCGCTCAATAAAGAGCACCTGACGACGGAGGAAATCACCAAGATCGAAGACAGCGTGCGCCGGTATCAGGCAGGCGAATTGTCGGTTCCCGTCGTCGCGCACAAGTTCAAGTAAGAGAGCCGGATGATGGTCGAGGCAAGTCCTGGAAGCGAAGCGGTAAGGCTTGAAGGTATCTCCAAGGCATTTGGCTCCTTCAAGGCCCTGGACAATGTCAGCGTTGCTCTTCGGTACGGCGAAATCCATGCGCTGGTCGGCGAAAATGGCGCCGGCAAATCCACGCTGATGAACGTGTTGTACGGGATCCTGCAGCCAAGCGCAGGTCGCATGCTCGTCGGCGGGCAGGACGTCGGCTCTCATTGGTCGACACGGGACGCGATCGCCCACCAGATCGGCATGATCCACCAGCATTTCTCTTTGGTGATGGAACATTCCGTGCTCGACAACATCGTCATGCCGACGCTGAAATGGACCGATCTGGCCCCCAAATGGGGCCAGTATCGGGAGCGGTTCAGCGAGTTGTCGGCGCAGTTCGGTTTCGATCTGTCGCCTGACACATTGGTGGGCAAACTGTCCGTCGGGCAGCGCCAGCAGGTCGAGATATTAAAGATGCTCTACCAAGGGGCAAAGATCCTGATCCTGGACGAGCCGACGGCAGTTCTGACGCCGCAGCAGAGCGACCGCCTGCTGGAGATGCTGCTGCAGTTCCGCGACCGCGGCTATGCGGTGGTGATCATTACCCACAAGCTGGAACACGCGCTGGATCTTGCCGATCACATCACCGTCCTGCGAAACGGCCGCCAGATTGCAACTGTAGCGAAGGGCGAGGGCACGATTGCCGACATCGCCCGCATGATGGTGTCGCAGGAGGTGAACACGACGCAACGGCGAAGCCGTTCCGCGATGGGCAAAGTCGTGCTCGACATGGACAATGTCTCGCTCGACGTCGACGGGGTTGCCTTGCTCGACAAGATCTCCTTGCAAGTCAGGGAAGGAGAAATCCTGGGCGTGGCCGGCGTTGCCGGGAACGGCCAGTCCGAGTTGGCCGAAACGATCATCGGCCTTCAATCCACCACTGCCGGCAGTATCAGTATCTACGGCAAGGAACTCGGGACCACCTCGGTCGAGGCGCGACGCCGGGGCGGTATCGCCATCATTCCGGAGGACCGTCACGCCCACGCGGTGGTCGGCGAGATGGACATCGCCTCCAACTTCATCATGGGCCACGAGGGCGAACCGCAGTTCTCCCGTCGCGGAATACTGAATCGCAAGAACATCGCCGAATTCGCAAAGCACTGCATCGCCGAGTTCGACGTCCGTACGCGCTCGGCGGAAACCAAACTCGAATTCCTGTCCGGCGGAAACCAGCAGAAGGTGGTCATCGGCCGCGAACTGTCGGCCAATCCAAGGCTGATCATCGCGCACGAGCCGGCGCGGGGACTCGATTTCGCGGCCACCGCCTATATCAGGCAGCGCCTGGTGCAGGCGGCGGAAGCAGGGGCAGGCGTACTGCTGATTTCGAGCGATCTCGATGAGTTGATGGAGCTCTCGACCCGTGTCGTGGTGCTTTATTGCGGACGCGCCGTGGGTACCGTGGATGCCGACGCCTACGATCCGCAGCATTTCGGAAGCCTGATGGCGGGTGCCGAGGCAGCTTGACGCCAGTTGGTCCTGCGCAGCCGCCCGGCAAATGCCCGGCTGCTGCGCGGCATTCGCACAATCCACATCCGGGCCGCTCTGGCAGCCACTGTGCAGGTTCAAGCCAAGCCGCCGCTCCCAATCGTTGTGCCGCAAAAGCATTGATCGTTTTCTCGAAACAAAAGTATCGATCTTCGCGATTGAATGATCACCGGCATTCGCCATTCTTAGCGCAGGCCGAACACCAAGCGGCCGCTGGATTTTTAGTGAAGGCATATCCCAGATTATGGAAAACTACATTGCCGACTGGCTCCATCTGGTACTGCGCTGGTTCCATGTGGTCGCCGCGATAACCTGGGTCGGTTCGTCGTTCTACTTCAACAAGATTGACCGTTCGTTCCGGCCGCCGGAGCCGCCGGTAGACGGTGTCAGCGGTCAGCTCTGGTCGATTCATGGCGGTGCGATCTACAACTACAGCCGCTACCCGCTTGGCCCCGGTTACGTTCCGGGACAGCTGAAATGGTCGAAATGGGAATCGCTGGGCACCTGGATGTCCGGTGCGCTGCTCCTGGCCGTGGTCTATTGGTATGGTGCGAGCCTGAACCTCGTATCCGGCAGTGCCGATGCGCTTTCGCCGGTACTGGCGATATGCGTCAGCATCTTCTCGATCGTCTTCGGCTGGATCGCCTACGACGTGACCTGCAAGCAGATCAACGACGAGCGCATCCTGTTTGCCGTGCTCGGCGTCCTACTCTCGGGTTCGGTGTGGGTGTTCTTCCAGATATTCAGCGGCAAGGCGGCGTTCCTGCATGTCGGCATCGTCATGGGCACGATCATGGCGGGCAACGTCTGGTTCGTCATTCTGCCGGGCCAAAAGCGCATGCTCAAAGCCATGGCGGATGGAACGATCGCCCAGTTCGACGTCGGCGCCGAAGCCAAGAAGCGCAACTATCACAACAACTACCTGACCCTGCCGGTGGTCTTCGCGATGATCGGCGCCCATTTCCCGATGGTCTATGGACATGAACTGGGCTGGCTCGCCTTCATCCTGATCAGTGCCGCCGGCGTTTCGGTGCGCTACTTCTTCAATACCATGCACGCTGGCGAGGCCAAGCCCATCTACATCGCCTTCGGCGCGGCGCTGATCCTGGCCACCATGTTCATGATCGCTCCGACCCCGCGCAGCGTTGTGTCCGGCGAAACATCCGCCGTCACCTACAGCCAGGTTGCCGACATCCTCACCCAGCGCTGCGTGGCTTGCCATGCGGCAGATCCGTCGAAGGGGGGTTTTGTTGAGGCGCCCCCCAAGGGCCTGATCCTGGACGCCGCGCCAGCGGCGATCAAAGCCGCCCAACTTGTCTACCAGCAGGCTGTCACGACGCATGTCATGCCGCCTGGAAACGTGACCGAGATGACCGACGACGAGCGCGAACTGCTTCGTCAGTGGATCGAAGGCGGAGCCAAGGCGGAGTGAACATGAGCGAACAGGACAGCCAGGGCCCGGCGCGGGATTTCATAGGCTACGGCGCCATCCCACCGAATCCGAAATGGCCCGGTAGTGCCAGGCTGGCGGTGAACATCGCCCTCAATATCGAGGAAGGTTCCGAATACTCGCCGCTCGACGGCGATGCCAGGACCGATACCGCGCTGACCGAAGGCGAGGGGATGGACACCGGCATCGCAGGGCGCGATCTCGCCGCCGAGTCGATGTACGAATATGGCAGCCGTGTGGGCGTCTGGCGGCTGCTGCGCATGCTTGCCGACCGCAACGTGCCCTACACCGCCTTTGCCTGTGCCCTGGCGCTGGAACGCCACCGCGAACTGGCCGAACGCATTGCCGCCGACGGAGCCGATATCTGCTGTCACGGCTGGCGCTGGGAGAAGCCCTGGCTGCTGACGCGTGAGCAGGAGCGCGAGCACATACAGCGCGCCATCGACAGCCTGCAGGCAACCGTCGGACGCAAGCCCGAAGGCTGGTGCTGCCGTTACGGGCCCAGCACGAATACACGCGAACTGCTGGTAGAGGCGCAGATCGGCTACGATTCCGACGCCTATAACGACGAAGTCCCCTATTGGGTCGAGGTCAAGGGCGTCCAGCAACTCATCGTGCCCTATTCGCTGGTGACCAATGACTGCAAGCTGGTGCCCCGCGGTCTTCAGACGGCCGACGAGTTCCATGCTTTGCTGAGAGATGCCTTCGACCAGCTCTATGAAGAGGGCGCTGAGGCGCCGCGGATGCTGAATATCGGGCTGCATCCACGTATGGCCGGCCACCCCGGCCGAGCACGCGGCCTTGCTCGATTCCTCGACCACATTGTCGGGCACAAGGACGTCTGGATCTGTCGACGCGCCGACATTGCCAGCCATTGGAAGACACATTTTCCTGCTCCGGCCACAGGTGCGGAGGCATGAGCGATGGGTCATGTTCCACCTCGGTCGATCGCATACTGCGCGGACCCGATGCCGTCGTGTTGTGCCTGACGGCTGATCACTCGGATCACCCGGAGCTTGCCGCGGTCGAAACGAGACTTCGCCTCGCTTCAGGCTCCGTTCCGCAGCCGCTCTTCCTGGAAAACCGGAATATGCCAGTCGTCGCTGCCCGGCTCGGCGCCGACATTGCCGACGGTCGACGCCAGGCGGCGCAGGCCGTGGGCACCTTGCGCAAGATGAAGGTAGAGGGAGCGGCTATCGTCATCCCGTCTCGCTGCCAACTGGGAGACGATCCGGAACTCAAGCTGCAAGCGATCGCCGAAGGCGCTTTTCTCGCAAACCACGACTTTGTTTCGCGGGCCTTTCCCCGTTCCGGGGAACCTGCCCTAAGGCTGGGTTTCACCTTTGGCAGTGGATGGGAGAGTGCCAAAGCCGACCGCGCGCTCGAGAGGGCGCGAGCGATAGCCGATGCCGCCGCGCTGGCGCGCGACCTTTGCACCGAGCCGCCGAACGTGATGACGCCGCCGCATTTTGCGGCTCGCATGAAGGAACTCGCAACCGAGGCCGGCCTGTCCATCTCGATCATGGGTCGGGCGGAACTCGAAAAGCAGGGCATGGGCGGGCTGCTGGCCGTGGCTTCGGGCAGCGCCTTCGAGCCGTTGCTGATCCGCATCGACTACAGGCCGGAGGGGGTGACGCAGAAGCCGGTCGTCCTCGTCGGCAAGACCGTCACCTTCGACAGTGGCGGCATTTCGCTCAAGCAGGCCCACGGCATGGAGCAGATGAAGGCCGACATGGGCGGCGGGGCGGCGGTCGCCGGCGCCATGCAGGCGGTTGCCAGACTGAAGCCTGATCTTGCCGTGACGGCGATCTTCGCGGTCGTGGAAAACATGCCGGGCCCCAATGCGATGCGGCCAGGGGACGTGCTGCGTACCCATTCCGGCAAGACTGTCGAGGTCATCAACACCGACGCCGAGGGCCGGCTGATCCTGGCGGATGCATTGTCATACGCCCGGTCGCTCGAACCACAGCTGATCATCGATCTGGCGACGCTCACCGGCGCGACCATGGGCATCTTTGGCCCGCTCGGCATTGCCACTTTCTCGACGGCGCCTTCCTGCCTGTCATTGCTCATCGAATCCGACAGGGTCGCCGGCGAGAAGATCTGGCCAATGCCGCTGTGGGATGAATATCTCGCCTTCCTGGAGAGCCCGGTCGCCGACCTGCGCAATTTCTCGAAGACCGGGCAGATGGGCAGCACGCCAGTCGCGGCGATGTTCCTGAAGCAGTTTGTGGGCGACGCGCCATGGCTGCATCTCGACCTCTACAACACCTGCTGGTCGGAACAGCCGCACGTCTTCGGGCCTTCCGGGCCGACCGGCAGCGGGACCCGCGTGCTCACGCAATTCGTGCTCGCGCTCGCCGACCGTGAGACCACTCGCAGCTCTTCAATTTAAGCATGAGGACTAACTGAAATGGCAATTCGTACCATCTACTCGCCCAAGGTTCTTGTTTCGCCGAACCCGCATTCCCAGGCCACCATGGCCGGCAATCATTTCTACACCGCGACCGTGTCGCTGGATCTGGAAGGCAAGGTCGTGGGCGTCGGCGACATCCGGGCGCAGACCAGGCAGGCCCTGACCAACCTGACGCACTTGCTCGAAGCGGCCGGTGGCACCCTCAAGGACGTGGCACGGGTCATGATCTACCTGTCCGACATGCGTTATTTCCAGGGCATGAACGAGGCCTACCGGGAGTTCTTCCACGGCGACGTACTGCCGTCGCGCGCAACCGTCACCGGCACCTTCGGCATACCGGAACTGCTCGTCGAATTCGATGTGATCGCTCATATCGAAAACGACTGAGGTTCTGAACATGGCGTTATGGAAGCATGATGTGGCCGAGCTCAATGCCGGCTACAAGTTTGGCAGGTTCGATCCGGTCGACGTCTTGTCGGAAACGCAGGCCAGGATTCGCGTCGCCAACCCGATCCTCAATGCCATCATCACACCGGACGAGAAGGGGGCGGCTGAAGCCGCTCACGCCAGCGCCATGCGCTGGCGCGCCGGTCAGCCGCTCGGGCCGCTGGACGGCGTCCCGATCACCGTCAAGGACAACCTGCAGGTGCGCGGTTTGCGCTGCAGCTGGGGCAGCAAGCTGTTTGCCGACCATGTTCCCGACGCCGACGAGAGCCCGGTCGAACGCCTCAGGGCGGCGGGCGCCATCATTCTGGGCAAGACGAACGTCCCTGAATTCACCTTGCAGGGCTTTACCGACAACCTGCTCTTCGGCGCGACGGGCAATCCATGGGACCCGAACCTGTCTCCAGGCGGGTCAAGCGGCGGCGCGGTTGCGGCGACGGCTTCGGGCATGGGAGTGTTTGCCGTCGGCACGGACGGGGGCGGCTCGATCCGTCGGCCATGCGGTCACACCGGCCTCTATGGGCTCAAGCCGAGTCCGGGCTTCGTTGGCCGTAGTGGCGGGTTGCCGGGCCTGCTGCTCGATTTTGAAACCGTGGGGCCAATGACGCGAAGCGCGCGGGATCTGCGTCTCGCGGCGTCGGTCCTGGCTGCCCACGACCCGAACGACCGCGCCTCCTTCGCTTTCCCCGCCAAGGCGCGCATCGGCAGCTATCGCGTGCCCAAGACCACCAGGATCCTCTATGTGCCACGATTCGGCTCGGCGCCAGTTGACACCGAGATTGCGGCAAGCGTCGACCGCGCGGCCTCACGGCTCGTCGATCTCGGCTGTCGCGTCGACCAGGGCGAGACGCCGTTCGATGCGGAGGTGCTGGACGCCATCTGGGGCATGGTCGGGCCGGTTGGGCTGGCCTGGCTGATGCAGACGAGGGACGCGACCCAGGTCAACGAAAGCCTCGTGCCGATGATACGCACGGGCGGCGAAGTCAACGCGATGTCTTATTTCGACATGCTCACTCAGGTGGGCAGGCTGAGGGCGCAACTGGCGAAGGTCTTTGCCACCTACAATTTCATCATGACCCCCAGTATCGCGGCCCTGTCATGGCCGAAGCTGGAGACGCATCCGTCCCGGATCAATGGCATCGAGGTCGGGCCCCGCGGTCACGCCGTCTTCACCGCCTTCGCCAACGCAGGTGGATTGCCCGGTGTAGCCATTCCCGCCTCGCCATCGTCTGGCGGCCTGCCGATCGGCTTCCAGCTTGTCGGCGCGTTCGGGTCGGACAACAGCCTCATCGATCTGGCCGAACACTACGACAACGCCTACGGAGGTTATCAATGGCCGGCGATCTGACCTCCCAGGCAGGCGAACTGCTGCTATCGGCTCACCGCACCGGGGTCGGTGTGGAGCCTGACATGCCCGCTCCGCAGAGCCGTGCCGATGCCTATGGCATCCAGGATCATGTGTTGCGCCAGCTCGGCTCGGCGATCGCGTGGAAGATCGGACGGGCGGCCAACGATCCCGAGCCCTATATCGCGCCGATCCCGAAGCTCGGCATCGTGCGACCGGACGGGCGCTGCGTGTTGCCCCCGGGCGCTGCCCAGCTTGGTGTTGAGGCGGAACTGGGCATGCGGCTTGGCAAGGAGATCACCCCGGAGATGGCAACGTTGGGTCGGGCTGAGTGCCTGGCGCTGTTCAGCCATGTCGTTCCGTTGCTTGAGATCTTGCACACTCGACTTGCCGGGGCCAACGCCGCAGCGCCGCTTTGGAAACTGGCGGATTTTCAGGCCAGCGGCGGTGTTGTTCTTGGGGCGCCCATCGCTTGGACCGGGCAGGATCTGGCTTCGGTTCAGGTCATGGTCAATGGCGAGGCGAGGGAGGCCAGGCATCCCTTCGGCGATCCGCTCGAACTGTTGCACTGGGCGGTCCGGCATCTCGCGCGGCGCGGCGGGGCGCCGACAGGCACGGTGCTGACCACAGGCAGTTATACCGGCATCACCCAGGTTGGTGCCGGCGGGCGGTTCGAAGCTGAGTTCTCCAGGTTCGGCGAAGTCAGGACGCAGGTCATTTCGCCCGGCCATTGATGAAATAACCTGCATAAAAGCCGATAGTTTTTCAATTGTAAGATCAAAGACGTTCGCCGAATACTCTCGGAGACGATTGGGAGAAGACTACTATGATGCACCAAGGGACCCACTTCCTGCAGATACCGGGACCTTCGCCCGTGCCGGCGGACGTCCTGGCGGCCACGGGCCGCCAGGTGATCGATCACCGCGGCCCCGAGTTCGGCGAACTGGGTTCCAAGCTGCTCCGCGACATCAAGAAAATCTTCAAGACCCAGCATGACGTGGTGATCTTCCCGGCTTCGGGCACCGGTGCGTGGGAAGCTGCGCTGGCCAACCTGTTCTCGCCCGGCGATCGCATCGCCACCTTCGAGACTGGCCATTTTGCCAGTCTCTGGAGCCGCATGGCGATCAAGCTGGGGCTCAAGCCGACCACGCTCGGCACCAACTGGCGCGCCGGTGCCGATCCGGCCGTGATCGAAGACGCGCTGCGCCAGGATCGCAACCATGAAATCCGCGCAGTGTGCATCGTGCACAACGAGACCTCGACCGGTTCGACCTCCCGCCTGGCCGATATCCGCGCAGCCATCGACGCGGCCAACCACCCGGCACTGTTTGTGGTGGACACGATCTCGGGACTGGCGTCGGCCGATCTGCGCATGGACGAGTGGGGCATCGATGTCGTCGTGTCTGGTTCGCAGAAGGGGCTGATGCTGCCGCCCGGCCTGTCGTTCAACGCGGTTGGCCCAAAGGCCCTCGAAGCGTCGAAGGCTGGCGGCATGCCTCGCTCCTATTGGGACTGGAGCGAGATGATCGCCATCAACAAGAGCGGCTACTTTCCCTACACCCCGGCCACCAATCTGCTGTTCGGCCTGTCGCTCGTGCTCGACAAGCTGCTCGACGAAGGACTGGAGGCCGTGTTTGCTCGCCACGAGCGCCTTGCAGAGGCCACCCGCCGCGCAGTCCAGGCCTGGGGACTCGAGAACCTCTGCAACTCTCCGATCCACTATTCGCCGGTGCTCACCACCGTCATGATGCCGGAGGGCCATAGCGCCGATGCCTACCGTCGGATCGCGCTGGAAAAGTTCAACATGTCGCTGGGCTCGGGCCTGTCGAAGGTTGCGGACAAGGTGTTCCGCATCGGCCATCTTGGCAACATCAACGAACTGACGCTTGCCGGCACGCTTGCCGGCTGCGAGATGAGCCTCGACCTCGCCGGCGTTCCGCATCAGCGCGGTGGCGTCGACGTGGCGATGAAATACCTCACGGAAACGGCTTGAGGGTTGGTCGCCATGACGGCACTGGCAGAGGCTGGGCACGATCCCCGTCTTCGCCGATGTTCGCGATCGATCTAAACGGCGCGAAATGAATTTTGGGAGGACATCATGAAATCGACGACGAAAATCGAACAGGGCGACATCGAGCGGGTGTTGGCGGCGGCTGTGGCTGAGGCAGCCTCCAACGGCTGGAATGTCAGCGTCGCCGCGGTCGATCCCGGTGGCCACCTTTTGGGGTTCATCCGGCGTGACGGCGCCAACGCCGCTTCGGCCGAGGTGGCCGTGGCGAAGGCACGTACGGCTGCAATCTTCAACGGTCCGACAGGTGCACTGGAGGATCGCATCGCAGGTCGTCCAGGCGTCATGACCTTGCCGGGTGCAACACCGCTGCGTGGCGGGCTGCCGCTTGTCGCAGGTGGCGAGCTTGTCGGCGCTATCGGCGTTTCCGGCGTCGCACCGCAGCAGGACGAGCAGATCGCGCAGGCAGGGGCCGCAGCACTCGGTTGACTTGCCATCACCCGCTCGCAACGGTGCCTCGGCATCACCCGCTTCAAGAAGGCAACGCCGTGTCCAATCTGAAAGTCCTGTTTGCTACCTTCCGCGCCCCACGGCATCAGAAGATAGCCATGGAGGCAGCGCCCGAGGGGCTCGACATTACGATGTGCGAAGCGCCGTCGCGTGCCGAGCTCCTGGAGCAGCTGCCGCTCGCCGATGTCTTCATAAGCGAGCGCAGCGGCTTGATCGATGCGGATATGCTTGCCGCCGGCCGTAGGCTTCGCCTGGTCCAGCGGCTCGGTCGCATGACACATGACATCGACGCGGACGCGGCGCGAAAGGCTGGCATACCCGTGTGCCGATGGCCGCTGCGCGGCTGCTCGATGGTTGCCGAGCACGCCATGATGCAGGTGTTGTCCTTGGTCAAGGCCAGCCGCGAGGCGGAGCATGCGCTGGTTGCTACGCCAGACTGGGGGACGCCGCCCAAGAAATGCGACGAGAACCATTTTGCCTACAACTGGACGGAGCGCCGCAAGATCCGCTCTCTGGCCGGCGCGACGGTCGGCATTCTCGGATTCGGCGAGATTGGTGCCGAACTTGCCGTTCGGCTGCGGGCCTTCGATTGCGAGGTCTTGTACAACAAGCGGTCGCGGCTGCCGGCGGCGGTCGAAGCCGAGTTCGGCGTCGAATATGCGGATATCGATTCCATACGCGCGCGCAGCGACGTCCTCTGCATCCTGCTGCCGCATGGCGAGGGCATTGGCGAGATGATCGACCATGCTTTCATCGAGCAGATGAAGCCGGGCGCCTATCTCGTTTCGACGGGGGCAAGCACGGTTCTCAACGAGGCCGACGTGGCGGCCGCCTATCGCGTCGGCATCCTGTCGGGCGTGGCGACGGACGGCTGGACCTGGGAGCCGGTGCCGCGTGACAATCCGTTGCTGCGACTTGCCGACGACCCGCAGGCGAATGTGGTCTTTACTCCCCACATTGCTGGCGGCGTGCGCTCGAACGACAGGTCGATGCGCGAACTCGAATGGGAGAACATCCGGCGTCTGATGGATGGCCGGGAACTGCGTCACCGAGTTGCCTGACAAGGCTGAAAGGCGGGAGACAAAGGCATGACAGGACAGCCTCGGCTACTGCTGCGAAATGGTATGTCTCCCGTGGGCACGGGTGGCTCGGCCCCTGTCGACATCCTGATTTCCGCAGAGGGGCGGATGCTCGATATCGCACCGGGGATCAGCGCCAGCGAAGTGATGTCGATAGACGTCGGCGGACGTCTGGTTACACCCGGCTTCGTCGACATGCACCAGCATCTCGACAAGAGCTTCACCTTGGCTGACGCGCCCAACCGTGACGGCACGTTGATGGGCGCGATCGAGGCGTTCCGCGCCTATTCCAAGGGGCTGGAAAAAGAGAACATTCTCAAGCGCGCCGAAGCGACGCTCGACACATGCGTCGCGATGGGCACGAGCGCTATCCGCACGCATGCCAATCTCGACTACGAGCTGGAACTCAAGAGTGTCGAGGCCATGTGCGAACTGCGGGCGAAAAGCCGTGGCAGGATACACCTCGAGGTCGTGGCCTTTGCAACGTCGAGTGCGGCGCGGGGCGATCTGGCTGTCGCACGCGAACTTCTCGAACGCGCCATTGCGGCCGGTGCCGACTGCATAGGCGGCACGCCCAATCTCGCTCCCGACCCCAGGAACTATATCGACATGCTCCTTGACGTAGCCGAACGTCATGACCGCTGCGTGGATCTGCATATCGACGAAACGCTCGACCCCGGCGCACGCTGGTTCGACTATCTTGTCGAGCAGACAATGCGGCGCGGCATGGGCGGCAGGGTGGTCGGCAGCCATGTGTCGTCGCTTTCCGCGGTCTCCGACGACGAGGCACGACGTTCGATCGATGCCGCCGCCAAGGCCGGCGTCGCCGTATGCACGTTGCCCGCGGCCAATCTGTTCCTCCAGGGCAGGGACAGGCGTCAACTCGTGCCGCGCGGCCTTACCCGCGTGGCGGAGATGCTCGACGCCGGCGTGCCGGTGGCGACCGCTTCCGACAATATCCAGGACGCCTTCGTTCCCGTCGGCTCCGGCGATCTGCTCGAGATCGCGCGATGGACCATCCTTGCCGCTCACTTGATGGAGGATGCGACCGGCCGTGCCTTTCGCATGATCACCGACGCACCCGCGCAGATCATGCGACTGGGCGCCGACTACGGCTTCCGTGCCGGCGCCTTCGCCGATCTTGTCGTGAGCCGCAGCGAAAATGTCGGGCGTCTCGTCGCCGGTGGCGCTGCCGACCGTTCGGTCATGCATCGTGGGGAATTTGTCGCGGGCCCGCTTTGCGGAATCCACACGGCTGCTCCCGCCTAGAAGACCAGGCACGATCTGCCGCCTGCATGAAGGGCCAGATGGCTCGTCATGCGCCATTGCCGCCGGGGCCTTCATGCGCTGCCTGGAGTTCGGCCGCGCGATGGACCTTCGAGCGGCTTTCTGCAATGGTATTGCTTGGGGGAGACGACACGCATTTCAATGAAAAATGTCACCATCAAGCAGTTGCGCGCATTCGTTGCAGTCGCGGAATTAGGACGCTTTCGGCTCGCAACCGAGCATATCGGCGTGACGCAGTCCGCCATCAGCGTCTTGATCAAGGAACTTGAGTCACAATTGGGCGTGATGCTGTTTGATCGGCATACGCGCATGGTCGGGTTGACCTATGCGGGAGAGATATTCCTGCCGCTGGCCCGCCGGGCCATCGAACAGGTCGACAATGCCATCAACACGATGGATGACATTGCGTCGCTTCGAACCGGCAAGGTTACGATCGCTGCGGCCATCGTACTTGCTTCGTCGCTTCTGCCCGACGTGATTGCACGCTTCAAGAAAGAGCATCCGCTGGTCAAGGTGTCGCTGCTGGACTTGCCGGAGAACCGTATTCGCGATCTCGTTGCGGACGGTTCCGTCGACATCGGTGTCGCCACCAGCCGTCCGATCGAAGAAAAGGTGCGCGAGCACCATCTCTTCTACGACCGTTTTGCGGTGTTCTTTGCAAAGGGCCATCCGTTCGAATCCGGCACGCAGGTTCGCTGGATCGACATGGAGGGGCAAGATCTCGTAGGCTTTCCCCCCGACAGTCCGATCCAGAAGATGGTTGATCGCGTGCTGGGTGAGAACGAAATTTCCGTAAACCGGCTCTTTGCCGTCAATTCTCATCGACGATGCTGTCCCTGGTCGATCGGGGTCTCGGGGTGTGCATTGCTCCAGAGAACTCTCACTCGCTGTCGGCCTCGACACTGACCGAGGTGCGCCCCCTGGTAGAGCCGCAACTAGATCGGGAGGTGGTCACCCTGACCTTGCGCGAGCGGACCCCGAGCACGCCGGTGCGCAGCTTCCTCGACATGCTGATTGCAAGCGCGGCGAAGCAATATCCGAAGGTATCGAAACCCGCATTGACGGTGGCGACGGCAAGGTCGGCGGGTTGACGCGCAAAGTGACCCACGGGTGTCGAAGAGGCTGAGCAATCGGCTCCGGCTCGGCATCATGGCGATCATCGCTGCGGTACCGACGACAACGCCACACAGAACCGCACCACCATCGCTCGGCGCTTTCCAATAAAAAAGCCGCGCCAACGATTCAGTCGCGCAAGGAGCGGCTCCAAGCCGCCGGCCGGGAAGCCCCCGTGTCAGCCGTCGAGGGCAACCCCAGCCGGTGCTACGTCAATGCCTGGATCTAGTGAACGACCTCGCTTTCGGAGGCGGCCATCGTCGCCCCGATGTTGCGTTCACGCCGCAGCACAAACCGTCTGATGACCACGTAGAAGACGGGCGTCAGGATCAATCCGAACACCGTAACGCCAAGCATGCCGGCGAACACTGCGATGCCCATGGCATGGCGCATCTCGGCGCCAGCGCCGGTTGCGATGACCAGAGGCACGACGCCGGCAATGAAGGCGAGCGACGTCATCAGGATCGGCCTCAGGCGCAGGCGCGCGGCTTCGAGCACCGCCGCCAGAGAATCGCTGCCTTTCTTTTCCTCCTCATGGGCGAACTCGACGATGAGGATCGCGTTCTTGGCCGCAAGCCCGACAAGGACGACAAACGCGATCTGCGTGAAGATGTTGTTGTCGCCGTTCGAGAGCCAAACCCCTCCGATTGCCGAGAGCACTGCCAGCGGCGCGATGAGCAGGACAGCAAACGGCAGGGACCAGCTGTTGTACTGTGCCGCCAGGATCAGGAACGCCAACAGGACCGCGAGCGGGAACACGATCATGGCCGTGTTGCCTGCCTGTTTTTCCTGGAAGACCAGGTCGGTCCATTCGAACGCCATGCCGGCCGGCAGCGTCTCGCGCAATATCCGCTCCATTGCCGCCGTCGCCTGCCCGGACGAATAGCCCTGTGCCGGACCTCCCGTGATGTCGACCGAGGGATATCCATTGTAGTGCATCACACGGTCGGGGCCCGAGCTGGTGGCGATGGTGGCAAGCGCCGCAAGCGGCACCATTTCGCCAGCGGCGTTGCGAACCTTCAGGCGTGCGATGTCATCCACCTCGGCGCGGAAGGGCGCATCGGCCTGCACGATGACGCGATAGGTGCGACCGAAGCGGTTGAAGTCGTTGGCGTAGAGCGAGCCGAGATTGACCTGCAGCGTCTCGAAGATCCCCGTCAGCGGAACACCTTGTGCCTTGGCCTTGACCCTATCGAGATCGACCTGGACCTGCGGGGCATTGACCTGAAAGCTCGCCATCATGCCGGCGAGTTCAGGTGCCGCGGCCGCCTTGGCCATGATCTCGCCCTGCACCTTGGCCAGGGCCTCGAGGCCCATGCCGGCGCGATCCTCGACCTGAAGCTTGAAGCCACCTGTCGTGCCTAGCCCGGGAACCGGCGGCGGCGGGAAGATGCCGACGAAGCCGTCGGGGATCTGGCTGTATTTGCCCATCAGGCGCCCGGCGATGGCGTTGGCTGAAAGCGACGGATCCTTGCGCTGATCGAAGGGGTCGAGCATGGCGAAGACCACGGCGGCGTTGGGCAGGTTGACGAAGCCGTTCACCGAGAGGCCGGGAAAGGCGACGATGCTTTCGACACCGGGCTCGGCCAGCGCAATCCTGGACATCTCCTTGACGACTGCTTCGGTACGATCGAGCGAGGCGCCAGAGGGCAACTGCGCGATGCCGACGAGGTAGTACTTGTCCTGCGCGGGCACGAAGCCGCTCGGGATACTTTGGAACCCGAGATACGTCGCGCCCAGCAGCCCCGCATAGATGACGAACACCACGCCGCTGATGCGGATTGCGCGGCGCGCGGTTCCGACATAGGCGTTCGACGCCCTGTCGAAGAAGCGGTTGAACAGCCGGAAGAACCTGCCGAACAGGAAGTCGATGCCGCGGGTCAGCCAATCGCGGCGGGCACCGCCATGGTGCGGTTTCAGCAGCATGGCAGCCAATGCCGGCGAAAGCGTCAGCGAGTTGATCGCCGAAAGCACCGTCGAGATGGCGATCGTGACCGCGAACTGGCGGTAGAACTCGCCCTGAAGGCCCGACAGGAATGCGGATGGAATGAAGACAGCGGCGAGGACGGACGTGATCGCGATGATCGGTGCGGTCACCTCGTCCATCGCCTTGCGGGCCGCTTCCTTCGGCGTTTCGCCAAGGCCGATGTGCCGTTCGACATTTTCGACCACAACGATGGCGTCGTCGACCACGATGCCGATCGACAGGACCAGGCCGAACAGCGACAAGGTGTTGAGCGAGAAACCCATGAGATACATCACCGCAAGCGTGCCGACGAGCGATATGGGCACGGCCACCAGCGGAATGATGGACGCACGCCACGTCTGCAGGAACAGGACGACGACGATGACGACCAGGACGATCGCTTCGAGCAGCGTCGTCATGACGGCGGCAAGCGACGCACGCACGAAGACGGTCGGATCGTAGGCAATACGGTATTCCAGGCCCTCCGGAAAACCTTGCTGCAACTGCTCCATCTCGGCGTGCACGGCGTTGGAGACGTCCAGCGCATTTGCGCCGGGCCGCTGGATGATCTGTATCGCGACGGCCGGCTCGCCGTCGAGCAGGCTGCGCAAAGCGTAGCCATCGGCGCCGAGACCAATCCGGGCAACATCGCGCAGGCGCACGATCTGCCCGTCATCGCCTGTCTTGATCACGATCTCACCGAACTGTTCCTCGCTGGACAGCCGCCCCAATGTACTGACCGTGACCTCGTAGCTGGCTGCCGCCGACGGCTGCTGGCCAACCGAGCCGGCTGCGACCTGGACGTTTTGTTCGCGAATGGCAGCGACGACATCGCTCGCGGTCATGCCGCGCGCGGCAACCTTGGCGGGGTCCAGCCAGACGCGCATGGCGTATTCGCCGGCGCCCCAGATGATGACGTCGCCTACCCCTGGCAGGCGGGCGAGCGTGTCGCGAATCTGGAGGGTAGCAAAATTGGAGATGTAGAGCGGATCGTAGCGTTTGTCAGGCGATACAAGGTGCACCACCATCAGGATGTCGGGCGACGTCTTTTGCGTGACGACGCCGATGCGCTGAACTTCTTCCGGCAGGCGTGGCAGCGCCCGCGACACGCGGTTCTGCACCTGGATTTGGGCCATATCCGGATCCGTGCCCTGCGCGAAGGTGACCGTGAGCGTCATCCGACCGTCGGTCGCGGCCTGCGAGCTCATATAGAGCATGCCTTCGACGCCGTTGATCGACTGCTCGAGCGGCGATGCGACCGTCTCGGCGATCACCTCGGGATTTGCGCCGGGATAGCTTGCGGTCACCTGCACGGTCGGCGGGGTGACGGACGGATATTCGCTCAGGGAAAGACGGAACAGCGCCATAGCGCCGGCAATCAGCATGAGAGCCGACAGCACGATCGCAAAGATCGGGCGGTTGATAAAAAAGTGCGGCAGGCTCATCGACGTGCCTCCTGCGTGTCGCCGTCGGCAGCGCCGTCGACCGAACGCTGATCGGGCGCCATCGCGATCCGATTCGGTGTAACCTGCATGCCGGGCCGGACAAGCCCCTTGATGATGACCGTGTCGCCGGGGTTGAGGCCGCTTGCAACAACGCGCAGTCCCTCGTTCATCGCGCCCAGTTCGACCGGCCGGTATTCGACCATATCGCCAGCGCCCAGCACCAGGACGTAGCGGCGTCCCTGATCGGTCCCGACTGCCTGATCGTCGATGAGAACGGTTTCTTGGGGCGCGCTGGTCGCAAGTTTCACCCGCGCGAACAGGCCAGGTGTCAGCCGGCCGTCGGGATTGGCCAGCACCGCTCGGGCGCGGATCGTACCGGTGCCACGATCGAGACGATTTCCGAGGAAGTCCAAGCTACCCGAATGCGGGTAGCCGTTCTCGGTGGCGAGCCCGACTTCCACCGGGAACGAGGTGCCCTTGCGCCCGGCGGCGGCGGGGCGGGCTTGGCCCAGAAAGTTCAGATAAGTCGCTTCATCGATATCGAAATAGACATGGGCAGGGTCGACCGACACGATCGTGGTGAGCAATGTCGCGGCGCCTCCGGATGCGCCGGTGACGAGGTTTCCTTCTGTCACAAGTACCCTGTCGACGCGTCCGGCGATCGGGGCGGTCACGCGGGAATAGGAAAGGTCGAGGCTGGCTGCTGCATTTGCGGCCTTTGCCTCAAGCACCTGCGCTTGCCGCTCCTGCCTCCCGGACACGTCGTCATCATAGGTCTTGCTGGCGATGGCTCCACTCGGGAGCAGCCGCTGCGATCGATCGAGGTCGGTCTCGGCCTGGGAGAGCAGAACCTCGGCCCGTTGCAATTGCGCTTCCGCATTCTGGAGTGCAACCTCAAACGGGCGAGGGTCGATCTGGAAGAGCAACTGGCCGCGCTCGACGAGCCCACCTTCGGGAACGCTGACCGTTTCGATTGCCCCGCCGACACGGGAGCGGAGTTCGACGGTCTTGGCGGCTGCGACGACGCCGGTAAACTCGGACGACGGCGCAAGCACGCGGGTGATGACTTCCGCCACCGGCACCTGTGGAGGCGGGGGTGTTGGCGCGGTCTGGTTCGCCTCGCCGGACGCCATAGCCTGCCTGACATAGGCTGGCACGCCATCGGTATAGGAGAACCATGCAGCGCCACTCAACGCCGCTGCGGCCACCAGTAATATTCTAGTCTTCCCAGTCATTTGAAACGATCCCGTCGACAAAAATGCGACGTCTGTGACGACGCCGCTTGATGATTTTCGGCGAAGCTAGAGTTTCCAGTTACAGGAAGGTCAACCGTCTTCTGTTGCTGCAGCCAATTTGCATGCATCGCCGCAGAAAACCTCCGATCGGCAACGAATCAACCGCGCTCACATCCTCATGAGAGATGGCCAGATGCCCATGCACGAGGGTGCTAACCGCCGATTTGCAAAGAGGTTTCTACCCGGCAAAGCCATCAGACACAGCTGTCCATCGACCCGCTTGACTTTCCAGTAACTGGAAAGCGCAGCCTTCAACAACGGCTCGAAAAGCCGCCACCAGGAAGGAGACGGAAATGCCCTGCTGATACTCGAACATGGCTAGCGGCCAGTCCGCAGGCCCGCATCGCCGGTCATCGGACCGAAGTCAGATTTTTACGAAAAACACTGGCGTGGACGATCCAGGCATCAGCGATGCCAGGAGCGCCCCTCCATTGTCCAAAATAGAAGGCACACCTAAAATGAAGACCATCCTCCTCATCGCTTCGCCTCTCTTTTTCCTTGCGGGCGCAGCACTGGCATCGTCCAGTGGCGGCGTCGTAGCCAAATACAATCACGACGTGCGTGTCATCACGCTCGAGAACGGCAGAAGCTACACTGTGCCGCGCGACGTCGCCTTGCCCCCGCTCCAGGCCGGCGACAACGTGTCGATTCAACTGAACGACGAAGGAGACCGCGTGACTGCCGTGCTGAAGTAGTCGACTCGCACGTCCACGACGACAAGCGCCACGGGACCTCCGACCCGTGGCGTATCGTTCGCCGAGGTTCCATTCCGCTTTCACCGGGTGAGCTTCCCGATGCTCGTAGCGCGCATAGACGGCGGGTCATGTGAGTTCTCGTCGAAGCGCGACTTTGCAGCGACCCGGAAGTTAGCCTGATCGCTTCGGTGCCGTCATCATCTTTTGCCGGAACACTTCAGACGGTGTCTTGAAGCCGAGGCATTTGCGCGGCGTGGTATTGAGCTGGTCGCAAATGCCTTTCAGGTCGCTGTCGTTGACCGACAGCGGATCGAGGTCGCGCGGCAGCCATTTGCGGGCACGGCGATTGGTGTTTTCGACCGATCCTTTCTGCCACGGCGACTGTGGATCACAAAACCAGGTTTGCACGCCGAGCCCGGCCTGCAGATACGGCCAGTCGGTGAACTCGGTGCCACGATCGAAGGTGATCGAACGGCGTGCTGTATGGGGAAGGGCGCTCAAGGTAGCGATCAGCCCGTCCATGATCGGCTTCGATTGCCGGTCGTTGTTGCGCAGGAACACCGTGAAGCGGCTGACCCGTTCGACCAATGAGGTGACGTTGGCCTTGCCGAACTTCTTGCGGAACTGGAGCAGGTCGCATTCCCAGTGGCCAAGCTGCTTTCGCTCTCGGACGATGTCAGGACGGTGCAGAATGCTGAGTTCCGGGCTGAAACGTCGGCCATGACGCCGCCGGGCATGGCGAGGCCGGCGACGCGCCCGACGCTCGGGCAGATAGTGCCATAGCTTCATCTCCTGACCGTCGCTGGAATAGGCAAAGCGGTAGATTGTCTCGTGACAGACCCGCGTCGGGCTTCTCTCGAGTTGCAGTCGGCCAGCAATCTGCTCTGGTGACCAGCCATGCTTGATCCGCTCGACGATCGCCGATCGCAGGCGCGGAAACCGCATCAGCTTGCGATATCGGCTGCGGCGCTCTTTGGCCTTGCTGTCGGCGGCGACACAGAAGTAGCCGGTCAGATCCGGCATCTCCGCGTCCTCGAAGACATTCCTGCGCAGCTCACGGAAAATCGTCGAACGATGCCGGCCAAGTTTCTCGGCGATCACATCGACACTGACCCCGGCCTGGCGCCAGCGGGCGATCTTGCGCCGCTCATCGAGATCAATCTGCGAGTAGGTCCGTTTCATCTGCGGTTCCTTGCGTGCGATAAGCCATTGGTATCGCTGCAAAGTCGCAGTTCAAGGTAGAACCCACCCCTTGTGGGCTCGATTCTTGCCGAAATTCATCTTGTCGGCCGCTCAATTGCCCGCATTCGAGTTTGACATCGAGATCAGCATGCTAGGCTCGTATCAATTTTAGTTTCAGCCGATATTTCGATTAACCATCTGATTAACAATGATTTTTATCTACATCATCAAATTTCAAAAGGGCGAACTCCGGTCAAGCCCGCCTCAGATATTAACCATTCGTTAACCATTTCCTCGCTACACCGAAGCAACCGAAAATTAACCAAGATGACCGAAGTGTTAACTCAACCCCGGCCGATCCGCCTCAAGGGGCGATCCTTCCTTGCGCTCGCGCTTACCCCGGAACTCCCTTTCGAGGACTGGCTGGCGCGCCTCGACGATTTGGCCGCCCGCTCGGCCGGATTTTTCCTGCGACGCCCGATCGTCCTCGACGTGGGCGGGCTACCCATCGATCGCTTGCAGATTCGCGAACTCGTCGACCAACTCGGCAGACGCAATGTGCGGATCATGGGCATTGAAGGCGCGATGCCCTCATTGCTCGGCTCGGACATGCCACCGGCGATGAGCGACGGACGCCCGGCCTCGGACTTCGAAGCGCCGGTTGCGCATGAGGACGACGAAGCCGGCCCCACCCAACACGTCGTGCCTTCCGACCCGCAGCCGGCCAAGGCCACGCCTTCGATCGTCGTTACCCAGCCGGTGCGCTCGGGGCAGTCGCTCTTCTTCCCCGAAGGCGATGTGACCATTGTCGGATCGGTTGCATCCGGCGCCGAGGTCGTTGCCGGCGGATCGATCCACATCTACGGCACGCTGCGGGGTCGTGCGATGGCCGGCACGACGGGCAACGCCTCCGCGCGCATCTTTTGCAGCAAGCTGGAAGCCGAACTCATCGCCATCGACGGCTTCTACAAAACGGCCGAGGACATGGAGCCCAATCTGCGCGGGAAGGCCGTCCAGATCTGGCTCGAAGGCGACGCAATCAAGGCGGCAACCCTCGGCTGAGCCGAAGGCGTGCCCAATCGAATAAACAGGAGAGAGGTCTATGGGCAAAGTGGTCGTGGTCACTTCGGGTAAAGGCGGCGTCGGCAAGACGACGTCTTCCGCCGCACTGGGCGCGGCCCTCGCGCAAAGCGGCGACAAGGTCGTGGTCGTGGACTTCGACGTCGGCCTTCGCAATCTCGACCTCGTCATGGGCGCCGAAAGACGGGTGGTCTACGACCTCGTCAACGTGATCCAGGGCGAAGCCAAGCTGGCGCAAGCGCTGATCCGCGACAAGCGGCTGGAGACGCTCTACCTGCTGGCGGCCTCGCAGACGCGCGACAAGGACAACCTCACGCCGGAAGGTGTCGAGAAGGTCATCGCCGCTCTGAAGAAGACTTTCGACTGGGTCATCTGCGACAGCCCGGCTGGCATCGAGCGCGGCGCAACGCTGGCCATGCGCCATGCGGACGTGGCCATCGTCGTGACCAATCCGGAGGTTTCTTCGGTGCGCGATTCCGATCGCATCATCGGCCTGCTCGATTCCAAGACGCTCAAGGCCGAGAATGGCGAGCGCATGGAGAAGCACCTGCTTCTCACCCGCTACGACCCGGCTCGCGCAGAGCGCGGCGACATGCTGAAGGTCGACGACGTCCTCGAGATCCTGTCGATCCCGCTGCTCGGCATCATACCGGAAAGCATGGACGTGCTGCGCGCATCCAATGTCGGCTCCCCCGTCACCCTGGCGGATGGCCGCAGCGCGCCGGCGGTCGCCTATTTCAATGCCGCGCGCCGGCTCAAGGGCGAGGACCTGCCAGTTACCATTCCGGGCGAAAAGCGGGGTTTCTTCGGCAAGATCTTCGGAAGGAAAGCGGCATGAAATTCTTCCAGCTCTTTTCCCGCCCCCAGTCGGCCCCCGCCGCGCGCGAGCGCCTGCAGGTGCTGCTGGCCCATGAGCGTGCTTCGGCAGGCGATTCGGACCTCGTTGCCAAATTGCGCGACGAAATCCTGCGCGCTATCTCCAAGCACATGCAGATCGACGACGACAAAGTCAGCGTCAAGATGGAGCGCGGCGCCAAGGTCTCGACGCTCGCCGTCGACATCGAGATCCCGTTCGACGCAGGCAAGAAGGCGGCCTGACGGCCGCCACCCGCCAGCTCGCCGTACGTCCCGCAGGGTTCGTTTGGGATGCTCTCAACGACCACTCCCTGCCAGCAAAGGAGGGAAATCATGACCCGACTCGCACTTCTGGAAAGGCTGAAGGAGGTCCAGCAGATGCCCAAGCATCAGGGACGCGACATCACCACCATCAGCGCAGTCCTTTCGAATCAGGCGCTGGCCAGGCATTTGGAACTCTGCGAGGAAGCCGCGGGCGCCACGCCGCGGTTCGCAGCAAAAGCCGGCAGTGCGGCCGGGCAGCCGCACACCGGCAGGGATTGAAGCGACCGCCCTATTGGCATGTCGCGTGCGGCGCAGGCCCGCCAACCAAATCCGGTCGGATCGGCGCCGCTGGGGCGTTCAGGCTCCCAGACTGTAAAGCGCCGATGTCGCGGCCCCACCCAGCACCAGAACGCCAAGCGTCGGGAAGCGTGGGATCCAGATCAGGATCGCTGTCGACGTGATCGCGATCGCTGTTGCCAAAAGGCCGCCGCCCGAAAGTGAGCGGGCCCCAAGCCCAGCAGTCATCATTCAGCTGGCAGCGCTAGTTCTCCCACTGACGAGCGCCGTCCAGTAGCGAACGCCATGGATGATCGCGTCGTCGTTGAAATCATAGGCGGGATTGTGAAGCCCGGCCGAATCGCCGTTGCCCAGCCAAATGATCGCCCCAGGTCGCTTCTCGAGCATGTAGGAGAAGTCCTCGGCGCCCATCGTGCACTGGCAGTTGCCGTTGACCTTGTCCGCGCCGGCAACGTCGGAAGCGACCGAAATCGCGGCCTTCGTCATCTCCGGATCGTTGACGGTGACCGGATAGCCGGGCCGCCAGTCGATTTCCGCCCGAGCCTCGAAGAGGCGCGCGGTGTTGGCGACGATGTCCCTGAAGCGCTGCTCGACGGCCTTACGCGTCTTGGCGTCGATCGTCCTGATCGTGCCGCCGACGACGGCCTGCTCCGGGATGACGTTCAGTGCCGCCGCACTGCCGCCGGCGAGATAGGTCACCGAGACCACGACGGGGTCGAAGGGATCCACGTTGCGCGAGGCGATCGACTGCAGCGCCGTCACCAGATGCGCGCTTATCAGGATAGGGTCGCGCGATTCATGCGGCGAAGCGGCATGCGAGCCCTTGCCGTTCAGCGTGACCACGAAGCGGTCTGCCGCTGCCAGCATCGGACCCGGCCGAATGGCGAAGGAACCGACAGGCAGGCCCGGCTCGTTGTGCATGCCGAACACCTCCTCGATGCCGAAACGTTCGAGCAGCCCCTCTTCGAGCATCACGCGCCCGCCGGCGCCGCCCTCCTCGGCCGGCTGGAAAATGAGCACGGCCGTGCCGGCGAAATCCCTCGTCGAGGCAAGGTGACGCGCAGCGCCGAGCAGCATCGCCGTGTGGCCGTCATGGCCGCACGCATGCATCTTGCCCGGTGTCTTGGAAGCATGGGCCAGATTGGTCTGTTCGGCTATCGGCAGCGCGTCCATGTCGGCCCGTAGGCCGATGGTGCGGCCGGCACCCAGCTTTCCCTTCACCACCGCGACGACGCCCGACGTGGCAATGCCGGTAACGACCTCGTCACAGCCGAACGACCTCAGCTTGTCGGCGACGAAGGCCGACGTCGCAGGCAGGTCGAACAAGAGCTCGGGATGCTGGTGGAGGTGGCGGCGCCACTGCCCGGCTTCTTCCGCAATCGTCTCGATTGTCTCTTGTGCTGGCATGTCTTCCTCTTTCAGGTGGCTGGATCTGGAAGTGTCGGCGCGACGGTCAGTCCACCCGTGCCTCCCGTTCACGTCTTCGACGCCCTAGGACGAAACGCTTGCCTTCACAAGACGCCAGTGCCACAGACGGGCAAAGCCAACAATGACGGTCCGCCATGCCTGTGATTGAACAGATCGCCCAGTTCGCCGACGATCTCACCGCGATACGCCAGGATTTCCATCAGCATCCTGAACTCGGATTCGAGGAGCATCGCACCTCCCAACGGGTGGCGGAACTGCTTGAAAGCTGGGGCGTCACCGTCGAGCGCAGCATCGGCGGAACCGGCCTGGTCGGCGTCATCGAGGGTATCAGGCCGGGGCGCAGCATTGGCTTGCGCGCCGACATGGATGCCCTGCCGATGGATGAACTGACCAACCTGCCCTATGCGTCGAAGAACCCCGGCGTGTTTCATGGCTGCGGTCACGATGGCCACACCACCATGCTGCTCGGCGCCGCGCGCTATCTCGCCGGCAATCGCGATTTCGCAGGTCGTGCCGTGCTGATCTTCCAGCCGGCGGAGGAAGGCCTTGGCGGCGCGAGGGCCATGCTGCGGGACGGCCTGTTCGACCGCTTCCCCTGCGACGAGCTCTACGGTATGCACAATTCTCCCTACCAGGGGCACTCCCAGCTGACGATCCGGCCGGGCAAGGCACAGGCCGGCGCCAGCTTCTTCGACATCACCCTGCATGGCCGCGGCAGCCACGGGGCCATGCCCCAGGCAAGCCGCGATCCGATCACCATCGGCTCAGGTCTGGTGAAGGAGATGCAAGAGATCGTCTCGCGCAACACCGACCCGACGCATCCCGCCGTCGTTTCGGTCACGCAGTTCCATGCCGGCTCCGCCTACAACGTCATCCCGGAAACTGCGGTACTTCGCGGCACCTTCCGCTATTTCGACGACGCCGACGGCGTGATGATCGAAAACCGCATTCGCAAGCTCTGCGCCGGCTTCGCGCTCGCCCACGAAATCGAGATTGTGGCCGACATCCGCAACATCTTCGATGTCCTTTCGAACGATCCGGAGCGGGTGGGCAACCTCATCGAGGTGGCCCAGGAGATCGTCGGCGACAAGGCACAGCCGAACGCAGAACTGACGATGGGATCGGAGGACATGGCCGATCTCCTGCGCGTGGTTCCGGGTGCTTTCTTCAATCTGGGGCATGGCGGAACCGTTCCGCTGCACAATTCCGGATTCATTTTCGACGACACGATCCTGCCCGTCGGCGCCAGCCTTCTCGCCCGGCTCGTCGAGGTGCGCGGCGCCGCCTGAGGCGACTGCGCCCAATAAAATCAATTTCTTGATCTGAGGACTTCGCTCGATCCCGGCATCACTGCCGGGATTGGCGGGGCATTGCCTTTGCGATCCCCGATGCCGCCTGTCCGGTGGCATCGGGAAGTCGGCTCATTTTTTAACTTGACCGAATGAACAGACGAGAGCATTGGTTGCATAAAGTGGAACCTGAGTTCCATTTAATGGAACGACTCGGAGGAGCAATGTCGGTCCTGAACAACGCCGCGGATGTGCTGAGGTGCTTCGGCAACGACTGTCCCGACCTCACGGTCTCGGACGTCGTGAGGCTGCTCGGCATGCCGAAGGCCAATGCGTCGCGCCTGTTGAAGGCGATGCGCGAAGCGAACATGCTGGAGACGATCGGCGACAGCCACCGGCATCGCCCTGGCCGCCTGATGCTCGACCTTGCCGCGGCCTACCGTCGTTCCTCGCTACTGATCGGCCGCGCCAGCGAAGTGGTCGCCGAAGCCAGTACCACCTTTGGCCATACCGGATACATCTCCGTGCGCGACGGCAAGGAAGTGACTGCCGTGGCCGACTTCCAGGGCACCAACGCACTGCGCGTCGTCAGCAACATCGGCCGGCGCCTGCCTGCCCATCTCAGCGCTACCGGCCGCTCGCTGCTGGCGCGACTTGGCGACGAGGCAGTCCATGCACTCTACACCGGACATGGCGTGCTGGCCGATCTCACCGAACAGCTCTCGAAGGTACGGCACCAAGGCTTCGCCTATTCGAGCCAGGAGGCGACACCTGGGGTGGACGCCATCGCGATATCGGTCGCCGACCCCCGCACCGACGAAGCCGTCAGCCTCTGCATCGTTTACCCCCACGCACTCGTGGACATCAAAGGCCGCGACGAGATGATCGCTGCCCTCGCCAAAGGTGCGGCCCGCATTGCCGAGGACCTTGGCGACAGCGCCTTCGTCGCACCCCGGATCTGAAGAAAAGGACATCATGTAATGAGTGATCTGCCCAACCGCTGGCGCGTCGGGTTCGACATTGGTGGGACCTTCACCGACTTCGTGCTTTATGACAGCCAGAACCACTCCGTAACGCTTCACAAGCGCCTGACCACGCCTCACGACCCCTCCCAGGCCGCACTTCTTGGCCTGCAAGAGCTGCTTGCCCTGCAGAACATCACGCACCGGGATGTCGGCGAGATCGTTCACGGCACCACGCTGGTCACCAACGCCGTCATCGAGCGCAAGGGCGCGCCGGTCGGCCTCATCACGACGCGCGGTTTCCGCGACCTGCTCGAGATGGGAACCGAACAGCGCTACGACATCTACGACCTTTTCGTTTCCTTCCCCGATCCCATGGTCAGACGCGACCTGCGCCTCGAAGTCGATGAGCGCATGACGGCCGGCGGCGACGTGGAGACGCCCCTCGACGAAGCGCAGGTTCTGCTGGCAGCGAAATCGCTGGTCGCGCAGGGCTGCGAGGCCATCGCGATTGCCTTCATCCATTCCTACGCAAACACCGCGAATGAACGCCGCGCCGCCGACATCATCCGCGCCGCCTTCCCTGATCTCTCGATCTCGATGTCGAGCGAGGTCGTGGCGGAAATGGGCGAATACCAGCGCACGGTCACGACCTGCGCCAATGCCTTCGTGCAGCCTTTGATGCACCGCTATCTCACCAAGCTGGAGAAGTCGCTGCGCAGCGCAGGCTTCACGGGCTCGCTGCGGCTCATGCATTCCGCCGGCGGACTCATGTCCCTGGAAACCGCGCGAGACTTCCCGATCCGCCTGCTGGAAAGCGGCCCTGCGGGCGGCGGGCTCGCCACCGCGCTGTTCGGCCACGCAGCCGGGCTTTCCGACGTGATTTCCTTCGACATGGGCGGCACGACCGCCAAGGCCTGCATGATCGAGAACGGCCGCGCCGAAATCTCGCCGATGATGGAAGCCGCGCGCGTCCACCGCTTCGTCAAGGGCTCGGGGCTGCCGATCAAGGCGCCAGTGATCGAAATGATCGAGATCGGCGCCGGCGGCGGCTCGATCGCCGCCATCGACGACGTCGGCCTCTTGAAGGTAGGCCCTCATTCCGCGAGCTCCGACCCGGGCCCGGCCTGCTACGGCATGGGCGGAAAGCAGCCGACGGTTACCGACGCCAACCTCACGCTTGGCTACTACGATCCCAACTTCTTCCTCGGCGGTCGCATGAAGCTTGACCTCGAGGCCGCCCGTGCAGCCATTGCGCGCGTGGCAGAGCCCCTGAACCTGACCATCGAAGAAGCTGCCCTCGGCATCCACAAGGTGGTCGTCGAGAGCATGGCCTCGGCCGCGCGCGTGCACCTGGTCGAGCGCGGCAAGGATCCGCGCGAATATTCCATGGTCGGTTTCGGCGGCGCCGGTCCGGCCCATGCGGTCGACGTGGCGCGCGCCATGGGCATCAGCTCCGTCCTGATCCCGCCGGCATCGGGTGCTGCATCGGCGCTCGGTTTCCTTGCAGCGCCCTTGTCCTTCGAAGGCGTGCGGTCGCTACGCGTCGAGCTGAAATCAGGTTTTGATGCGGAAGCCGCCAATGGCGTGCTGACGGGCCTCGAAGACGAGGGACGTCACCAGCTTACCCGTTCGGGCATCGCGGCAGCCGATATCGTGGTCGAGCGCAGCGCCGACATGCGCCTTGTCGGGCAGATGCACGACATCAGCGTGCCGCTCCCCAACACCACGCTCGGCGAAGCCGACCTGCCCTCCATTCGCGAAGCATTCGTTCGTGCCTATTCCGCCCGCTATGCCGAGCCTTTCGAGGGCGCGCGCTTCGAATCCGTCAACTTCCGCGTTCGCGTCGCCGGCCCCACGCCGCAGCTTTCGCTCACCGGCGCCACGGGCGGCGGCGACACGGCTGCCCTTATCAAGGGCCATCGCCTCTGCTGGTTCGACGAAGGCGAGTTCGAGACTGCGGTCTACGACCGCTACGCGCTGCGAACCGGCGACACGATCCCCGGCCCGGCAATCATCGAGGAGCGGGAATCCACCACCGTCGTCGGCCCGTCGGATAGCGTGACGATCGACGCCAGCCAGAATCTTTGCGTGCAGGTCGGCGCGCTCAAGGCCGCCGATGCGTTCGTCACTGCTGACATGACGAGGGCAGAAGCGGTTGCCCGCATCAAGGCGGACCCTATCGGCCTCGAGATCATGTGGTCGCGCCTCGTCAACGTCGTCGAGGAAATGTGGCTCACCGTGTGCCGGACCGCATTCTCGCTGGTCATCGCCGAGGCGCAGGACTTTGCCTGCGAACTGCTCGACAAGGACGGCGAAACACTGGCCCACAGCCCGCGCGCGATGCCGGTCTTCAACCTGACGCTTCCCCGCGCGGTCAAGGCGCTGCTGGCACGCTACCCCGCCGAGACGCTCAAGCCCGGCGACGTGCTGATCACCAACGACCCGTGGCTGTGCGCCGGTCATCTGTTCGACATCGCCATCGTCACACCGGCCTTCCGCAATGGCAAGCTGGTGGGCCTGATGGGCACTGTCGGCCACGTCTCGGATATCGGCGGCACCAAGGACTCGCTCCATGCCCGCGAGATCTACGAGGAAGGCCTGCAGATACCGCCGATGAAGATCTTCGAGGAGGGCAAGCCGAACGAGACGCTGATCCAGCTCATTCGCCAGAACGTCCGCAACGGCGACCAGGTCCTGGGCGACATCTTCTCCTTCGTCGCAGCCAACAAGCTCGGCGCGGAACGTCTCGACGCCTTCATGCACGACTATGGCATGCATGACCTGGGCGCGTTGGCCGAGGTCGTGCAGGGCTTGTCGGAAAAAGCCATGCGCGACGCCATCCGGGCGTTGCCCGACGGCGACTACCGCTCGGTCATCACCAACAACCCGCTCGGCGAAAAGATCACCTACCCGGTTCTGGTGAAGGTCGAAGGCGACAGCATCACCGTCGATTTCGACGGTGCCCCGCCGCAGCTGCCGCAGGGTGGCCTGAACTCGACGCTGAACTACACGGCGGCCCACGCGACCTATCCGCTGAAGTGCATGCTGACGCCGACGGTGCGCGGCAATGCCGGGTGCTATCGCCCGTTCACCGTGAGTGCGCCGGAAGGGTCAATCCTCAACCCGACCTATCCGGCAGCGGTGAACCTGCGCACGCGCACCGGCTGGTATCTCGCGCCGAACATCTTCGCGGCACTCGCCTCGGCCTCGCCGGAAATGGTCCAGTCCTTCACCGGACTTGCCGTGGCCGCAAATGTCTACGGCCAGACCAAGGACGGGCAGTTCTACTCGGACATGCTCTTCTGCGGTGGCGGTCAGGGTGGCTCCGAGCGCGGCGACGGCCATTCCTCTCTGCTCTGGCCGACATCGGCGGCCAACACCTCCATCGAGCTGATGGAAAGCCGCGTGCCGGTTCTGGTAATGGAGAAGGCATTCCTTCCCGACAGCGGCGGCTCCGGCAAGATGCGAGGCGGACTCGGTCAGGTCTTGCGCTTCCGCAAGCGTGACGAGGACGGCCTGGAGATGCTCGTATCCGTCTACCCAGAAGGCGTCGACAATCCGATCGATGGCCTGTTCGGCGGACAGGCCGGCGGCGGGGCGCGCGGACGCGTTCTCTCCACGGATGGCCGCGTGCTGCGCGATTGCGGCACGGGCGAGCTGGTTTCACTGCACCGCACCGACCAGGTGGTGGAACTCGTCCTTGCCGGGGGCTCCGGTTACGGCAATTCGGCGGAACGCGATCCCGCGGCGATCACCCGTGATCTCGCACTTGGTTTCGTGACGCCGGACCATGTGGCGCTCAACTACCGCAAGGAGCCCGGAACTCCCGGTTCCGCCGCGCTTCAGGACAACAAGGCCTGGGCGTAAGTCCGAGCCCTACAAGGCGGCGCCCGGCCGATCAGGCGCCGCCCCATTTTGCAATGACGACCAGACATCCGACATGGAGCAATGCAATGACTGACCATTTCAATATCTCGCGGCGCGGCCTGCTGGCCCTGGCCGGCGTTGGCCTCGCCACCACCGTTTTCCCCCGCGCACTCTTCGCGCAGTCGGGCGGCGTCCTGATCATCGCCGCCGGCCAGGACATCCCCAATTTCGATCCGCACACCGCGACCGGCTATTCGGCGTCCTTCTTCATGCGCAACGTTTACGACCCGCTGGTGCGCATCTCGGGCAATCCGCCCGTGCCCACTCCGGGAATTGCGGAGAGCTGGACGGTCAGCCCCGACGGAACGGAATACACCTTCGTCCTGAACAAGGCCGCGAAGTTCCATTCCGGCAATGCCGTGACGGCCGACGACGTCGTCTATTCCTTCGGCCGCGCGCTCAAGCTGGCCAAGGGCAATTCGTGGATGATCCGCGATATCGTCTCCGCCGAAGGCGTGACGGCGGCCGACGCCGGCACGGTGAAGTTCAAGCTCGCAACGCCGTTCGCACCGTTCCTGCAGGTCCTGCCGTGGATCTTCATCGTCGAGAAGGCGGTGGTCGAAGCCAATCTCGGCAGCGACTCCGGCGAAACCTATCTGATGACCAATACTGCCGGTTCGGGTCCGTTCGCAGTCGCCCGCTTCGAGGTCGGCACGCTCTACCAACTGGCCCGTGCACCCGAGGCGTGGCAGGCCGGCGGCGGCAATCTCGAAGGCGTCATCTGGCAGATCGCGCGTGAAACCGCGACGCAACGGCTGTTGATCCAGCGCGGCGAAGCCCATCTCGCGACCGATCTTACCAGCGAGGACATGGACGCCCTGAAGGATGCGCCCGGCGTTGTCAGCATCATCGAGCCGGAATACCGTACCTTCTCGATCAAGATGAACACGCAGCAGGGTCCCTGTGCCGACATCAACCTGCGCAAGGCGATCTCCTATGCCACGAACTATCAGGCGGTGCTCGATGCAGCGGGTTATGCCGACCTGATGACCGGCCCGCTACCGAACGGCATCCTCGGCTTCAATCCTGATCTCGTCGCCTATCGTACCGATCTCGCCAAGGCGAAGGAGTACATGGCGAAGTCGGCAAAGCCGGAAGGCGGCTTCAAGCTCAAGATGTACCACGTCTCGGGCCTCGAGCAGCAGCGCCGCTGGGCGCTCATCATGCTCGACAGCCTCAAGCAGCTGAACATCGACCTTGAGATCGTGCCCATGAACTGGCCCGACATGGTGACCGCCTGCAAGTCGCCCGAAACCTTCCCGGACCTGTTCCCGGTCTACCAGACGGCGAACTACGGCGACCCGGACAACATCGCCTATGCAGCCTACCACTCGTCGCGCAACGGCGCCTGGCAAAACGCCGTCTACAACAACCCGGAAGTCGATGCCCTGATCGAAGCCGGGCGCAAGGAGATCGATCCGGCCAAGCGCGTAGCGATCTACGGCGAGTTCCAGAAGAAGGTTGTCGACGACGCGCCCGACGTCTTCGGCGTGGTGGAACGCCGCAAGCTTGCCATGCGTGACGCCGTCAAGGGCTACAGCTTCACCCCGGTCGCTTCCAACGCGATCGAGGCGTGGGGCCTGTCGCTCGGCTAAGTCGACTCTTTGGCGGGCCTCCGGGCCCGCCAAAGCCCCAAACAGAGGACATCGGCAATGCTGCGTTTCATCCTGCGGCGACTCCTGCTGCTCATACCGGTCATCATCGGGCTGACGATCATCATGTTCGCCATCGCTCGGCTTCTCCCGGGTGATCCGGTGGCGCTCGCCGCGGGTCCGAACGCGACCCAGGCCGAGATCGCGGCGCTGGCCGTGGAATACGGCCTCGATAAGCCGGTCTGGACGCAGTATGCCACCTATGTGTCGGGCCTCGCCCATGGCGACTTCGGCACGTCGCTCCTCACCCGACGCCCCGTCGCAACCGACATTGCCGCCTACCTTCCCGCCACGCTCGAACTCGTTTTCGCTGCGATGATCATCGCCGTGGCAGTCGGCATTCCGCTCGGCCTCGTCACCGCCGTGTGGCGCAACCGCTGGCCGGACTATCTTGCCCAGGTCGGCGCGATCGGCGCGATTTCCATGCCGCGCTTCTTTCTCGGGCTGCTCCTGCAGCTCTGCTTTGCCATGTGGCTGATGTGGCTGCCGCTCGGCGGCCGCCTGCCGATCGTCGTCATCCCCCCGCCCAGCGTGACCGGATTCCTGACGATCGACTCGTTGATCGCGGGCAACTGGACGGCTTTCGTCATGTCGCTGCGCCACCTCGCGCTTCCGGCCATCGCCATGTCGCTCTCGCCGCTTGCCACCATCATGCGAATGATGCGCTCCTCGACGATCGAGGTGATGCAGCAGGACTATGTGATGACCGCCCGCGCACTCGGCCTGCCATCCAGGAAGATCATCACCAAATACGTCGCCCGCAACGCGGTCTCGGCGACGCTGACCGTAATCGGACTGTATTTCGGCTGGCTGCTTGGCGGCACGGTGCTGGTCGAGACCGTGTTCGACTGGCCCGGCCTCGGGCTCTACGCCACCAAGGCCATCGTTTCGCAGGACATGATGCCGGTGATCGGCGTGGCACTGGTCATCGGCCTGCTCTTCGTCTTCGCCAATCTCATCATCGACGTGCTCTACGGCGTCATCAACCCCAAGGTCCGCTACTCATGACCACGATGGAGCAGAACACCGCGGACGATCCTGGCACGCCTCGCCGCGACAGGCTGCGCCGTGCCTTCTTCCGCTTTTCGCAGAGCAAGCTGTCGATGCTCGGCGCGGCCATGGTCGCGGCGGTGATCTTCTTCACCATTTTCGGCACCGTGCTCGCCCCCTATCCCGCCCACGTCGCAGGCGGCGTCGATACCGCCTCGCGCTTCTTGGCGCCATCGGCGGCCCATCCCTTCGGCACCAACGAGCTGGGCCAGGACGTGCTGTCGCTGGTCATGGCCGGCACCAGCGTGTCGGTGCTGGCGGGCCTCGGCGTTGTGCTGATCGGCTCGGCCATCGGCACGCTCGTCGGCGCCATCGCCGGCTTCGCCCGCGGCTGGGTCGACGAAGTGCTGATGCGGCTGACCGACCTCACGCTGACCATACCCGGGCTGATCCTTGCCATGGCCATCGCCGCGGCCCTCGGGGCGGGCTTCGGCAACATGGTCATCGCCATCGCCCTGTCGTGGTGGCCCGGCTATGCGCGGCTGGTACGCGGCGAGGTGCTGGCGGCGCGCGAGGAAGTCTATGTCACCGCGGCCCGCGCGCTCGGCGCCACGCCGAAGCGTATCCTGTTCCGTCATATCCTGCCCAACGTCGTGTCGCCGATCATCGTCAAGATGTCCCTCGACATGGGCTTCGCCATCCTCACCGTGGCGGGCCTCGGCTTCATCGGCATCGGCGTCCGCCCGCCCACGCCCGAATGGGGCACGCTGCTTTCGGTCTCGCGCTCCTACATGCCCGACTACTGGTGGACGGCCATGGCCCCGGGCATGGCGATGTTCCTGGCGGTATTCGGCTTCAATCTTCTCGGTGACGGCCTGCGCGACGTGCTCGATCCGAAAGCGAGGCGCTAAGATGACCGCACCTCTGCTTTCGATCCGCAACCTCCACCTCAAGATGTCGAGTTTCGACGGCCGGGCGCATGTCCTGAACGGCATCAACCTGACCGTGAACCGAGGCGAGATCTGGGGCCTCGTCGGGGAAAGCGGCTGCGGGAAATCGCTGACCGGCCTGTCGATTTCGCGCCTGCAGCCGACGCCGCCGGCGCACTACGTCGCAGGTGAGATCCTGCTCGAGGGGCAGGACCTTCTCAAGCTCAGCCAGGCCCAGATGCAGCGCCTGCGCGGCAAGCGCATCGGGATGATCTTCCAGGACCCGACGACCAATCTGAACCCGGCCTTCCGCATCGGCGAACAACTCGTCGACGTGGCGCTGGCCGCGGCGGAGCATGATGCTGGCGTACTCGATTGCCCGCCCAATGCCGGCCGGCGGGCGCGCCGCATCGCCGCGCGCAAGCTGGCCGGCGACATGCTGGCACGTGTCGGCATTCCCAATGCGCAGGCGAGGCTCGACAGCTATCCGCACCAGTTCTCCGGCGGCATGCGCCAGCGCGTGCTGATCGCCATGGCCCTGATCGGCCGGCCTGACCTCCTCATCGCCGACGAACCGACGACGGCACTCGATGTCTCGGTCCAGGCCCAGATCCTCGAACTCATCAAGAACAGCGTCAACGACTTCGACATGGGCGTCGTGCTGATCACCCACAATCTCGGCGTCGTCGCCCAGACATGCAGCCATGTCGCGGTGATGTATGCTGGAAACATCGTCGAAAGCGGCCCGGTCGCGGCGGTGATCGGCAGTCCCGTTCATCCCTATACGCGCGCGCTGATGTCGGCGATCCCGACCCGGGAAACCAAGCGCGGCATGCTGCGCGGGCTGGCGGGTTCGGTGCCGAACCTCATCGTGCCGCCGCCGGGCTGCCGTTTTGCCCCGCGCTGCCAGTTTGCCTTGCCCGCCTGCAGCGCGGCCATGCCGGCGGCAGTTCCCGTCGGCGACGACCACGCCGCCGCCTGCATCCGCGTGGCCGAGATGGAGACGCTTGTCCATGGCTGAGATCATGCTTGAAATCGACAACGTCTCTAAGATCTACCCCGGCCGTCGCGGCATTTTTGGTGCATCGCCAGAAGTCCATGCTTTGAAGAACGTCTCGCTCACCGTGCGCAAGGGTGAAAGCTTCGGTCTCGTCGGTGAAAGCGGTTCGGGAAAGACGACGCTCACCCGCTCCATCCTGCATCTTGAAACGCCGACCTCGGGCAGCATCCGTGTGCAGGGCCAGGATTTGGGCAAGCTCTCCGATGTCGAATTGCGGCGGCTGCGCGCGCGCGTCCAGATCGTATTCCAGGATCCCTATGCCTCGCTCAATCCGCGCATGTCGGTGCACGACATCGTGACCGAGCCGCTGCTGATCCACCACGAAACGCTTGGCCTGACCCGCAAGCAGCGCAGCGACCGCGCCGCCGAGCTGCTCTCGCTCGTCGGCATGGGCCCGCAGCATCTTCACCGCTATCCGCATGAATTCTCCGGCGGCCAGCGCCAGCGCATCTGCATCGCGCGTGCGCTTGCCTCCGGGCCGGAGCTCCTGCTCCTGGATGAGCCGACTTCCGCGCTCGACGTGTCGGTACAGGCGCAGGTCCTCAACCTGCTGTGCGACCTGCAGGATCGCCTCGGGCTGACCTATTTCTTCATCAGCCACGATCTGGCAGTGGTGCGTTACCTCTGCGACCGCGTGGCGCTGATCAATCGCGGTGAAATCGTCGAACAAGGCGATTGCGCCGACATTTTCGACGCCCCAAAAAGCGACTATGCCCGCATGCTGATCGGCGCGATGCCGGAGGTGAAAGTACCGGCAAACACCGGCCGCGGCGGCTAGCTAGCGCGGACGGGCGACGTCGTTGGTGCCCTCAGCGTCCGGTGCCAGGCCGTAGCTCATGCGGCGCATCTGTTCGATGACGCGCGCCATCTCGTCGTCGGGCAGGACCGGCGGCTCGCCGAGGGTGAGCGCCTGGACATAGATGCGCGACAGTGTCTCCACCTCGATCGCCAGCCACAGCGCATGTTCGAGATTGGTGCCGAGCGAGATCTGGCCGTGCTGGCCGAGAAGGCAGGCGAGCCGGTCCTTGAGCGCGACCAGCGCATTGTCGGACAATGCCTGGGTGCCGAACGTCGCGTAGGTGGCGCAGCGGATGGTTGTGCCGCCGGCAACGCCGGTCATGTAGTGGAAGGAAGGAATGGCCTTGTGATGGCAGGCGAGCGTCGTCGCATAGACCGAGTGGCAATGAAGCACGACGCTGATGTCCTCGCGTGCCTTCAGGATATCTCGGTGGAACCGCCACTCCGAAGACGGGCGGCGACCGACGTAGGTGCCGTCGAAATCCATCTCGACAATGTCGTCGGGGCCCATGATGTCGTAGGGCATGCCCGACGGCGTGATCAAGAAGCCTTTGCTTGAGCGCACCGACAGATTGCCAGCCGTGCCCTGGTTGATGCCGCTCGAATTCATGCGCCGGCAGATCGACACCATTTCGTCGCGCAATGCCTTGTCAGTCATGGTCTACTCCAGATGAAAAACCTTGCGCAGCGGCACGACCAGAGGCTCGTTGCGGTCGTTGTACTGCATGATGTCGGCCATGAAGTCCCACCAGCGGCGGTTGACCTCGGTTTGCGGTAGCCTGTCCATGCTGTGGTCGTCGGTGCGGACCAGGGTCGCGAACAGGTGATTGGTCTCGGGATCGAGCCAGATCGTGTAGTCCGACACCCCCGCTTCGCGAAGAGCGGTGCTGAGCTCCGGCCAGATCTCGTCGTGCCGCCTCTTGTACTCGGCGGCCTGGCCCGGGTTGAGGACCATGCGGAAGGCGATGCGCTCTGGCATGTCTGGCCCTCCCCCTCAGACGATGCCACCACTACCACCGGAGATCGCCGGCCGCTCGGCGGCGACCTTCTGGCGGTAGCCGCTAGCACGATAGGCCGCGACCGGATCGATGGCGCCGCCATTGTTAAGCCGAGCCATGGCGAGTATGGGCTCGACATCGGTGCGGTACGCGGCCTTCAGCGTCTGCGTCGCCATCAAGGCGTCGTTTGCCTCCTGGAAGCCTTCGAGCGCCTTGCGATCGACCAGCAGTGCGGCCGCATAGGCGCGCTGCACCTCGACAGCCGACAGCATCAGGCTCTCGATCGGGTCGGTGACGTTGTGGCTCTGATCGAGCATATGGGCCGGGTGAAAATCCTTCGCCCCCGAAAGCTCGGCATCGACCAATTCGTTGAAGACCAGGAACAGGCGGTAAGGATCGATCGAGCCGGCGTCGAGATCGTCGTCGCCATACTTGCTGTCATTGAAGTGGAAGCCGCCCAGCTTGCCGAACTGGATCAGCCGCGACACTATCATCTCGATGTTGACGTTGGGGGCGTGGTGGCCGAGGTCCACAAGGCAATAGGCCTTCTCGCCCAGCTCCTTCGCGATGAGGTAGTTGGTGCCCCAGTCCTGCACCACCGTCGAATAGAAGGCCGGCTCGTACATCTTGTGCTCGGTGAACAGCCGCCAGTCGTCGGGCAGCGCAGCGTAGATCGCCTTCATCGCCTCGAGATAGCGCTCGAAGGCACGGGCAAAATTGACCTGGCCGGGAAAGTTGGAGCCGTCGCCGATCCACACCGTCAGTGCCTTCGACCCCAGCGCCCGGCCGATCTCGATGCATTCGATGTTGTGCTCGACCGCCTGTCGCCTGGTGGCTGCGTCGGCGTGGCTGAGCGAGCCGAACTTGTAGGATTGCTTCTGGTCGCGGGCGTCGGAGAATGTGTTTGAGTTCATCGCGTCGAAGCCTAGGCCAAAGCGCGCAGCGGATTGCTTCAGCCTGTTCGGATCGGCCTTGTCCCAGGGGATGTGCAGCGAAACGGTGGGCGTGGCGCGCGTCAACTGGTTGATGACCGAGCAGTCCTCGATCTTGTCGAACACGTCTCGCGGCTCGCCAAGCCCCGGAAAGCGAGCAAAGCGCGTGCCGCCGGTGCCCACGCCCCAGGACGGGATCGCGACGCCAAAGGCCTCGACTTTTGCGAGGATGGCATCGATGGCAATGCCACGACGATCAAGCTGCTCGCCAAGTGACGCGTAATCGGCGCGCAGCGCCTTTTCGTTCATGGCATTGCTCTTTTCGACGGCGTCGCCTGATATCATCGTTTCCATCACATCCTCCTCCTGCGCAGCCTCACCACGCAAATGTCCGCACGAGAAAATCGGGCGTCGCCCGGTGCTCGGCGAACAGCTGTTCCCGCGCGGCTTGGCTGCTCGTCTCCAGCACGCCGGTCATGACAAGAGCGGTGCAGAGCCCCGCCCCCTGCCCGCCCGCAATGTCGTGCTCGATGCTGTCGCCAACGCAGACGACGCGTGCCGGGTCGGGAGCACCGAGCATGTCGAGCGCTGCGGCGTAGATCTCTGGGAACGGCTTGCCGATCCACGTCACCGCGCCGCCAAGTTCGGCGTAGAGCTCGGCGATGCGCCCGGCACCGAAGCGCGGGCCGACCGAGGTCAGCATGACCTTGTCCGGATTGGTGCAGAGGCACCTTGCGGCTCGCGCGACTGCCGGCTGGAGCAGCCGCCGGTAATCGTCGAGGTCGTAGCGGTCACCCTCGCTGGCTGAAAGCAGCACGATGTCGGCCTCTTCGCCTGCGTCGACCAGCGTCAGCGGCAGGCCCTCGACCGCCGAACGGTCACCATCGCGGGCGATGAGCAGGCAGCGGAGACCCGCTTCGCCGACGAGCTGCTTTCGCAGGCTCTGCCAAGCGACTTCTCCCGAGGAGAGGAAAAAATCCCAACTGCCGGGTACGAAGCCGAGCCTTTCCAGCCGCGCCTCATTCGGCGCCGAGCGCTTGCCCGAATTGGACAGCAGCAGCGTCCGCTTACCGGCTTGCTTCAGCTTCACCAGCGTTTCGACTGCGCCGGGATAAGGGGCCGTGCCGTCATGCAGCACGCCGAACTGATCGAGCATAAAAATCTCGAAGCGGTCGGCCAGTTCGCGAATACCTGAAAGCTGCTGGGCGGACATCACAGGTCTCCCACCGCTTCGAGGCCTATGAGCGCCAGTCGTGCCGTGCCGGCGGCTGCCTCCTGGGAATGTGCCGGCAGGAACGGCACGCCGAGTTGGCGCTGCCGGATCGCGGTCCAGGCTTGGTTTGCCGCGCCGCCGCCGAGACTACGGATTGAATGCAAGGGCGGCGCACCGAGTTCGGTGAGCCTGTCGTAGCCAAGCTTCTCAATGGCCGAGATGCCTTCGAGCATGGCCTTCAGGAAGTCGGCATCGTCTGCAGGACGGGGCTCCAGACGTGGCGCCCAGGCCGGATCAAGCACTGGGAAGCGTTCGCCCGGTTCGAGCAACGGGTAGAAGTCGAGGCCAGTCGAGATATCTGCGTCGATGCCGTTCGACATCCGCGCGATCTCGTCGGTCGAGAAGAAATGTGCCAGCACCTTGCCGCCGCTGTTGGAAGCGCCGCCGGCGAGCCACATGCCGTTGATGCGGTGGCTGTAGATGCCGAAGTCGGGCGCGAAGATGGGCCGGTCGCAAAGCAGCTTGAGCGTCAGCGTCGAGCCCAGAGCCGTGACGCCATCGCCCGGCCTGTCGGCGCCGGTCGCCAGGAACGAGGCGCAGCCGTCGGTGGTGCCGGCAATGATCTCGACCTCCTCGCTCAGTCCGAAGGTGCTGGCCATCTCCGGCGCGATGGTCTCAATCGGCGCGCCCGGAGCCACGACGCGCGGCAGAAGCTCGGTTCGGAGTCCGGTCGCGGCGATCCACTCCGGCCAGTGTCGGTCGATCGGGTCGTAGCCGGTCTTCAGCGCGTTGTTTTCGTCGGTCGTGCCGAAATGACCGGCGAGCCGGCCCGCGATCCAGTCAGCCTGGTGCAGGATTTTTGTCACCCCCGGCACCGACTGGAAGACCAGCGCCTTGGCAAGCCCGGAGGTGGCGCCGTGGGCACCGCTTTCGGCCGGGATGACGGCAGCGATGCGGGCAAGCAGCGCGGCATCGCTGACCTTGTCGTCATACATCAGCGGCTCGGCGAGCGGCGTTCCATCGACATCGACCGGCAGCAGCGTGCCGGAGGTGGCGTCGACGGCAATCGCATGGATCCAGGCGCGGTCGACCTTGGCAAGCACTGCGCGCAATGCCGCTTCGACCGCCTGCCACCAGATCCTTGGCTCGCGCCGGCTGGCGCCGAAATCCGCGAGCCTTGCCGCCCCTTGCGCCACGATCTCGAAGTCAGGCGTCATGGCCACGGCGCGGGCGCCTGACGTGCCGAGGTCGATGCCGATGGCAAGCGGGGTGTTCATCTCAAGCGGTCTTCTTGGCGGCGGCCCTGCGGGCCAGGTCCTGCCGGTACTTTTCGGCGTCCCAATCGGTCAGTTGGAGGTGCTCCTCAAGCGTCAGTACACGCACCGGCGCGGCTTCCTGCAGACGCGCCAGCACATCGGCAAGGCAGCGGGCCATGGCGTCGGCACCCGGCGTCGCGTCGTCGCGCATCAGGATGCCCTCGCCGGGAAACAGGATCGAGACCGGCGATGTTCCGAGGCGAGCAACGACGGCAGACGCGTCCTCACCATCCTTTGCGATGACCGAGCCGGTACCGAGGAAGATCACATGGTCGGGATAGAGGCTGCCCTTGGCGGCCAAGCCGGTGCTTTGCGGGTCGGTCGCGGCGGCATGGGCGGCTTCCGGTTGTGGAAGCCGGTAGCCAGTGCCGGCGGCACGTTGGACAAGCTGGTCCAGACGAGGCCCGGATGCGGCGCGCGGTACGATCCGCAGCCTCGCCTTGACATCGTCGAGCAAGGCTTCGGCCTTGGCGACCGTTTCAGCCGCAACGACCAGCCCGTGATTGGCGAGGATCAGCACATCCGGCCGCTGGGCGCGATGTTCAGCAATGGCGAGCGCAAGCGGCAGGCCTGGCCGCGCATAGGGCACATAAGCCCAATTGAGCCCGGCAAGACGCGGGCCGACCTGTTCGATACAGTCGCTGCGCACGGCATGGGCGATGGTGTCGACACAGTGGACGTGCAGCACGACACGCTGCGGCATCAGCGCGTGTACAGTTGTCTCGATCGACGGGCGCAAGCCGGAACTGTTGAGAGCCGCAATCGTGAACTGATGCGCCTGCTCGGCCGCGGGATCGATCGCTTCGACCGCAGCAATCAACGGCGCCATCTCCACCGGCACCATGATGTCGCGCTCCAGCGCATGCGCCAGCCAGGTGCCGGACGCCTTAATCCAGAGCGTGCCGCCGACCTTGAGAGACGTGTTGCCGCCGGCGCCTTGCGTCAGCAGCGGGTCGCTACCGATACGGGCCGACACGGCTTTCAGCTCTTCGAGTTCGGCTTGCCAGCCGGCCGATTCTGGCATGGCGTTTTTCCCTTCCATTGCAGTGGCGGAGCTGGCCGGCGGTGATGTCGCCGGCCAGCTCCGAGAATTGGAAAGACGCGCGAGCGCGTCTCCCGTTTCGACCTCAGAAGTCGAAATTGTTGATGTTGTCCTTGTTGAACACCGTCGGCGCGCCGAGCAGGATCTCCGAGCCGTTGATGACGGAGAGATCGCCGAGCTTGCCGGCCTTCACCGAGGTCGCGCCCGATGCCAGCGTGCCGTCGGCTGTCGCGCGCAGAACGTAGGCCGCGGCATAGCCGAGGTCGACAGGGTTCCACAGAACCACCGACTTGACGCAGCCGGCGCCGACATAGGGCTTCATCGCGTTCGGCGTAGCGAGGCCGACAACGGCGACGCTGCCGCATTTCTTGGCCTGGGTCACGGCGTCGGCAGCGGCCGGCGTCGCCACGCTGGTCATGCCGAAGATGCCCTTGAGCTCGTCGCCATACTTGTTGATGAGCGTGTTCGACTGGTTGAAGGACAGGATGTTGTCTTCCTGCGCCTCGACCGTCTCGAGCCACTTCATCTTGGGATGGCACTTGGCCTGGTAGGCGGCCATCTCGGCGATCCAGCGTGCCTGGTTCGGCGTGGTGAAGGTCGAGGTGACGATGGCAAACGCACCCTCGTCGCCGATTTCGGCGGCCATCGAGTCGACCATCGCCTTGGCGATGCCGTTGAACTCGGCCTGGTTGACGAACCACTGGCGGGCGTCAGGCGTCGAGTTGGCATCATAGCCGACGACGTTGATGCCGGCGGCGAGCGCCTTCTTCAGCACCGGCGCAATAGCGACCGGGTCGTTGGCGGCGAACAGGATGCCGTCGACACCTGAGGTGATGTAGTTGTCGATGAGCGTGACTTGGTCGTCGATGTTGGCCTTGGACGGACCGTCGGTCTTGGCGTCCATCGAGCCCATTTCCTTGGCCGCGTCGGCGATGCCCTTGGACGTGGCATTGAAGTAGCCGATGCCGATAAGCTTGGGCACGTCGACGACCTTGATCGTCTTGCCCTTGCGGTCGGGCGCATTGGTCGGCTGGCCGCCATCGTAAGGCTTGGCCGCAGCAGTGGCCGGGGTGGCGTCACAGGCCAGCGGGTTGGTGGGCAGGTCGTCGCCGCCCGTCCAGACGGACTGGGCATGGCTGAGGCTTGTCGAGACGGACAAGGCCAAAAGCGCAGAAAACACTATTTTACGCATTCCATCCTCCAATTGATCGTCCGGACACTTTAGAGCGGCAGTGAAGGACGTTTCTCTCCCTAGGTTCGAGTGCCGCTCCTCTCGAAGAGGTTGCTGGCGAGGATCGCCACAATAAGAACGGCGCCGATCAGCATGATCGTGCCGTCACCCTTGACGCCTGCAAGCGACAGGCCGTTCTTCAGCGCCTGGATGAGGCACAGGCCGATGATCGTGCCGACGATCGTGCCACGCCCGCCGAAGATCGAGGTGCCGCCAAGCACCACGGCAGTGATGGCGTCGAGCTCGATGCCGGTGCCCATGTCGGAGCGCGTGGTCGAAACCCGCGACACGAAGATGACGGCGGCAACCGCAGCGGCGAAGCCCGAGGCGGTGTAGAGCGCAAGCTTGGTCTTTTCGACCGACAGGCCGGAAAAGCGGCTGGCGACCTCGTTGGAACCCACGGCGTAAACCGTGCGGCCCCAGGTTGTGTAGGCGAGGATGATCGAGGCGACGACAGCTGCGAGAAACAGGATCCAGAGCTGCGTCGGCACGCCGAGCACGTCCTGCTGGCCAAGTACGTAAAACCATTCGGGGTAGCCGCGCACCGAGCGTGCCTGGCTGATGCCCTCGGCAAGACCGCGATAGAGTGCCAGCGTCGCCAGCGTCGCGATTAGCGGCGGCACGCGGAAGCGCGTGATGATGACGCCGTTGACGAAGCCGGCGAAGGTACCGGCGGCAATCGCAGCAGTTGCTGCTACCGGCAGCGGCAGGCCGACATTCTGCCAGAACACGCCGGTCAGGATGGCGGTGAGCCCGAGGATCGAGCCGACAGACAGGTCGATGCCGCCGGTGGCGATGACGAAGGTCATGGCAATGGCGATCAACCCGATCTCGGTCATCAGCCGGCCCTGGTTGAGCAGGTTGTCGACGGTGAAGAAGCGGTCCGACTGGAAGGACAGCACGATCAGGACGACGACCAGCAACAGTGCCAGCAAGGTCTCGTGGCGGATGAGGGATTTCACGTTCATCTCGCAGCCCCTCAGCTTCTGCCGCGCCGGCGCAGCATGTCGGCCAGCACGGTTGCCAGGATCAGCAGCCCGATCACGGCGCGCAGCCAATAGGCCGAGACGTTGACGAAGATCAGCGCCGAACCGATGGTGGCGAACAGGATGGTCGCCAGCGTCGAGCCGATCACCGTGCCCGAACCGCCGAGGATCGACACGCCGCCGATGACGACCGCGGTGATGACGGTGAGTTCCAGGTTCGGCGGAACCGTCGATTGGATGACCTGCAGCTGGGTGGCGAACAGGATGGTGGCGAGGCCGGCAAAGGCGCCGTGGATGACGAAGACGGCGACGATGCGGCGGGCGATCGGGATGCCGGTCGCAAGGGCTGCCTCGGCATTGCCGCCTATGGCGTAAAGCGAGCGGCCGAAGGCGGTGTAGCGCATCCACAGTGCCGCAAGCGCTGTCAGCACGACCATGAATACGAGCGGCACGGGCAGGCCGAGAACCTGCTTCTGCGCGATCAGGTAGGCGGGCGGCAGGTCGGTGATCCAGGTACCGCCAGTGACGCTGATCAGACCGCCGCGCAGGATGGACAGCGCGCCGAGCGTCACCACGATGGACGGTATGCGGGCATAGGCGACGAGGATGCCGATGATGGCGTTGATCGCCATGCCGACCAGCACCGGCGCCAGCCAGGCGAACCAGATCGGGTAGCCGGCGACCGCCAGCGTGCCCGAGATCGTCGCCAGCACGCCGATCAAAGCGCCGACCGAAACGTCGATGTTGCCGGTGACGATGACCATCGCCATGCCGATGGCCGCGACGGCAATATAAGCATTGCCCGCAAAGATGGTGGTGAGGTTGTTGGCGCTGATGAAGCGCGGATTGACCATCGTCACGACGGCGAACAGGACGACGATGGCGGCCAGCACCACGATCTCCTGGCCGTATTCAGCGAAAAGCCGCTTGAAGAAGCCCGGACGCTGAGGGACCGAGCGCGAACGGGCGGTCGCTTCGACTGTCGTCGTCATCATGCGGCCTCCCCGGTGCGATGCGCGGTCATTGCTGCGCCGACGCGCTCCGGCGTCGCTTCTGCACGGGCGATCTCGCCGGTGATGCGGCCGCCACTGATCACCAGGACGCGGTCACTCATGCCGAGCACCTCAGGCAGTTCGCTGGAGATCATGATGATGGCCACGCCCTGCTTCACCAGTTCCCCCATGATCGTATGGATCTCGGCCTTGGCGCCGACATCGACCCCTCGCGTCGGTTCGTCGAGGATCAGCACCTTCGGCATGGTCTCAAGCCACTTGGCAATGACCACCTTCTGCTGGTTGCCGCCCGAGAGCTCGCCGACCGGCTGGCCGATGTTGCGGCAGCGGATGCTGAGCCGCTTAACCGCGTCGAGCGCGCGCTGCGCTTCCTCGCCGGCCTTGATGAAGATGCCCGACGACAACTGCTCGATGGTCGCCATCGACACGTTCTTGCGGATGGCCATGGATTTCACCAGCCCCTGCTGGCCGCGATCCTCCGGCACATAGGCAATGCCCAGATCGCGCGCCTGGCGCGGCGATCCGATACGAACCACTTTGCCGTCCATGGCGATCTCACCAGAGGTTGCCGGCGTCATGCCGAACAGCGTCAGCGCCAGCTCGGTGCGGCCGCTGCCGACGAGGCCGGCAATACCGAGAATCTCGCCACGCCGCAGATCGAAGGAGATGTCGCGCACGTGGCGGCCGTGATTGAGGTTCGTCACCCGAAGAACGGTCTCGCCGATGGTTGCGTCGGCCTTGGGGAACAGGCTCTCGATCGAACGACCGACCATCATCGAGACCAGTTGGTTCTCGTCGACCTCGCCGATGTCCCTGGTGGCGACATGGGCGCCGTCGCGCAGCACCGTCACCCGGTCGGCAAGCGCAAAGATCTCGGACATGCGATGGCTGACATAGACGATACCGACGCCGCGCTCACGCAACTGCCTGACGATCATCATGAGCCGCTGCACGTCGGATTCGACCAGCGATGCGGTCGGCTCGTCCATGATCAGGATGCGAGCATTCTTGCTCAGCGCCTTGGCGATCTCGACACGCTGGCGCTGGGCGACCGACAGGCTGAGCACCTTGGCATCGACGTCGAGATCGTAGGTGTCGAGCTGGTCGAGCAGATCGCGGGTGCGGCGGCGCACTTCGGCCCAGTCGATGACGCCCAAGGCTGTGCGCGGATAGTTGCCGAGGAACACGTTTTCGGCCACCGACAGCTCAGGGAAAAGCAGCAATTCCTGATAGACGGTGGCGATGCCGACCGCGGCCGCATCGCGGGTCGAGGAGAACTTCACCTCCCTGCCATCTACCGTAATCGTGCCGGCATCGGGTGTGTAGAGACCCGACATCATCTTGATGAGCGTCGACTTGCCGGCCCCGTTCTCTCCCAGAAGCGCGTGCACCTCGCCGGGACGGACGTCGAAGTTCACCTCCTTCAGCACCTTCACGCCGCCGAAGGACTTGGACATGCCGGAGAGGCTGACATAGGCGGTGCTCATCGGCTCGCCGCCTTCGCTTCCGACTTCGCAGACCTCGCATCGACCCGCGCGCCGTCGGCCAGTTCGCGCCAACGGGCGCGGTAGTCGTCAAGCCCGGGAATATGTCTTGCGGTTACGGGAACGGTCTCGTCCTTGAACGGCTTGAGGCCTATCGCCTTGAAGGCGAGTGCCGCAGCGCCCGTCGCCGAGCCTTCGCTCATCGTCGAGCGCACGACGGTCTGGGTCGGGCGCAACTGCGCCAGCATCGCAGTGAACAGATCGACCTTCGCCAGGCCGCCATCGACGACGAGGAGATTTTCCGACTTGATCAGGTCGAGCGACAGGTCGGTCATCATGGCGACATAGAGGACGGCAACCGCCGCACGCTCCTCGCCGCTGACCTCGCCGCCGACGATTTGCCCTTTCGTCTCCGGGAAAGGTCCGCCGGCTGCCCAGGACGGCATGGCGAAGACGCCGCGCTCCATCACGCGCTCGACTGCACCTTGCGAGATCGGCTTGTTCCAGCCTTCGCTAATGAGATCGTATTCACGCCCGCCCATGAAGCGCAGCGACGGCGCCGGCTCGCCATCGACGGTGACGTTGGCGATCATGTCGCGATCCTGGTCGAGCGCGCCCAGCGGACAGTCGAGATTGATGATGATGACCCAGGTGCCGGTCGAGACGAGCGTAAAGTCGCTCAGCCCCGTCATGCGGTAGTAGGCCAGCGCCGAATTGGAGTCGTGCACGCCGTTGTGGACAGCAATGGCGCGGGTGCTGCCATCGGCCAAGGTTACCTTGGCTTCACCGACCACCGCGCCAGCCGGAGCGATCGCCGGAAACCTGTCGCGCCAGCCAAGCCGCTCGACCAGCGAGCTGTAGTCCCGCTCGAGCGGCGCCCAGAGCTGGCTGTGTGCGCCGAGATAGGACCATTCGGCCAGTTTGCGGCCGCTGAAGCGCCACACCCAGTATTGTGGATAGCAAAGGATCGCCTCGGTCACGGCGAAAGCCTCGGGCTCTTCAACCTCAAGCCAATAGATGTGGCGGGCAATGGAAAAGCCTAGAGGCAGCCATGGCGTATAGGTCTCGGCGAAGTCGGGCAGGATCGGGTCGATCGCATCGGCAACCGCATCGGGAATTTCCTGCTCGTAGTCGAGGATCGGATGCAGGAGCTCGTTGCCGCGCACCAGCGCAAAGGCGCAGCCATGGGCCGATATCGTCAGCCGCGTCACGTCGTGCGTCGCTGCGACCTCGGCCAATTCATGGTTCATCCAGGCGAACAGCCGTTCGTCGTCGAGCACGCTCCGCCCGTGAAAACCCTGCCAGATCGGCTTGGTGCGGCGTTCGTCGAGCAATGTGCCATCGGGCGAGAACACGAACAGCTTGGAGTTCGTCTTGCCGAGATCGAAGACTGCGAGCGCGCCGCTCATGCCCCGCCCCCGTTGGAAGCGATGCGAAGCGTTATGCCTGCACTCTCCAGCATCTTGGCATGCTGGTCGGACAGGCCGTCGTCGGTGATCAGCATGCCGACACGCGACAGCGGCAAGGCCGCATTGCGGGCATGGATCGAAAATTTTCGGCTATCGGCCAGCACGACGATCTGGTCGGCATTGCGGCTGAGTTCCTGGATCGAGCGCACCATCAGCGGATGCGATTCATGCAGACCGTCGGCACTGATCCCTTGCGCCCCGAGGAAGAACTTGGAGGCGTAGAAATTGATCGGCTGCGACGGCGAGTAGATCACACGTGGCTCGCGATGCAGTTCGCCGCCGGCAAGTGTCAGGCTGCATTTGCCGTGCTCGCCGAGATAACCGGCCAGCGGCATGGAGTTGGTGAACAGGCGGACATTGCGGTCGGCCAGCATGACGCCGAGATGGAAGCAGGTCGAACCGCCATTGACGATTACCGCGTCTCCATCGGCAACCATGGTCGCGGCAAGCTCGGCGATCAGCCGCTTGGGCTCGACGGCCAGATCGCGGTTCTCGTCATAGGGCCGCGCGAAGGCCGTGCCCTGCGCTGCGCCATCAAGCGCGGAGACACCGCCATAGACCTTGCGGGCACCGCCTGCCTCATCGATCTTGTCGATGTCGCGCCGCACGGTGGCCGCGGAAACACCGAGATGCTCCTGCAACTCGCGCACCGAAGCAAAGGGTCTGTCGCGCAAGAGCTCGACGATCTGCCGTTGGCGGACCATGTCGTTCACGAAAACACCTCCCATGGCGTCGCGAAAAGGCAGTGCCATGAGCTAACTTACGCAAATCAGATTCTTGCGCAAGCGGTTTGTGACGAAAATTGCTCATATCGCGCTGCAACTAGATCATACCGCGCCGCACAATGACAAAGTTCAATCTTTTTGCGATTGACAAACCGCATGGCTTGGCCTGATTTTACGGCCAAACGAGAGCGGCGCCCGATCTCGCGCCGGGAGGAATCCGACATGCCCGACACCAACTCCACGCGGCTTGCAAATCTGTGGGACGACGCGAAGGCCGCCGCCATGAGCGAGCCGGAGCGGCTGGTCTATCGCTCCAACATCCTGGGTTCGGACAAGCGTGTCACCAACTATGGCGGCGGCAACACCTCGTCCAAGATCATCCAGCAGGATCCGCTGACCGGCGCCGAGGTCGAGGTGCTATGGGTCAAGGGATCGGGCGGCGACAGCGCCTCGATCAAGCTCGACGGCTTCGCCACGCTTTATATGGACAAGCTCAGGGCTCTGAAGGGGCTCTATCGCGGCCTCGCGCATGAAGACGAGATGGTCGGCTACCTGCCGCACTGCACCTTCAACCTCAACCCGCGCGCGGCCTCCATCGACACCCCGCTTCATGCCTATGTTCCAAGGGCTTACGTCGACCACATGCATCCCGACGCGATCATCGCGATCGCCGCGGCCAAGGATTCCAAGGCACTGACCGCCAGGATCTTTGGCGACGAGATCGGCTGGCTGCCGTGGAAGCGGCCGGGCTTCGAGCTCGGCCTCTGGCTGGAAAAATTCTGCCTGGAAAATCCCTCAGCCAAGGGCGTCGTGCTCGAAAGCCATGGCCTGTTCACCTGGGGCGATACGCCAAAAGAATGCTACTCGATCACCATCGACACCATCAACAAGGCCATCGGCTGGTTCGAAGGCGAGACGAAGGGCAAGCCGGCTTTCGGCGGCACGGCCGTGAAGTCGTTGCCGGCGGTCGAACGCCGTGCAATCGCTGCGCGCTTGATGCCCCGCATCCGCGGAATGATCTCGCAACAAGGCGTGCGCAAGCTCGGTCATTTCGACGATAGCGACGCCGTGCTGGAGTTCGTCAACTCGCACGACCTGAGCGACCTTGCGGCACTCGGCACTTCCTGCCCCGACCATTTCCTGCGCACCAAGATCAGGCCGCTGGTGGTCGCCTTCGATCCGTCAAAGCCGGACGTGGATGCCGTGGTCGCAGCCCTGCCCCAGGCGCTGGACGATTACCGCGCCGGCTACCAGGCCTATTACGATCGTTGCAAGCATGCGGATTCGCCCGCCGTGCGCGACCCCAATGCCGTGGTCTACCTGGTGCCCGGCGTCGGCATGTTCACCTTCGCCGCCGACAAGGCGACCGCCAGGATTTCGGCTGAGTTCTACGTCAACGCCATCAATGTCATGCGCGGTGCCTCGGCGGTGTCGACCTATATCGGCCTGCTCGAGCAGGAGGCTTTCGACATCGAGTACTGGCTGCTCGAGGAAGCCAAACTGCAGCGCATGCCCAAGCCGAAGTCGCTGGCAGGGCAGATCGCCTTGGTCACGGGCGGCGCCGGCGGCATCGGCAAGGCAACCGCGGTCCGGCTTCTGCGCGAGGGCGCCTGCGTGGTGATCGCCGACATAGACGAGCAGGCACTGGCGACTGCCCATGACGAGTTGGGCAAAACTTTCGGCAAGGATGTGGTGCGGCCGGTGCAGCTCGACGTCACCGACGAGGTTGGCGTGGCTGCAGCCTATACCGCAAGCGCCGTCGAGTTCGGCGGCGTCGACATCCTGGTCTCGAACGCCGGCATCTCGTCGTCGGCGCCGATCGAGGACACTGAACTTTCCATGTGGAACCGGAACATGGATATCCTCGCCAAGGGCTACTTCCTGGTGTCGCGCGAGGCCTTCCGGACCTTCAAGCAGCAGCAGCTCGGCGGCAACATCGTCTTCATCGCCTCGAAGAATGGGCTTGCCGCCTCGCCCAATGCGGCGGCCTACTGCACCGCCAAGGCGGCCGAGATCCATCTTGCCCGCTGCCTGGCGCTCGAAGGGGCGGAGCACCAGATCCGGGTCAACACGGTCAATCCGGATGCCGTACTGCGCGGCTCCAAGATCTGGACCGGCGAATGGCGTGAACAGCGCGCGGCGGCCTATGCGATGCAGCCGGACGAACTTGAGGAACACTACCGAAAGCGCTCGATGCTGAAGCGCTCGGTCTTCCCGGAAGACATCGCCGAGGCCGTCTACTTCCTCGCCTCCGACATGTCGGCCAAGTCGACCGGCAACATCATCAATGTCGACGCCGGCAACGCCCAGAGCTTCACGCGATGAGGTGGACGCAAGTCCAGGGCTATGCCGTGGCCCTGGAGCGCAGCGCCGAGTCTTCCACGCCGGGTAGTGACGCCCTATGGCGGCCTGAGCAGCAGCGATCGCCTGCGAACGACAGGCTGTCCAGCCTGATGTCGAAGCGCCGTTAGCGTCGACGCCTGATCGTCACGCCGCGGGCGAGCGCAACTTGCTCGGCAGGACCTTGAAGTGGTCGCGAAAGCTTTTCGAGAAATGCGAAGACGAGACGAAGCCGCAGGCAACGGCGACGTTCATGATGGGCATGTTGGTGAGTTCGATCAGTTGCCGCGCCTTGGCGAGCCGCAGGCCGAGATAATGCTGCCATGGCGTCGTCGCGAGATGGCGTTCGAACAGCCGTTCGATCTGGCGCCGCGACAGCGACACCTGGGCCGAGATCTCCTCCAGCGACAGCGGCTCCTCGATGTGCTTTTCCATCAGCTGGACGATGCGCAACAGTTTCTTGCCGGTGCTGCCATAACGAAGGCCCGGCGGCACCGACTGGCAGGCGGCGCCGTCGCGCCAGCGATCGGCGGTGACATGCTGACAGATGCTGCGCGCCAATTCCGTGCCGCAGCGTTCCTGCACGATGTCGATGGCAAGGTCGAAGGCGGCGAGTTCGCCGGCGCAGGTGACGATCTGGCCGTCGCGCACGAACAGCGCGTCGTCGATGGCGAGATCGTAGAAGGTTTCGGAAAGTGCTGCCATCTTGCCCCAGTGGATGGTGCAGCGCGCATCGCCGAGCAGACCCGCATCGGCCAGCAGCCAGGTCGCGGTGCCCAACGCATAGATTGGGAGTTGGGCGCGGCCGATACGGCGCAGGCAGGCGCGCAGCTCCTGCGAGCCGTGCTGTTCCACGCCCTCCCCGGCGCAGATCGCCAATGCCGCCTGCGGCTCGAACGGCAGCGCCTTGGCCGCCTCGGCGAAACTGCCTGATACCTCGACGGCAATGCCGCTGGCGCTCGCCACCGAGCGTCCGTCGAGGCTGACGAGCTTCCAGCGAAACAGCTCGGTGCCGGCCAGCGCATTGGCAAGCCGCAATGGCTCGACCAGTGACGACAGGCAGAGCTGGGAAAAGCCCTGCAAGAGCAGGATGGAGAACTCGGCCGATGCTTGTGCCACTTGGGATCGCGGCACCGAACGCTGGAAACCCACACCCGGCCAGCGGGCTCCAACATCGAAGTCCGTGTGCTTGCTTGGCGCGTTCATGTGGCCCTCCCGGCGCATGCGGCAAGGCAGGAGCTCGACTTTTCCCAGGCCAAAACCGTTGAGTCACAAATTGGCGCAAAATAGCACAAAATGCAACATTGCAATTTGCGGCAAGCGTCACCCCGGGCAGTCCGAGATCACGCCCCGACGGCTGCCACGGGCGCGGTCATGCTCAACAGCCAGTCACGGAAAGCCGTCACCTTCGGTGTCCTGGCTTTCTGCGGCGTGGCAAGGAACCAGTAGGATCCCGCCCCGCGCAGTCGCTGCTCGAACGGCGCCACCAGGAGGCCGCTCGCCAGTTCGCGTTCGATGAGCGCCGTCCTGCCGAGCAGCACGCCCTTGCCTTCGATCGCGGCACGAATGCCCATGATCGACTGGTCGAAGAACGAACCGGCCGATGTGTCGATGCCGGTAACGCCGACATGGGCGAGCCAGGTGTCCCAATCCTCGTCATAGCCGGGCACATGCAGCAGGTCTCGAGCCCTCAGGTCCTCGGGTGAATTCAGCGACTCGGCATATTTCGGCGTACAGACCGGAAAGGTCTCGTCGCGCAAAAGCAGCGTCGCCTCGCGCTTCGGCCAGTTGCCCCAGCCGAACTCGATCGCGGCATCGACCTTGCCTTCGCCATGGTCGAGCGCGGTCAGCCTGAGATCGATGGTCGGATGGGAGGCACGAAACAGGTCGAGCCGCGGTGCGATCCACTGGCTGGCAAACGACGTCGGCACATGCACGACCAGCATTTCGCGCGTGCCGCGTCCGGCGATCCTGGCGGTCGCCTCATCGATCAGGCCGAAGGCACGTCCGAGCTCTTCGGCATAACGGCGGCCCCGGTCGGTCAACCTGACGCCATTGGCGTGGCGGTCGAACAGCTCCTTGCCGAGCCTGAGCTCGAGCGCCCTGATGTGCTGGGAGATGGCCGAGGGCGTGACGTTCAGTTCCGCGCCGGCGGCAGCGAAGCTGCCAAGCCGTGCCGCAGCCTCGAAGGCCCGGAGCCAGTTCAGGGGTGGTCGGGCAGAGGCCATAGCACCATTAGATTTTCTTACGCTTCCCCCAAGGTAATCGCGTTTGCTCGCACAGGCAATAGCGGTTCCAATCCGCCCAGTTCTGCATCTGGGAGGCACTGCTATGAACGTCCACTGGCTCCAGGGTTATCGCCCCGGCTACGGCCTGCCGCGCGCTTTCTACACCGATCCCGAGATTTTCGCCGAAGAGCAGGCCCGCATCTTCCGCAACAGCTGGTTCTTCGCCGGCCACTCGATCGAGCTGCCCAAGGCGGGTGACTACATGACGCTCGATGTCGGCGGCGCGCCCGTCGTCGTGGTGCGCGACCGCGACGGCAAGGTGCATGCCCACCATAATGTCTGCCGCCACCGCGGCTCGATCATCTGCACCAAGGAGAAGGGCAAGGCGACACGACTGGTTTGCCCCTATCACTCCTGGTCCTATGCCCATGACGGCCAGCTGATCGGCGCACCGATGATGGGCGAAGATTTCGACAAGGCCGCACACGGCCTGAAGCGGGCGCATGCGGAAGAGTTCGACGGGCTGATCTTCGTCAACCTGTCCGGGACCCCCTCGCCCTTCCACGAGCTGCGCGACCACCTGTCGCCGATCCTGAAATCGCAAGGCATGGCCAAGGCAAAGATCGCGCTGATCCGCGATTACGAGATCGACGTGAACTGGAAGATCGTCGTCGAGAACAATCGCGAGTGCTATCACTGCGAAGCCAACCACCATGGCTATGTCTCGGTGCAGTACGACACCGAAAACGACAATCCCGACCTCAAGGACGAGATTTCGGAGCGGCTGGGCGACTGCCGCATCCGCTGGGAAAAAGCCGGTCTCGACACGGCCCGCGTCAACACCTCGTCCAACAACACGTCCGAATGGTTCCGCGCCAACCGCACCCCGGTGCGCAAGGGCATGGTCACCGAGAGTCCGGACGGGCAGCTGGTCTGCGACGTGCTGATGGCCGGTTTCACCGATCCCGACATGGGCACGGCGCGCGCCAACACCAACATCAACTTCTGGTGCCACGCCAATTCCGACTATGCCCATACGGTGCGGATCACGCCGGTGTCACCGACCAGGACCATCGTTCGCGGCTACTGGCTGGTCGATGAAAACGCTGTCGAGGGCCGCGACTACGACCCCGAGAAGATCGCCGCCTTCCACGATCAGGTGATGTCGGAGGACTGGGAGATCTGCCGCCGCCAGTGGATTGGGATCACCTCGCCCGGCTTCGAGCCCGGCCCCTATTCGCCGACCAAAGAGGCCAATGTCGATCGTTATGTCAGGTGGTACGCCGACCAGATGACGGCGTGATCTGAGCGCGACGATGACAACCTCCCCTCCCCCTTGTGGGGAGGGATTGAGGGTGGGGGTCCGCTGGCGATGCCATGTCAGGTTCCCATCCCGGCGGGCTCCGCCTCTGGCAGTACCCCCACCCTTACCCCCCCCCACAAGGGGGGGGGGTCGCCAGCGCCTAGTCCCAGGGACACGTGAAGAATGCTCTCCAGGCCGGAAATCCTGCTGCAAGTGGCCGAGATCGAGGTGCTGACACCCCGCGTGTCGGCGTATCGTCTGTTGTCGCCCCATGGCGAGCGATTGCCCGCCTGGAGTGCGGGCGCGCATCTCAACTTCCGCCTGCCGAGCAGCCGGGCACGCTGCTACTCGCTGTGCGGCGACCCGGCCAACAGGGCCGAATACTGGGTGGCGGTCCAGCGCGAGGAGAATGGCGAAGGCGGCTCGCTCGAAGTCGCCGAGACGTTTGCACGCGGCGTGCTGGTGCGCGCCGATCCGCCACGCAACGGGTTCCCGCTTGCCGAGAATGGGCAACACCACGTCCTCATGTCAGGCGGCATCGGCATCACGCCTGTCATCGCCATGATCCACCATCTCAAGCGAAGCAAGGCGAGCTATTTCGTCCATGTCTGCGCCCGCTCGCTGAAGGAAGTGGCGTTTCGCGATATCATCCAGGCCGAGGTCGCGGCAGGGCGTGCGGCACTCCATCTCGACGGCAACGACCCGGCTCGCAGGCCTGACATGGCGGCGCTCGTCGGCACTGCGGCTGCAGGTGTGCATGCCTATGCCTGCGGTCCCGCCGGTTTCCTGAAAGCCTTCAACCGCGCCACGGAAAGCTGGCCGCGCGAGCAAGTCCATGTCGAAAGCTTCACACCCGAGGCCAGGCAGGCGGAAGGCGACAAGCAGTTTTCGGTGACCATCGCCTCGACCGGCAAGACCATCCAGGTATCCGTTGGCACGACATTGCTCGCCGCGCTCAAGGCCGACGGCCACGACATCGCGACCAGCTGCCGGCAGGGTATCTGCGGCTCCTGCATGGTTCCTTATCTCGACGGCGAACCCGACCACCGCGACCAGGCTTTGACCGACGACGAGCGCCGCGACTTCCTCACCGTCTGCTGCTCGCGCGCCAGGTCAGCTAGCCTCACCCTCGATCTCTGAACAGGCCGGCACGCGCCGGCCGCACCGAAACCAAAATTCCTCGCCGCCTGCGAGGCCAGTCCCGAAAGGCCAACATGTCCAAGCTTCCCTCGCACGCCCGCATCGTCATCGTCGGAGGTGGCGCCATCGGCACCTCCATCGCCTACCACCTCGCCAAGGCCGGCGAAAAGGACGTGCTGCTCCTCGAAAAGAACCAGCTGACGGCGGGCTCGACCTGGCATGCCGCTGGCCTGATGGGCCAGCTGCGCAGCAAGGTGAACCTGACGCGCCTGATGCAGTACAGCGCCGACCTGTGTGCGAAGATCGGTGCCGAGACCGGCCAGGACGTCGGCTGGAAGAATGTCGGCAGCCTGCGCCTCGCCGCTTCCGATGCCCGCTGGGAGGAACTCAAGCGCGCCCATACCGCCGCCAAGAGCTACGGCTTCGACATGGAGCTGGTCGGGCCTGACGAGGTGAAGCGGCTGTTCCCGCTGGTCGACACCAAGGACCTGCGCGGCGCGACCTGGATCGCCTCAGACGGCCATGTCGACCCCTATTCGCTGACCCATGCCTACGCCAAGGGCGCACGTGCAGGCGGCGTACGCATCGTCGAGGGCGTGACGGTCACCGGCTTTGCCATCAAGGATCGCCGCATCACCGCGGTGAAGACCGCGGATGGAGATGTCGGCTGCGAGATCGTCGTCAATGCCGCCGGCCTGTGGGCGCGCCAGCTCGGCGAACTCGCCGGCATCGACCTGCCGATCACGGTCGTCGAGCACGAATATTTCGTCACCGAGAAGTCGCCTGCCGTGCCCGACGACCTGCCGACCCTGCGCGATCCCGACGCCAATTTCTACGTCAAGCCGGAGCCGGGCGCGATGGCGATCGGCGGCTGGGAGAAGGAGACCCGCGCCGCCTACGGGCTCGGCAAGCTGCCGATGAGTTTTGGCCAGGAGCTTTTCCCCGACGATCTCGAGCGCATCTCGGAAGTGATCGAAGGTGCCGCAAACCGCATTCCGATCCTTGGCGAACTCGGCGTGCGCGCCGTGGTCAACGGCCCGATCCCGATCTCAGCCGACGGCGAGCCGGTCATGGGCCTTGCAGGCGACTATGAGAACTTCTTCGTCGCCTGCGGCTTCACCTCAGGCATCGCCGCTTCCGGTGGCGCGGGCCGCGCCATGGCCAACTGGATTGTCGAAGGCGACCCGGGCATGGACCTCTGGGCCTTCGACCTGCGCCGCTTCGGCCATCCGCATGGCGGGCTCGCCTATCTCAGGGACAGCGCCATCGAGGCCTATTCGAAATATTACGCCATCGCCTGGCCGGAAGAAGAACGTTCGGCCTGCCGGCCGCTACGGCGCTCGCCGCTCTACCAGACGCTGACCGCGCAGGGCGCCGTCAACGGCGTCAAGTTCGGCTGGGAACGCCCCAACTATTTCCTCAAGCCTGGCGAGGCCAAGCCGCCGCTCGAAACCTTCGAACGCGCGCCCTATGCCGAAGTCATCGGCCGCGAACACAAGATCGTACGTGAGGGCGTGGCACTGGTCGACCAGTCGTCCTTCTCGAAATTCGAGGTCTCGGGCCCGGGCGCGCTCGCCTATCTGCAGTGGCTGGCGGCAGCCAATGTCGACCGCGGCGACAACGCCGTCATCTACACCCAGCTGCTCAACAGGCGCGGCGGCATCGAGGCCGATCTCACCATCATGCGACGCGGCGCAGACCGCTTCCATGTTGTCACCGGATCCGCCTTCGGCACCCGCGACGGCGGCTGGATCCGCCGCCACATGCCGCGCGACGGCTCGGTGTCGGTGCATGACGTGACCGGCGCCTATGGCGTCATCAATCTGTGCGGGCCGCTGGCCCGCGAGGTGCTGGCCAAGGCCAGCGAGCACGACGTCTCCAATGAGGCCTTCCCCTACATGACCTGCCGCGAGATCCGCGTCGGCTGGGCGCCGGTCTTTGCTGCCCGCGTCACCTATGTCGGCGAGCTCGGCTGGGAGCTGCATGTGCCCACGGAATACATGGCCTATGTCTATGAGGTGCTGCGCGAGGCGGGTGCTCCATTCGGCATTGCCGATGTCGGCTACAAGGCGATCTCGAGCCTGCGCATGGAAAAGCGCTACCTCTACTGGGGCGCCGACATCACGCCCGACGATACGCCGCTGGAAGCAGGCCTTGGCTTTGCCGTTGCGATGAAGAAGGGCGACTTCCAGGGCCGCGACGCGCTCGCCGCCCAGAAGGAACATGGACTGACCCGCAAGCTCGCCTGCTTCCGCCTGGATGATCCCCTGCCCGTTTATGGCGGCGAGGCGATGTCGGTGAACGGCCGCGTCGTCGGCATGACGACCAGCGGCGACTTCGGCCACACGGTCGGCGCTTCGCTCGTCTTCGGCTATCTCAAGGGCGACGACATGCGCCTCCAGGAGATCGAGGTCGAGGCCTTCGGCCGCCGCAGCCGCGCCACCGTGGTGGAGCGCTGCGCCTACGACCCCACGGGCGAACGCGTCCGGATCTGATGTGGCGGCATGCGCCGCATGCCACATATTGCAACATCTGCTTGCCAATGTGACGGCAATGCCGCCACATTGGCCCCATGTCCGACTCGCAGAACCACAAGGCGCTCGCGCCGCGCCGCCATGACGAGATCCTGAGGCGGCTTGCCGCCGACGGTTCGGTCGGCATCACCGAGCTTGCCGCCTTCTTCGACGTGTCGCGGGAGACGATCCGCCGCGACATGAAGTTTTTGGCCGAGCGCGGCCAGCTCGACCTCGTCCATGGCGGGGCGACTTTGTTCGAGGCCACCGAGCCGGCGCTCACCCTGCGCAGCCAGGAGAACGCCGGCGGCAAGGCCGCCATCGGCCGGGCCGCCGCAGCTCTCGTCGAGGACGGCATGGTGGTGTTCCTCGATTCCGGCACGACCACGCTCGCCGTGGCGCATGCGCTTACCGGCAAGCAGAACCTGACCATCTGCACCACCAGCCTGACGATCGCCCTGCATATGTGCCGCCAGCCGCATGTGCGCGTCCACATGCTCGGAGGCGAGATCGACCCGTCGGAAGAGGCCGCCGTCGGCATCGACGCACTCGAAGCCATAAGCCGCTTCCGCATCGACGTCGCTTTCCTCGGCGCCGGCGCGCTGTCGCCCGATGGCGAGATCACCGACTTCACCCGCAACGGCGCCGAGCAGCGCTCGCGCATGGCGGCCACCGCCGCCCGCGCCTATTTCGTGCTCGACAGCTCGAAGTTCGGCCGGCTGACGCCGCTGCGCATCCAACGCTTCGAGCTTGCCGCCGGCATCATCGTCGACGCCCCTCCCCCCGCAGCGATGGTGGAGGCACTGGAGCGCAAGGGACCGAAGGTGATCGTCGGCGAATAGCCGACCTGGGGGAGCGGCGAGGCTGCCGCTCCGCGTTTGCCCGGCCCGACGATCAGGTCAGCTTCCGCCGCCGTTCCAGTTCAGCCTCGGTCGGGGTCTCGAACTCGAACGAGCCGGTGACGATGTCGCCGTCACGGATGTACTTGTTGACCGTCACTCCGGTGCCGGAAACCTTCGACGACACCAGCTTCAGCGCCGACGGCAGGGCGGCGTCGCCGAACAGGCGCTTGCCCTTGCCCAGCACCAGCGGGAAGATCGAGATGTTGAGTTCGTCGACGAGGTCGCCTGCGAACAGGGTCTTGAGGAAATCCGTCGAGCCCTGGGTCAGCATGTCGGGACCGTCCCCAGCCTTCAGCTTGCGCACGGCGGCGACTGCGTCCGGGCCGAGTGAATGGCTGTTTTGCCAGCCGAGCTTCAGGTCAGGATTGCGGGTGGCCACATATTTGTTGATGCGGTCGAACAGCGGGCCGATGGGATCGTCCGCATCGACATAGGGCCAATGCGCGGCAAAGATGTCGTACGTCTTGCGCCCAAGCAGCAGGTCGAACGGCCTGGCGAACATCTCGCCCACCGCCTCGGTCATCGTGTCGTCGAAATAGGGCGCCGCCCAGCCGCCGAGTTTGAAGCCGCCGATCGAATCCTCGTCGGGTCCGCCGGGTGCCTGCATGATGCCGTCGAGGCTCATGAATGCACCCACCACGATCTTTCTCATGTCTGATCTCCTCATCGCACCTGCCGACTGTACGCCTTGAAGACGTTCGGCGGAGACTCGTTCCGACAGGGTCGGGAAAAAATTGCTGGACTCTGCACCGCGCGGTCCCTGCCTCGTCGGGTTCCAGGCATATGTGATTATTTGTTGCATTTAATGTTGCATTTTGTTGCGACCACGCTAAGGTAGCGACCATCACCTTGGGAGGTCTTTTCATCATGGCGCAGGAATTCCCGACGCAGGCACGCGTCGTCATTGTCGGCGGCGGCATCATCGGTTGCTCGGTCGCCTATCACCTGACAAAGCTCGGCTGGACCGACGTCGTGCTGCTCGAGCAGGGTCAGCTCAGCGGCGGCACCACCTGGCATGCAGCCGGTCTGGTCGGGCAATTGCGCAGCCACGCCAACATGACGAGCCTGATCAAATATTCGACCCAGCTCTACAGCGAGCTTGAGGCCGAGACGGGCCTTGCCACCGGCTGGAAGAACTGCGGCTCGCTGTCGGTGGCCCGCAGCGCCGACCGCATGACGGTGCTGAAGCGCACCGCGGCATCCGCCCGCGCACAGGGCGTCGACATCGAGGTGATCTCGGCCAGGGAAGCGCAGGAGAAGTGGCCGGTCATGGCCATCGACGACCTCGTCGGCGCCGTCTGGCTGCCCGGCGACGGCAAGGCCAACCCGACCGACCTGACCCAGTCGCTGGCCAAGGGCGCACGCAACCGCGGGGCGCGGGTCATCGAACGTGTCCGCGTCACCGGCATCACCGTCAAGGACGGCAAGGCCTGCGGCGTCGAGACCGACAAGGGAAACATCGCAGCCGAGATCGTCGTCAACTGTGCTGGCCAGTGGGCGCGCAAGGTCGGCGCGATGTGCGGGGTGACGGTGCCGCTGCATTCGGCCGAGCACATGTACATCGTCACCGGCAAGATCGAGGGCGTGCATCCCGACCTTCCAGTGCTGCGCGATCCCGACGGCTACATCTACTTCAAGGAAGAAGTCGGCGGCCTTGTCATGGGCGGCTTCGAGCCCGAGGCCAAGCCGTGGGGCATGAACGGCATCCCCGACGATTTCGAGTTCGCGCTTTTGCCCGACGACTGGGACCAGTTCGAGATCCTGATGCAGAACGCGCTGGTGCGCGTGCCGCAGCTGGAAACCTCCGAGGTCAAGAAATTCTACAACGGGCCCGAGAGCTTCACCGCCGACAACAACTTCATCCTCGGCGAAGCGCCGGAACTCAAGAACTTCTTCGTCGGCGCCGGCTTCAACTCGATGGGCATCGCCAGTGCCGGCGGCGCTGGTCGGGCGCTGGCCGAGTGGATCGTCAACGGTGCCGCGACCATGGACCTGTGGCCGGTCGACATCAGGCGTTTCGCCGGCTTCAACAACAATCCGCGCTGGCTGCACGACCGCGTCAAGGAAACGCTCGGCCTGCACTACGCCATGCCGTGGCCGAACCGCGAACTCGACACGGCGCGGCCGTTCCGCCGCTCGGCGCTCTACGACCGGCTGGCCGCCAGGGGCGCCTGCTTCGGCTCCAAGATGGGCTGGGAGCGCGCCAACTGGTTCGCCGTGCCGGGCGAGAAGCCGGAGACCGAATATTCCTTCGGCCGACAGAACTGGCATGGTGCCGTGCAGCGGGAGATGAAGGCCACCCGCGAGGCCGCCGGCATCTTCGACCAGACCTCCTTCGCCAAGATCATGGTGCAAGGCCGCGACGCAGCCTCCGTGCTCAACCGCATCTGCGCTGCCGACATCGACGTCGAGATCGGCCGCTCGATCTACACCGGCTTGCTCAACGAGCGCGGCGGCTACGAGAGCGACCTGACCGTGATGCGGCTTGGCCGCGATAAGTTCCTGATCGTCACCGGTTCGGCCCAGGCCGTGCACGACGCCGACTGGATTTCGAAAGATATCCCCGAGGACGCTCATGTCACTCTGACCGACGTCACCTCATCCTATGCGGTGCTGGCGCTGATGGGCCCTCGCTCGCGCGACATCCTTGCCAAGCTGACCTCGGCGGATCTCTCCAATGCCGGCTTCCCGTTTGCCAGTATCCGCGAGATCGACATCGGCTATGCCACCGCCTACGCCAATCGTATGACTTATGTCGGCGAGCTTGGCTGGGAGCTGATCGTGCCGACCGAGTTTGCCGTCGGCGTCTACGAGGCGCTGCACGAGGCCGGTCGCGAGCATGGCTTGACCGACTGCGGCTACTACGCGCTCGAGGCGCTGCGCATCGAGAAGGGCTTCCGTGCCTGGAGCCGCGAGCTGACCCCCGACATCAACCCGTTCGAGGCCGGCCTTGCCTTCGCCGTGTCGATGGACAAGCCGGGCGGCTTCATCGGCCACGAAGCGCTGGTCGCGGCCAAGGCCAAGGCCAAGCTCACCCGCCGCATCGTCCAATTCACGCTCGACGACGCCGCCCCCATGCTCTGGGGTGGCGAGTTGATCCTGCGCAACGGCAAGCCGGTCGGCGAAGTGCGCTCGGCATCCTACGGCCACACGCTCGGACGCTCCGTTGCGCTCGGCCTGCTCGACAATGCGGAGGGCGTCGACAAGGACTTCATCGAAAGCGGCCGCTTCGAGATCGACCTTGCCGGCGAACGCCACACCGCGACCGCACATCTCAAGGCGCCCTACGACCCCAAGTCGGAGCGGGTGAAGGCCGACAGCACCGACCTGCGCGAAGCCACCTGAACATTCACCCTACCCACCCCGACTGCCCTCCCATCGCGGGAGGGGCTTTTCTTTGGCGTCAGGCCTCAGCCAGCTTGAGCATGGCAATGCCAGCAAGGACGACAACGACCCCGCCCAAACGCAACGGCCCAAGCGTCTCGCCAAACAGCACGACGCCCATGATGACGGTGCCGGCAGCGCCTATGCCAGTCCACACCGCATAGGCGGTGCCGACGGGCAACGCCTCCAGCACCTTGCCGAGCAGGTAGACGAAGGCTGCCAGCAGAAGCACCGAGACGATCGACCAGCCAAGGCGGGTGTAGCCTTCGGCATATTTCATCGACACCGCCCAGGCGACATCGAGAACGCCGGCTACCACAAGCAGGGTCCAGGCAAGTCGCGGGTTCATGGTCAGGCCGCGAGCTTCATGCCTTCGGCACGCATCGCTTCGCGCACCATCGGCCGTGCGCCGACGCGGTCCATGAAGGCGCGCAGCCGTAGGAAAGCGGAAAGATCGACCTTGGCGAAGCCTGACCAGCCGACGATAGTGAAGAGATAGGCGTCGGCTGCGGTAAAGGTCTCCCCCATCAGGTAGGGGCCGATGCCTGCCAGATGGCTTTCGACAGAGGCGAGGCGTTCGGCGATCTTGCCGCGCGCCACCTCCTGCGCCTGGGTGCCATATTCGGGATGGAACAGCCAAGGGCTGTACATCTTGTGCAGTTCTGAGGCGACGAAGTTGAGCCAGGACTGCAGCTCGTAACGTTCGCGCGTGCCGGCCGCAGGGGCCAGCTTCGCTTCCGGCCTGAGGTCGGCAAGATATTGCACGATCGCCGCGCCCTCGGTGAGCAGCGAGCCGTCGTCGAGTTCGAGCACCGGCACGTAGCCGTTTGGATTCACCTTGGTGAAGTCGTGGCCTGTCGAGGTGACATGCGGCTTCTTGAAGATGTCGACGCGTTCGATGTCGAGCGAAATGCCCGCTTCGAGCGCCACGATATGGGGCGACAGCGAGCAGGTGCCGGTGGCGTAATAGAGCTTCATGATCTGTCCTCTCGGATTTTGACCGTGCGGTCGTTGCTTCCAGGGACAAAGCTAGCTCTTGCGTTGTCGCAATGCTCGTTGGGTTCTCGCCAGCATCGCTTGCATGACTGCAAGCGCCGGCCGTGCTAGAAGGCAGGCATGGAAGACTGGAACGAACTTAGGCTTGTGCTGGCGGTGGCCCGCGCCGGCAGCCTCACTACGGCGGCCGGACTGCTCGGCATCGACCACTCGACGGTGTTTCGCCGGCTCAACGCGTTCGAGCAGCGGCAGGGAGTGCGCGTGTTCGAGCGCCTGCCTGGCGGTACATACCAACTGACACCGGCAGGCGAACGCATGGCCGCTGCCGCAGAGCGCATGGAAGATGAGGCGCTGGCGCTGGCGCGCGACATCGCCGGAGCCGATGGCCGACTGTCCGGGCGGCTGCGTGTCACCTCGTCGGAAACGCTCGCCTATTCCAGGCTGACGAAGCATCTGGCCGAATTCCGCGCCGCGCATCCCGGCATCGTCGTCGAACTCGCCATCGACAACCGCGTGCTCAGCCTGTCGCGCCGAGAAGCGGATGTCGCGCTGCGGCCGATCCGGCCGAAAGAGGGCGACCTCTGGGGCCGCAAGCTCGCAGGCGTCGCATGGACGCTCTTTGCCTCTCAAGCCTATCTCGACATCAATGGCGGCCCGATCGGCGAAGCTGCGGCGCTGGGCGCACATGCCTTGATCGGCTGGGAGGAGACCGCGGGCGGCATCATGGCCGCCGACTGGCTGGAACGGAACGTCGCGGCCGAGCGCTTCGTCTACCGCACCAACAGCCTGGTCAACCATTCGGTGGCAGCCAAGGCCGGCATCGGGCTTGCGCTGCTGCCCTGCTATCTCTGCGACAATGAGCCGGGCCTCGTGCGCGCGCTGGCCGAGCCCATCGAAGAGCTCTCCGGCGAGTTGTGGATCGTCACCCATCGGGATTTGAAGGGCACGGCTCGTGTCCGTGCTTTCTTCGACGTCGTCGGCGAAGGGCTGGCGCGCGAGCGCGACCTGTTCGAAGGCCGCGTCGCCTGACGTCAGTGCCTTAGGCCGGGCGCTTCCTGGCCGGTGCGCTCGACATATTCAACATAGCCGCCGCCATACTGGTGGACTCCGTCAGGCGTGATCTCCAGCACCCGGTTCGACAGGGCGGCAAGGAAATGGCGATCGTGCGAAACGAACAGCATGGTGCCTTCGTATTGCGCAAGCGCTGCGATCAGCATCTCCTTGGTGGCGATGTCTAGGTGGTTGGTCGGCTCGTCGAGCACCAAAAGGTTGGGCGGGTCGAACAGCATGATCGCCATCACCAGGCGCGCCTTTTCGCCACCTGACAGCACCCGGCACTTCTTTTCGATCTCGTCGCCGGAGAAGCCGAAGCAGCCGGCGAGCGCGCGCAACGGCGCCTGCCCCGCCTGCGGAAAGGTGTATTCCAGCTGCTCGAACACCGTGCGGTCGCCATCAAGCAGGTCCATGGCGTGCTGGGCGAAATACCCCATCTTGACGCTCGGGCCGCGGGCGACCGTGCCGTCGTCGGGCTCGGAGGCACCGGCAACCAGCTTCAGCAGCGTCGACTTGCCGGCGCCGTTGATGCCCATGATGCACCAGCGCTCCTTGCGGCGGACCTGGAAGTCCAGGCCTTCATAGATGCTGCGGCTGCCATAACGCTTGTGCACGTTCTTGAGCGTGACCACGTCCTCGCCCGAACGTGGCGCCGGCTGGAACTCGAAGGCCACCGTCTGGCGACGCTTGGGCGGCTCGACGCGATCGATCTTGTCGAGCTTCTTGACCCGGCTCTGTACCTGGGCTGCGTGGGAGGCGCGCGCCTTGAAGCGCTCGATGAACTTGATCTCCTTGGCCAGCATCGCCTGCTGGCGCTCGAATTGTGCCTGCTGCTGCTTGTCGGCAAGCTGACGCTGCTGTTCGTAGAATTCGTAGTCGCCGGAATAGGTGGTCAGCGAGCCGCCGTCGATCTCGATGATCTTGTTGACGATGCGGTTCATGAAGGCGCGGTCGTGCGAGGTCATCAGCAGCGCGCCGTCGTAGCCCTTGAGGAAGTCCTCCAGCCAGATCAGGCTTTCAAGGTCGAGATGGTTGGACGGTTCGTCGAGCAGCATCACGTCGGGCCGCATCAACAGGATGCGGGCGAGCGCCACGCGCATCTTCCAGCCGCCCGACAGCTTGCCGACGTCGCCGTCCATCATTTCCTGGGTGAAGCTCAGGCCGTCGAGCACCTCGCGGGCGCGGCCGTCGAGCGAATAGCCGTCCAGTTCCTCGTAGCGCGCCTGCACCTCGCCGTAGCGTTCGATGATGGCGTCCATCTCGTCGGCGCGGTCGGGGTCGACCATCGCCTCCTCGAGTTCGCGCATTTCGGCAGCGACCTCGCTCACCGGCCCGGCACCTTCCATGACCTCGGCGACCGCACTGCGGCCCGCCATTTCGCCGACATCCTGGTTGAAATAGCCGATGGTGATGCCGCGCTCGGTCGAGACTTGGCCTTCGTCGGGCAGTTCTTCGCCCTTGATCATGCGGAAAAGCGTCGTCTTGCCGGCGCCGTTGGGGCCGACGAGGCCGATCTTCTCCTGCTTCTGCAGCGTGGCCGAAGCCTCGATGAAAAGCAGCCGGTGGCTGTTCTGCTTGCTGATATTCTCGATGCGGATCATGGAAACCAAGGCCTGGGAGGGGGAGCTGCGGCGGCTTATGGCACGCGCGCGCGCCGAGCGCGAGAGCTCTCTGTCGGGGCATAGCAGCGCATGGGAAAATGGGCAGTCGGTCGCGGCGGCTTGCCCGCGGGCAGTCGAACCCAATACTGTGCCTCCCCGGAAACCGAGATGTACAGACAAGGGAGAGGCAGCGCATGTTGTACGCAATCCTGGCATATCACGCCGAGGGCGTGGTCGAATCCTGGACCGAGGAGGAGGATGCGGCCCTGATGAAGGATCTGCTCGAGGTCAACGACCGCCTCGTCCGCGAGAAGCATCTGGGCCCGGCGGCGCGCCTGGGGCCGACGGAGAGCGCGGTGACAATCAGGGGAAAAGGGCTCGGCCTCGTCACCGACGGTCCCTTTGCCGAGACCAAGGAGCAGTTGCTCGGTTTCTACGTCGTGGACTATCCGACGATGGACGCGGCGGTTGCGGCAGCGCGCGAACTCCGCTCCGCCAACCCGACCGCCGTGTACGAAATCCGGCCGATTTCACTCTATCTCCCCGGCACCCCGATAGAGACACGAGAAGAGCACTAGGGCCCTTTGGACTTGCCGTGCTCCCCACTGGCATTGTGCCATCCAGCAGCGTGGGTTAGCCTCGGCTGAAGCCGACAGTCGGTCCCTCACCGTCCAGCACCATGGAAATCCTCTACGGGTTCGGGTTCCTGATACTGTTCATCGTGGCCGCCATTTGCGGGGTGGCGCTGCGCGTGCGCCTGCATGAAGACCACCTGTCGCAAGGCAACATGGATGCACTGCGGCTGGTGACGGGACTTCTCGTCACCTTTGCCGCACTGGTTCTCAGCCTGCAGCTGTCGACGGGGAAGCAGGCTTTCGACGCAGCCAACAAGGACCGTTCGCTCTATGCCGCAAGACTGGCCCGGCTCGACCAGTGCCTGCGCAATTTCGGCACCGAGATGGAGCCTGCAAGGCGGATTCTTCGCCAATACACCGCCGCCGTCATAGCCAGCACCTGGACGAGCGAGCCCGCGCCTGTCGTGGACGGCATGCCCGATATCAGCAAGATCGCCGCAAGCGGCGAAGACCAAGGCCTGAAGGCGCTCATCAACGAGGTTGGATTGATGGTGGACGGGCTGACGTCATCGGATGCCTTGCACACCAACATGGCTGCCAGGTGCCGCAACGATTACACCCTGGTGCAGGAGAGCCGCTGGGCGGTCATCGAGGATGCCAACGGCGTCTCCCGCGGTTCGTTCAGCCGTATCGTCAGCGTCTGGCTGGCGCTGGTATTCCTGAGCTTCGGGTTGCAGATTCCGCGTAAGATGCTGGGCGCCGTCGTGCTAACCATCGGCGTGGTGGCCGTCGCCAGCGTCATGTTCGTCATCATCGACCTCCACATCCCCTATGGCGGCATGTTCGGCATCACCAGCTCTGCGATGCGCCATGCCCTGGCCGACATGACGAGATAGTCGGGACTGCCAGCCCGTCACCCCGCAGGCACCGACCGGGCGATGTCGAGGAAAACCCGAACGAGCTTGCCGCCGCTGCGCTCCTTGAGGCAGATCAGCGCCTCGTCCATCAGCATTTCGGGTGCGTCGATGGGGATCTGCACCAGCCGCGCGTCCTGGCCGAACTCGGCCGCCGAGACAAAGCCTATGCCGGCGCCTGACGCCACGATCTCGCGCACCGCCTCGCGCCCCTCCGCCTCAATCGCCGGCTTGAACTCGAAGCCTTCCTTCGCTGCAAGGTCTTCCAGCTTCGCCCTGGTCTTCGAACCACGCTCGCGCATGACCAGCGGCAGCAGCGACAATTCATGCAGCGACAGCGACTTGGCCGCCGCCAGCGGGTGGTCGGTCGAGACGAAGGCGACGATCGGCGTCGAGTTGAGGTTCACCACTTCGAAATCGCGCCCGGTCGGGATTTCGCCGAGCACGCCGATATCGGCCTCGTAGCTGTAGAGGCTGGAGATAACCGTCTCGGTATTGCCGGCACGAACCGAAACCTGGATGCCGGGATATTTCTGCCGGAACTGGCCGAGAATGTGCAGCAGGTGGTGGGCGGCGTCGGCGACGATGCGCAATGTGCCCGAACGCAGCGCGCGCGATTCCGACAGCAGTTCCAGCGCCTGCTGCTCAGTGTCAAACATCCGCCGCGTGATCTCGAGCAATTGCTGGCCTGCGGCCGTCGGCGTCACCTGCTTCTTGTGGCGGTTGAAGAGCAAAACGTCGTATTCTTCCTCGAGCTTGCGCACCTGGTCGGAGATCGCCGGCTGGGTAAGAAACAGCGTCTCGGCGGCGCGCGAAAAGCCGCCGCAAATCGCGACATAGTGGAATGCTCGAAGCTGTACGTAGCGCATACTCGTTCCCTGACGTAGGGGCAGAATAGCAATAAACTCAGCCAATACAAATATCGAAACTAACGATTTGACTTATGTTCACAACAGCCGAGGATAGGGCAAGCGCCACAGCTGCGCGCTTGCAATCGGAGGCTCGCGGCCATGCATTTCATGTTCATCCTGCTGCAACTGGCAGGCGCCATCATGCTGCTTTTATGGGCCGTGCGCATGGTGCGCACCGGCGTCGAGCGCGCGCATGGCGCGCTGCTGCGTGAGGCGCTGCGCGGTGCGACCAGGGGGCGGGTGCGGGCAGCAACCGCAGGCACCGTGCTCGCCGTCATGCTGCAAAGCGCCACCGCCGTGGCAGTGCTCGCCTCAGGCTTTGCTGCAACCGGCGTGATGACCGTCTCGGGCGGGCTCGCGGTGATGCTAGGCGCCGATGTCGGCTCTGCCCTGGTGGTGCAGGCCCTGTCCTTCGATCTTTCCTGGCTGGTGCCGCTGCTGCTCTTTGCCGGCGCAACGCTGTTCCTCAAGGTCGAGGCGCGCATCGTCAAGCAGACCGGCCGCACCCTGCTCGGCATCGCTTTCATCCTGATCTCGCTGCGCATGGTCGGCGAAGCGACGGCGCCGATGCGCCATAGCGCGTTTCTGCCGATGGCCGTCGATTACCTGCGTAGCGATCCGGTGACGGCCTTTGCCGCCGCCGCCCTGTTCACCTGGCTGATCCATTCCAGCGTCGCTTCGGTGCTGCTGTTCATGTCGATGGCGGCGCAAGGCGTGCTGCCGGCCGAGGTGGCGCTGCCGATGATCCTCGGCGTCAATCTTGGCGCCGGCCTCGTCGCCGTCGGGCTGACGCGCGGCCAGGCCATCGATGCCAGGCGCATCCCGGTCGGCAACCTGATCTTCCGGGCCACAGCCGCAGTCGCGATCCTGGTTGCCCTGCAACTGGTGGAACTGCCGATGGCCTGGTTCGGCGAAAGCGCCGCGCGCCAGGTGGTCAACATGCACCTCGCCTTCAACCTTGCTCTGCTGGTCCTGTGCCTGCCCTTCACCGACCCGATGGAACGGTTGGTCCGGCTCATCCTGCCGGACGCGCCAGCCGGGCAGGAAAGCTTCGACCTGATGTCTCGCCGTACAAGTGCGCTCGACAGGACAGTCATCAAGATGCCGAGCGTGGCTCTCGCCTGTGCCACGCGCGAGGTGCTGCGCATGGCCGAGGTGGTGGAGATCATGCTGCGCCCGGTGATGGATCTTTTCGAATCCGGCGACCGGGCGCGTGTCGACCAGGTGCGCAAGCTCGACGACGAGGTCAACCGCGCCCACACCGACATCAAGCTCTACATTGCCGAGGTCAACCGCGGGACGATGACCCAGGACGAGGCGCGGCGCGGCATCGAGCTCACCGACCTTGCCATCAATCTCGAGCATGCCGGCGACATCATCGCCAAGAACCTGCTCGTTCTGGCCGAGGAGAAGAGCGACAAGAGGCTGAGCTTTTCCCGGGAGGGCTGGTCGGAGCTGACCGCGCTGCATGACCGGGTGCTGGCAAACATGCAGATCGCCATGAACGTGCTGGTATCCGGCGATCTCGAGGCGGCGCGCCAGCTGGTGGTCGAGAAGGAGCGCATGCGCAGGCTCGAACGCGACAGCCACGAACGCCATCTCAAGCGCCTGCAGTCGGGCACGCCGCAAAGCATCGAGACCAGCGACATCCATCTCGAGGCGGTGCGGGCGCTGAAGGAGTTCAATTCTCTGCTGGTGTCGGTCGCCTATCCGATCCTGACCCAGAGTGGCGACCTGCTGGAAAGCCGGCTTGCCAGGACCGCCTGACGGCTGTCGATGATCATCGTTTCAGCTTATTGAAGAATACAAAATAACGATTTTACATATGGATCGAAGAGACCCAAGGTGAGGTCGAACCAAACATCTGAAGACGGCGAGGAGAAAGAAATGCTGTCCGAACACAAGCTTGCAGCCGCAGCCCCCTTCCCTGCCCCGGCGCTGGGCGAGCCCTATTTGCTGACCCCCGGTCCGCTGACGACCTCCTACGCCGTCAAGCAGGCAATGCTGCGCGACTGGGGCTCGTGGGACGGCGACTTCAGGGCGATGACGGCCGAGATGCGCCAGCGGCTTCTTGCCATGCTCGGCGACGGAAACGGCGAATTCGACTGCGTGCCGATGCAGGGCAGCGGCAGCTTCGCCGTCGAGGCGATGCTCGGCTCCTTCGTGCCGCGGGATGGCAAGGCGCTCGTTCTGGTCAACGGCGCCTACGGCCAGCGCATCGTCCAGACTCTCGGCTATCTCGGCCGCGACCACGTCGCCATCGACAAGGGCGACTACATGCCGCCGCGTGGCGACGAGGTTGCCGCCGCGCTCGATGCCGATCCTGCCATCAGCCACGTCATCCTGGTCCACTGCGAGACCAGTTCCGGTATCCTCAATCCGGTCGCCGAAATCTCCGAAACCGTCTACGCCAAGGGCCGCAAGTTCCTCGTCGACTCGATGAGCGCGTTTGGCGCGATCCCGCTCAACGTCAGCGAAATCCGCTACGAGGCGATGGTGTCGTCGGCCAACAAGTGCATCGAAGGCGTGCCCGGCTTCGGCTTCATCATCGCCCGCAAGAGCGAGCTTGAAGCCGCCAAAGGCCGCAGCCACTCGCTCAGCCTCGACGTGCACGCCCAGTGGGCGCACATGAACAAGACCGGCCAATGGCGCTACACGCCGCCGACGCATGTGGTCGCGGCCTTCCTCGAGGCGCTGCGCCAGCACGAGGCCGAGGGCGGCGTTGCCGGACGTGGCGCCCGCTATATCAGAAACCGCGACGTCATGGTTTCAGGCATGCGCGAACTCGGTTTCGAGACGCTGCTCAAGGACCGCTGGCTGTCGCCGATCATCGTCACATTCTTCAACCCGGCCCATCCGGACTTCGCCTTCGACCGCTTCTACGAGCTGATGAAGGAAAAGGGCTTCATCATCTATCCGGGCAAGCTGACCGTTGTGGACAGCTTCCGCGTCGGCTGCATCGGGCGGATGGACGAGCACGTCATGCGTAAGGTGGTCGAGGCCGCCGGCCAGTCGCTGCGCGAAATGGGCGTCGACACCGCAGCTCCCCCCGCCGCCGCAATTGCCGAGCGCGCCAAGCTCGCCGCCTGATAACAAGAAGATTACAAAGGACCCTCCCCCCAATGAACAAGATGACCACGATCAACGTCAGCGCCAACGGCCGGACCTACGAATGGCCGCGCGTGCCGGCGATTGCCATCTGCCTCGACGGCTGCGAGCCGGCCTATCTCGACGAGGCGGTCAAGGCCGGCCTGATGCCCTCGCTCGAAAGGATCCGCGCCAAGGGCACCGAGCGGACCGCCCACAGCGTCATCCCGAGCTTCACCAACCCTAACAATCTGTCGATCGCCACCGGCCGGCCGCCGGCCGTGCACGGCATCTGCGGCAACTATCTCTACGAGCGCGAGACCGGCAAGGAAGTGATGATGAACGACCCGCGCTTCTTGCGCGCGCCGACCGTCTTCCAGGCCTTCTACGACGCCGGCGCCCGAGTTGCCGTCGTCACCGCCAAGGACAAGCTGCGCGCGCTGCTCGGCAGCGGCCTGAAGTTTGACGACGGCCGCGCCATCTGCTTCTCGTCGGAAAAATCCGACGTCTCGACCAAGACCGAGCACGGCATCGACAACGCGTCGGCCTGGCTCGGCAAGCCGGTGCCGGAAGTCTATTCGGCCGAGCTGTCGGAGTTCGTCTTCGCCGCCGGCGTCAAGCTGCTCAAGGAATTCAAGCCTGACGTGATGTATTTGACCACCACCGACTACGTGCAGCACAAGTACGCGCCCGGCGTGCCGCAGGCCAACGCCTTCTACGAGATGTTCGACAAGTATCTCGGCGCGCTCGACGCCCTCGGTGCCGCAATCGTCATTACCGCCGACCACGGCATGAAGCCCAAGCACAAGGCCGACGGCACCCCTGACGTTGTCTATGTCCAGGACCTGCTCGACGAGTGGCTGGGCAAGGACGCCGCTCGCGTCATCCTGCCGATCACCGATCCTTATGTCGTCCACCACGGCGCGCTCGGTTCGTTCGCCACCGCCTACTTGCCCGAGGGTGCCGACCAGGCCGACATCATGAAGCGCCTCGCCGCTATCGAAGGCATCGACGTGGTGATCGACAATGCCACCGCCTGCGAACGCTTCGAACTGCCGTCGGACCGCATCGGCGACATCGTGCTGGTGTCCACCGAAAACAAGACCATCGGCACCAGCGAACATCGCCACGATCTGGCGGCACTGAACGAACCGCTGCGCTCGCATGGCGGTCTGACCGAACAGGCTGTACCCTTCATCGTCAACCGCAAGCTGCCGACGCTCCCCAACGAGCCGGTTCTGCGCAACTTCGATGCGTTCCATTATGCCGCCATGGCGGCGGCGCTGGCGTGAGGGAGGACCTGTGATGGTCAAGGCTGAAACAACCTTCAAGGTGCGCCACGAGCCGATGCGCATCGCCGGACGCAAGGTCGACGCCGATGGCGTCGTCAACGTCCACTACCCCTACACCAATGCGGTGATCGGCACAGTGCCGGCGGGGCGTGCCGAGCACGCCCGCCAGGCGTTCGACATCGCAGCCAACTACCGCTCGAAGCTGACACGCTACGAGCGCCAGCAGATCCTGTTCCGCACGGCCGAGGCACTTGCCGCGCGTAAGGAGGAGATCTCCGACGTCATCACGCTGGAGCTCGGCATCTCCAAGGCCGACTCGCTCTACGAGGTCGGTCGTGCCTATGACGTGTTCACTCTGTCGGCGCAGATGTGCATCCAGGACGACGGCCAGATCTTCTCCTGCGACCTGACCCCGCACGGCAAGGCGCGGAAAATCTTCACCACGCGCGAGCCGCTGAAGGCGATCTCGGCGATCACCCCCTTCAACCATCCGCTCAACATGGTTTCGCACAAGGTGGCGCCGGCGATCGCCACCAACAACTGCGTGGTGGTCAAGCCGACGGAGCTGACGCCGATGACGGCGCTAATCCTCGCCGACATCCTCTATGAAGCCGGCCTACCGCCGGAGATGCTGTCGGTTGTCACCGGCATGCCGGCCGACATCGGCGCCGAGATGATCACCAACGAGAATATCGAACTGATTACGTTCACCGGCGGTGTGCCGGTGGGCAAGCTGATCGCCCGCACCGCCGGCTACAAGCGTCAGGTGCTGGAGCTCGGCGGCAACGATCCGCTGATCATCCTCAACGACCTCTCCGACGACGATCTCGCCAAGGCGGCCGATCTCGCGGTCGCCGGTGCCACCAAGAACTCGGGCCAGCGCTGCACCGCGGTCAAGCGCATCCTGTGCCAGGAAAGTGTCGCCGACCGTTTCGTGCCAATGGTTCTGGAGCGGGCGAAAAAGATCAGGTTCGGCGACCCGATGGACCGGACGACCGATCTCGGCACCGTGGTCCACGAGAAGGCAGCGGCACTGTTCGAAAACCGCGTCTACATGGCCGCCGAGCAGGGTGCCGAAGTGCTCTACGACCCCGGCCGCAAGGGCGCGCTGTTGCCGCCGATCGTCGTCGATCGCGTGCCGCACAAATCCGAACTGGTCATGGAAGAGACCTTCGGGCCGATCATTCCGATCGTGCGCGCTCCAGACAACGACGACGAACTGATCGCGCTGTCCAACTCCACCGCCTTCGGCCTGTCGTCAGGTGTCTGCACCAACGATTTCCGGCGCATGCAGAAATACATCGCCGGCCTGCAGGTCGGCACGGTGAATATCTGGGAAGTCCCGGGATATCGCATCGAGATGTCGCCATTTGGCGGGATCAAGGATAGCGGCAACGGCTACAAGGAAGGCGTCATTGAAGCGATGAAGAGCTTCACCAACGTTAAGACCTTCTCTTTGCCCTGGGCCTGAGCCACTTGTCTTAAGCCGGCAAATCAGATGAGTGTCGATGAGGGGGCGTTCGCGCTCCCTCATTTGCGTGGAGGGGAAATGCTGCTGCCGACTTCCAGGAAGCGTCGCCTGACCAGGGCCTCGCCTCGATCCCTTCTTCCCCTGACCGCCCTGAAAGCCTGAACGCATGTCCGGCTTTGCCCTTACCATCGTCCTGATCGCGGCATTCCTGCACGCCAGCTGGAATGCCGTGGTCAAGGCGGCGACCGATCGCGCTGTCGTTCTCGCGGCCGTCTCGGCCACCCATGCCACGCTCGGCACGGTGTTGGTCTTGTCCGCGCCGTCACCATCGATGGAAAGCTGGATCTACATCTTCCTGTCGACGGTCATCCACTACGGCTACTACGTCTTCCTGTTCCAGTCCTACCGGCTCGGCGACTTGAGCCAAGTCTATCCCATCGCGCGCGGATTGGCTCCGGCCCTTGTCGCCTTCGGCGCCTATGTGATGATCGGCGAAACGCTACCGCCGCTGGGCTGGGCCGGGCTTGCCGCCGTCACCTTCGGGATCGCTTTCCTCGCCTTCCAGCGCGGTGCAGCGAATGCCGATCCGCGTGCCGTGGGCGCCGCGGCCATCAACGGCATGCTGATCGCGTCTTATTCGGTCATCGACGGCATCGGTGTGCGCCTGTCCGACAGTCCGTTCGGCTATATGGGCTGGCTGTTCCTGCTCGAATTCCCGGTCACGTTGTTCGTGCTTTTCCGCCGGCGCGGCGCCATCCGGATCATCGATCGCCGCACGATCGGGCTCGGGCTGATCGGCGGGCTCGGTGCGGTCACAGCCTATGGACTTGTCATCTACGCCAAGACCATTGCCCCCTTGGGAGCTGTCTCCGCCGTACGTGAATCGAGCGTCATCATCGCTGCGCTGATCGGCCTCTTCATCTTCGGCGAGAGGCCATGGCAGGCACGTATCGTCTCAGCTGTGATCGTCGCCTGCGGCGTCGTTGCTCTGGCTTTTTCCTGACTGTTTCATCTCCCGGCAACCGCCCGGTCATATGCCTGTTACACAGGCATGCAGATCATAAGCTGAGACTACAGTATCATAAAAAGAATAGATTTTACTTATTGACCCCTCGTTCCCAGTATCAGCCTTGGACGAGGCGCAATCGGGGCAATCGCGGCACGCGCATCCCGGCTCAAACCTCTCCCAATCAGAACGTGCCTAAGCGATTCAAATGGGAGCCAGATATCCATGAACCAGAAGAAAAACTTCGTACTTGCTGCTGTTGCCACCATGCTGATGTCCTCGGCTGCCTGGGCGGAGACCGAGCTTACCGTCTACACGGCGATCGAGGCTGAAGACCTCAAGCGTTACGCCGAGACGTTCAACCAGGACCACCCCGACATCAAGCTCAATTTCATCCGCGACTCGACCGGCGTCATCACCGCCAAGCTGCTGGCCGAGAAGGACAATCCGCAGGCCGACGTGGTCTGGGGTCTCGCCGCCACCTCGCTTCTGGTTCTCAAGTCCGAAGGCATGCTGGAAGCCTATGCGCCCAAAGGCGCCGACCAGCTGAAGCCCAATTTCGTCGACACAGACACCCCGCCAAGCTGGGTCGGCATGGATGCGTGGGCGGCATCGATCTGCTTCAACACCGTCGAGGGCGGCAAGCTCGGCCTGACCGCGCCGAAGAGCTGGAAGGACCTCACCAAGCCTGAATACAAGGGCCATGTCGTGATGCCGAACCCGGCTTCGTCGGGTACCGGCTATCTCGACGTATCGAGCTGGCTGCAGCTATTCGGCGAGAAGGATGGCTGGACCTATATGGACGGCCTGCACCAGAACGTCGCCGCCTACACCCATTCCGGCTCCAAGCCATGCAAGATGGCGGCCGCCGGCGAGACGGTGATCGGCATCTCCTTCGAATTCCGCGCCGCCAAGTCGAAAGCCGAAGGCGCACCTATCGACATCATCATCCCGGAGGAAGGTATCGGCTGGGACATGGAGGCGTCGGCCATCGTCGCAGGCACTGCCAAGGAGGAAGCCGCCAAGACGTTGCTCGACTGGTCGGTCTCGAAGAAGGCCAATGAGATGTACAATGTCGGCTATGCGGTCGTGGCCATGCCTGGCGTCGCCAAGCCGGTGCCGCACCTGCCCGCCGACATCGAAGGCAAGATGATCAAGAACGACTTCGAATGGGCAGCCAACAACCGCAACACCATCCTCGAGGAATGGACCAAGCGCTACGACTCGAAGTCCGAGCCGAAGAGCTGACATAGCCGCCTCGACAGACGGGCGCTGCCTAGCGCGGCGCCCGCGCCCTTGCCCCCAATCCGGATGGTTACGATGAGACACGAAACCCTCGCCGGGCAGCCGCGAATTCCGACTGAAGTGAGCGCCATGACCGCCGCCAGCCTGAACGTGAAGCCAGCCTATCTCAAGATCGCAAACGTCTGGAAAGCCTTCGGCGACTTCCATGCGCTGAAGGACATATCGCTCGACATCAGGGAGGGCGAGTTCGTCTGCTTCCTCGGCCCGTCGGGCTGCGGCAAGACCACGCTTCTGCGCGCGGTTGCCGGGCTCGACCTGCAGACGCGCGGCTCGATCCATCAAGGTGGCAAGGACGTTTCCGCGCTGCCGCCGTCGCAGCGCGACTACGGCATCGTCTTCCAGTCCTACGCGCTGTTTCCCAACCTGACGATCGCCAAGAACATCGCCTTTGGCCTCGAAAACACCAAGCGCCCGCGCGCCGAAATCGACAGCCGCGTCACCGAACTGCTCAAGCTCGTCGGCCTGGCCGACCAGGGCAACAAATACCCCGCGCAGCTTTCCGGCGGACAGCAGCAGCGCATTGCGCTCGCACGCGCCATTGCCATCTCGCCCGGCCTGCTGCTGCTCGACGAGCCGCTGTCGGCGCTTGATGCCAAGGTGCGCACCCATCTGCGCCACGAGATCAAGGAACTGCAGCGCAAGCTCGGCGTCACCACCATCATGGTTACCCACGACCAGGAAGAAGCCCTGTCGATGGCCGACCGCATCGTGGTGATGAACCATGGCGTCATCGAGCAGATCGGCACGCCGACAGAGATTTACCGCCACCCGGCGACGCTGTTCGTCGCCGACTTCATCGGCGAGGCCAACAAGTTCGAGGCGAAGGCGTCCAATGGTGCCGCCGTCGGCTTCGGCGCGGCAAGCTTCAGCTGCACGCAGCACGGCTTCGATGACGGCGCGCCCGTCATCGCCGCGATCCGTCCGGAGGACGTCATCCCCCATGCCATCAACTCGCTTGCCAATGGCGCTGCCACCAACGCCATCGACGTCACCATCAGCGAGATGGAATTTCTGGGCTCGTTCTGGCGGACCCGGCTGCACGGACACGCGCTCGGCAACGAAACGCTGATCGCAGACTTCTCCATCAATGCCGCCCGCCGCCTGTCTCTGACGGAAGGCGTGCAGCTTACCGTCGAGCTGCCGGCCGAGAGGCTGCTGATCTACCCCCGGGGCGCCTGACATGGCGATGACAATCGACACCGCCCTGCCAGCCGGCCGCGCGCTCAGGCTCAGGCTCGACCGTGACGAATTGATCAAGCGCGGTCTGATGGTCGTGATCGCGCTCTATCTCGTGGTCGCGCTGGCGGCCCCGCTCGCGATCATGCTGTCCAAGTCGTTCTCGACCTACAGCTTCGACCTCGCCAGGTTCGAGTTCCAAGTCTCCGACAAGGACGGCAACTGGAGTGAGCCGACCACGGCCGAGGCGCTGAACAAGGCACTCAATGCAGTGCCCCCGGCCAAGCTCGCCACCAATTCGGACGGCCGCCTCCAGGCGACCAGCTTCTTCCCGGACTTCAGCTTCCGCAGCCCGGTGAAATACAAGATCCGCGGCACGACTACCGACGCTGCATATCTCATCGGCCTCAAGCTGCAATCGGGCACGGAATGGCAGGAACTGACGTCCAATGATTTCCGCCGCGTGATGCTGCGGCCGTCGCGGGCGCTAGGCCTCGAGAACTACGTTGCCTATTTCTCGACTCCGACTTTGTTCCGCTCTATCGAGAACTCGGTCTTCATCGCCTTCATCAGCACCATCGTCACCGTCGGGCTCGCCTTCGGTTTCGCCTATGCACTCAACCGCAGCTGCATGCGCTTCAAGGATGCCTTCAAGCTGGTAGCAATGGTGCCGATCCTGGTACCGTCGTTACTGCCCGGCATTGCGCTGATCTACCTCTTCGGCAATCAAGGCCTGCTCAAGGATCTCTTGATGGGCGTGCCGATCTACGGGCCGCTCGGCATTGTCGTCGGTTCGGTTTTCTTTGCATTTCCGCACGCCATGCTCATCATATCGACAGCGCTGGCAATCTCCGACCAGCGCCACTACGAGGCGGCAGCTTCGCTCAGGGCCAGCAGCTGGCGCACATTCTGGACCGTCACCATCCCCGGTGCGCGCTACGGCCTGATCTCGGCGGCCTTTGTCGTGTTCACGCTTGTCATCACCGATTTCGGCCTGCCCAAGGTCATCGGCGGCCAGTACAACGTGCTTGCCGTCGACATCTACAAGCAGGTCATCGGCCAGCAGAATTTCGAGATGGGCGCTGTCGTCTCAGTCATCCTGCTCGTTCCGGCCATCGCCGCCTTCATCGTCGACCGCATGGTGACGAAGAAGCAGGTGGCGTTGCTGTCGGCCCGCTCGGTGCCCTACCAGCCCAATCCGAACCGCGGCTTCGACACGCTGTGCTTTGCCTGGTGCTCGCTTGTCGCCATCTTCATCCTCGGCATCATGGTGACCAGCCAGTTCGCAGCGTTGGTAAAGCTCTGGCCCTATGACCTCAGCCTCAGCCTCAAGCACTTCGCCTTCGACCGCATGGACGGCGGCGGCTGGGGCTCCTACTACAACTCGATCCGGCTGGCCGCGCTGACGGCGGTCATCGGCACGGTCATCATCTTTGTCGGCGCCTACATGGTCGAAAAGACCGACGGCTTCCGCAGCGGGCGCACGGCGTTCCAGTTCCTGGCCATGCTGCCCATGGCGGTGCCGGGCATGGTGCTGGGCCTCGCCTACATCTTCTTCTTCAATGACCCGGCCAACCCGCTGCACGCCATCTACGGAACCATGACCATCCTGGTGGTCTGCACCATCACCCACTTCTATACCGTGGGGCATCTGACGGCCCTGACGGCACTCAAGCAGATCGACCAGGAATTCGAGCCAGTGGCCGCGTCGCTCAAGCAGCCCTTCTACAAGCTGTTTGCCCGCGTCACCGTTCCGGTCTGCCTGCCGGCGATCCTCGACATCTCGATCTACATGTTCGTCAATGCCATGACGACCGTGTCGGCAGTGGTGTTCCTCTATTCGAAGGATACGACACTGGCGTCCGTCGCCGTGCTCAACATGGACGACGCAGGCGACGTGGCGCCGGCGGCCGCGATGGCGATGATGATCTTCTATACCAACGCGGCGGCTCGCCTGATCCACATGTTCCTGTCCAAGGCGCTGATCAAGCGCACCCAAGCGTGGCGGATGCGGTAGGAGCTACGGCTTGACCCGGTCGGGATGGGCCTTGGCGAAAGCGCCAAGTTGCTCGCACCGACCGGCGATCTCAAGCACGCGCGGCATCGACGACAGGTCGACACTCCAACGGCGAGCATTGTAGACCTGCGGCGCCAGGCAGAAGTCAGCCATGCCAGGTGTGTCGCCATGGCAAAACTTGCCGGTCGCTGGATGGTTGAGCAACGTCTCGAAGGCGGCCATGCCATCCCCGATGAACTTCTGCATCCAGGCATCGCGTGCAGCCTCACCATCAATCGCAACCCGCATCAGCTCGGCGACTACGCCGGTGTTGCAGACCGCGTGGATTTCCATGGCGATCGCATAAGACAGTTGCCGCACGCGCTGGCGCCCGACCGGGTCGGGGGGCAGGAAGCCGGCAGCCCGTGTCTCGTCGAGATATTCGATGATCGCCAGCGACTGGGTGAAGGCGTGGCCGTCTATATCCAGCACCGGCACCAGCCCTTGCGGGTTGCGCGCCAGATGGAGAGCCGATTTCTGGTCCTTCGCCAATAGATCGACGGACACCGAACGAAATTCCTCGCCCAGCATGTTGAGCGCGATACGAACACGATAGCTGGCCGATGAGCGCCAGTAGTCGAACAGCACGGTCTCGCTCATGACGGCTCAAGCCTTTTCGTATTTCTCGACAGTCTGCTCGATGGCACCGAAGATCGAGTGACCCGAACGGTCATGCATCTCGATGCGGACCTGGTCGCCGAACTTCAGGAACGGCGTCTTGGGCCCACCCGTCTCGATCGTCTCGATGGTCCTGATCTCTGCAATGCAGGAATAGCCCGCGCCGCCTCCGGTGACCGGCTTGCCCGGCCCGCCGTCGAGCTTGTTGGATACCGTGCCCGAGCCGATGATCGTGCCTGCTACCAGCGGTCGCGTCTTGGCCGCATGGGCGACGAGCTGGCCAAAATCGAAGGTCATGTCGACGCCGGCATTGGCCCGGCCGAACGGCTTGCCATTGATGCTGGCCAAAAGCGGCAGATGCAGCTTGCCGCCGTCCCAGGCATCGCCCAGCTCATCTGGCGAGACTGCGACAGGCGAAAACGTCGTCGAGGGCTTGGACTGGAAGAAGCCGAAACCCTTGGCCAGTTCGGCCGGGATCAGGCCGCGCAGCGACACGTCGTTGACCAGCATGACAAGCCGGATGGCATCGCGTGCCTCTTCAACCGAAGCGCCCATTGCCACGTCGTCGACGATGACGGCGACCTCGCCTTCGAGGTCGATGCCCCAGGCTTCGTCGGCCATGACGATCGGATCGCGCGGGCCGAGGAACGAATCCGAGCCGCCCTGATAGATCAGGGGATCGGTCCAGAAACTTGCCGGCATCTCGGCGCCCCGTGCCTTCCGCACCAGCTCGACATGGTTCACATAGGCAGACCCGTCGGCCCACTGATAGGCACGCGGCAAGGGCGAAGCTGCATCATGCTCGTGGAAGCGCATGGTCGGCTGGCTGCCTGTCTCGATGCCTTCGGCGACATTGGCGAGGCGCGGCCCGACATGAGCCCAGTCGTCGAGCGCTGCCTGCAGCGTGCGGGCGATGTGGCCGACCTCGGAACAGCGGGTCAGGTCTTTCGAGACGACGACAAGCCTGCCATCGCGAGTGGAGTCTTTCAGCGTCGCGAGTTTCATGGTGTTCCCGTCTTCACTTGATGCCTGGCGTGCCGTCGAACTTGCGCTCGAGACCATCCCAGCAATCGATGTAGTTGTCCTGCAATGTTTCCAGCTCGGCGGCGAATTTCGTCAGCTGCTGGGGAAAGCGCGTCTCGAACATGAAGGCCATGGTGTGGTCGAGCTTGACCGGCTTGAGTTCGCCGTTCGACGCCTTCTCGAAACCCATGGCGTCGGGCCCATGCGGCAGCATCATGTTGTGCAGGCTCATGCCGCCGGGCACGAAGCCCTCCTCCTTGGCGTCGTACTGGCCATAGATCAGCCCCATGAACTCGCTCATGATGTTGCGGTGATACCAGGGCGGGCGGAAGCTGTGCTCGGCGACCAGCCAGCGCGGCGGGAAGATGACGAAGTCGACATTGGCCGTGCCCGCCTCTTCGGTCGGCGCGGTCAGCACGGTGAAGATCGACGGGTCGGGATGGTCGAAGAGGATCGCGCCGACCGGCGAGAAGGTCCGCAGGTCATACTTGAACGGCGCGTAGTTTCCGTGCCAGGCGACGACGTCGAGCGGCGAGTGGCCAATCTCCGTGACATGGAACTTGCCGCACCATTTGACCAGCACGCGGCAAGGCGTTTCCTTGTCCTCATAGGCAGCCGTCGGCGTCTTGAAGTCGCGCGGGTTGGCGAGGCAGTTGGCGCCGATCGGGCCGCGGTCGGGCATCGTGAACTTGGCACCGTAATTCTCGCAAATGTAGCCGCGCCGCGGCTCACCGTCGCCGAGGCGCGAGACCTTGAACATCATGCCGCGCGGGATCAGGCAGATCTCCGACGGCTCGACGTCGATGATGCCCATTTCGGTAAAGATGCGGATCGCTCCGACCTCCGGCACGATCAGCAATTCGCCGTCGGCATTGAAGAAATAGTCGTCGACCATGTCGTCGTTGAAGGCATAGACATGCGCCGCCATGCCGACCTGGGTCATCGCATCGCCCGCCGTCGTCATGGTGCGTATGCCCTGGATGAAGTTGAGCTTGTCCTTGGGCTCAGGCAGCGGTCCCCAGCGAAGCTGGCCGAGCGCCAGCGAATGATCGTCGAGGCAAGGTGCGGTCTTCCAGTGCGGGTAGCTGGCGGCCGAGAACCGCTTGGTGTGGCGCACGCTCGGGCGGATGCGGTAGAGCCAGGAGCGCTCGTTGGTGCCGCGCGGCGCGGTAAACGGCGAGCCTGACAGCTGCTCGGCGTAAAGCCCGTAATTGCATTTCTGCGGGCTGTTCTGGCCCTGCGGCAAAGCGCCCGGCAGCGCCTCGGTCTCGAAGTCGTTGCCGAAGCCGGGCATGTATTTCAAGTCCGTGGCGGCCCCCGCCTGCTTGTCGGTTTTGTCCAGCATGGCTTGCACCTCCCGTCAGCACATGAGATCGTCGAATTGGTTGCAATTGTAACCGTTGATTTTGTAACTATCAAAGGCTGTTCGATGCCTCCGTCCTTCGATCTCGAGAGCTTCCTGCCCTATCGGCTGAACCGCGCCGCCGAGTTGATCAGCCTGAGCTTCGCACGCGAATACAAGCAGCGCTACCAGATGACCCGTCCGGAATGGCGTACGCTCGCCGCACTCGGCAGCGCCGGGCGGATGACGGCGACAGAGGTCGGGGCGCATTCCAACATGCACAAGACGAAGGTCAGCCGTGCCGTGCGCGAACTGGAACAGCGGCGCTGGCTGAAACGGACGGAAGACGATGCCGACCGCCGGGTGGAGCACCTGGAACTGACTGCCGCCGGCCTCAAGGCCTATCGCGAGATCGCCGACCTCGCGCGCACCTATCAGGCGAGCCTCGAACAGGTACTCGGCGCCGGCGCCATCGAGCGCATCGAAGCAGGACTGGGGGTGGGTTCTACCTTGAACTGCGACTTTGCAGCGATACCAATGGCTTATCGCACGCAAGGAACCGCAGATGAAACGGACCTACTCGCAGATTGATCTCGATGAGCGGCGCAAGATCGCCCGCTGGCGCCAGGCCGGGGTCAGTGTCGATGTGATCGCCGAGAAACTTGGCCGGCATCGTTCGACGATTTTCCGTGAGCTGCGCAGGAATGTCTTCGAGGACGCGGAGATGCCGGATCTGACCGGCTACTTCTGTGTCGCCGCCGACAGCAAGGCCAAAGAGCGCCGCAGCCGATATCGCAAGCTGATGCGGTTTCCGCGCCTGCGATCGGCGATCGTCGAGCGGATCAAGCATGGCTGGTCACCAGAGCAGATTGCTGGCCGACTGCAACTCGAGAGAAGCCCGACGCGGGTCTGTCACGAGACAATCTACCGCTTTGCCTATTCCAGCGACGGTCAGGAGATGAAGCTATGGCACTATCTGCCCGAGCGTCGGGCGCGTCGCCGGCCTCGCCATGCCCGGCGGCGTCATGGCCGACGTTTCAGCCCGGAACTCAGCATTCTGCACCGTCCTGACATCGTCCGAGAGCGAAAGCAGCTTGGCCACTGGGAATGCGACCTGCTCCAGTTCCGCAAGAAGTTCGGCAAGGCCAACGTCACCTCATTGGTCGAACGGGTCAGCCGCTTCACGGTGTTCCTGCGCAACAACGACCGGCAATCGAAGCCGATCATGGACGGGCTGATCGCTACCTTGAGCGCCCTTCCCCATACAGCACGCCGTTCGATCACCTTCGATCGTGGCACCGAGTTCACCGACTGGCCGTATCTGCAGGCCGGGCTCGGCGTGCAAACCTGGTTTTGTGATCCACAGTCGCCGTGGCAGAAAGGATCGGTCGAAAACACCAATCGCCGTGCCCGCAAATGGCTGCCGCGCGACCTCGATCCGCTGTCGGTCAACGACAGCGACCTGAAAGGCATTTGCGACCAGCTCAATACCACGCCGCGCAAATGCCTCGGCTTCAAGACACCGTCTGAAGTGTTCCGGCAAAAGATGATGACGGCACCGAAGCGATCAGGCTAACTTCCGGGTCGCTGCAAAGTCGCGCTTCGACGAGAACTCACAGGGCGTTGTTGGCGAAGACCTAACTGATTTACCCGATCGGCAGCCCGCCGAAGCTCTTCAATGTCGTGAGCACGATCGACGTCTTGACGTGCTGGACCGCGTCATGCGGCAACAGCACCTCGTTGACGAAGCGCGACAGGTCGGAAAGCCCGCGAACCACTACCTGCAAGTGGTAGTCCATCTCGCCGGTCAGCGAATAGGCCTCCAGCACTTCCGGCAGATCGTTGACCAGTTGCGCGAAGCGCCGCGCGTTGTCTCGATTATGGGTCGCCAGCGTCACAGCCACCACCACCAGCAAATCCAGCCCCAGCTTCTCGCGGTCCAGCATGGCCTGGTAGCCGCGGATGAAGCCGTCGGCCTCCAGCCGAGCACGGCGGCGTGAGCACTGCGACGCCGACAGCGCGATCTTTTCCGAAAGCTCGTTATTGGTCAGCCGGCCATCGCGCTGCAGTTCGCGCAGGATCTTGAGGTCGAACTGGTCGAGACCGTCAGCCATTGCATGATTCTCCCGCTTCATGCGCGTTTCGCGCATAGATCGGCCCATACGGCGTCAGAATGCAAGCACATTGCATCGAAATGGGAGCACAATATGCGTCAGTCAGTTTCCGAGGAGGAGTTTCCATGGGTCCGTTTCCGCACGACGCGCCGCCTGCCAAGATCAGCGCCGACAACCCTGCCGGCACCGACGGCTTCGAATTCGTCGAATTCGCCCATCCCGAGCCCGAGAAGCTGGAAGAGCTTTTCACCCGCATGGGCTATCAGCCGGTCGCCCGTCACAAGGCGAAAAAGATCACCGTCTGGCGCCAGGGCGACATCAACTACATCGTCAACGCCGAGCCCGGCAGCCACGCCATGCGCTTCGTCGACGAGCACGGCCCGTGTGCTGCCTCGATGGCTTGGCGCGTGGTCGATGCCAAGCACGCCTTCAACCACGCGGTGTCGAAGGGTGCCGTGCCCTACACCGACAACGACAAGGCGCTCGACGTACCGGCCATCGTCGGCATCGGCGGCTCGCTGCTCTATTTCGTCGACAAATATGGTGCCAAGGGCTCGGCCTATGCGGCGGAATTCGACTGGCTCGGCGAGGCCGATCCGAAGCCGGAGGGCGTTGGCTTCTACTTCCTCGACCACCTGACCCACAATGTCTATCGCGGCAACATGGACAAGTGGTGGGACTTCTACCGCGAGCTGTTCGGCTTCAAGCAAATCCACTTCTTCAACATCGACGGCCGCATCACCGGCCTCGTCAGCCGCGCCATCACCTCGCCCTGCGGCAAGATCCGCATCCCGCTGAACGAGTCCAAGGACGACACCAGCCAGATCGAGGAATATCTGAGGAAGTACAAGGGCGAAGGCATCCAGCACATCGCAGTGGGCAGCGACGACATCTATGCCGCCACCGACAGGATCGCCGACAAGGGCCTGAAGTTCATGCCCGGCCCGCCCGACACCTATTACGAGAAGTCGCGCAACCGCGTGCACGGTCATGACGAGCCGATCGAAAGCATGAAGAAGCACGGCATCCTGATCGACGGCGAAGGCGTGGTCGACGGCGGCACGACCAAGATCCTGCTGCAGATCTTCTCCAAGACCGTGATCGGGCCGATCTTCTTCGAGTTCATCCAGCGCAAGGGCGACGAGGGCTTCGGCGAAGGCAACTTCCGCGCGCTGTTTGAATCCATCGAGGAAGACCAGATCCGTCGCGGCGTGATCTCGCAGACCGCCGCCTGACAGGCAATTTCACGCAGGGCCTCTGTTGGGGCGGATTGCTCGCCGGGCAATCCGCCCCTTTTTCGTTTTTGATCGCCAGTTTGATCCAGCACAAGGAATGCCGCCGCCCGGCCTGCCACAGTTGCGCAGGGTGAGGGTCTCCTCACGTATCGGGAGGTTGCAGAAAATGAGTGGGATACCGCAAGCGTACGAACTTTGGCGCTCAGCCGTGCTCCTTTACAAGGATTGGCGCCAGCGCAGTGCCGCGCTGCAGGAGATCAGCCAGTTGGGCAATGACGGCGAGCGCATGCTCGCGGAGTGCGGGCTATCGCAGTCGGATTTCAGGCAGTCCATGCGTGTTGCCTTCGCTTCGAAGGTCCTCCTGCCCGAGGCTGTCAAATCCAGGGATATCGATGCAGAGGCCTTCGAGAACCGCTACCCGGTATGGAACCGCGACATGCGCCGGACCTGCATGATGTGCTCAGTACGACGCCTCTGCAGCGACCGGCTTTCCACGGGAGAGTTCGAAAGATCCTATCGGGATTTCTGCCCCAACGCCGGCAGCCTCGATGCACTGGCTGAGCGCCGCGATTGCCGGATAACGGGCCGATAAATCAGGCCTTTGGCGCCATGACGCTGAGCAGGCGGGCGCGGCGATAGGCATCGGGGATCGACAGCGCCCAGACGAACAGGCCGCCGGCATGACGGCCGATGAACGACGTCTCGGGAGTTGTGGTGGCGTAGGAAATCACCGCGAACAGGACGACGAAGAATGCGAAGGCGAGCCCTCGCTTGGGATCGCGCACCGCGACGTGGCCGGCCCCCGGCAGGACGATCGCCAGGGCGAGCACGAGATAGGGATTGATCGGCTTGGCCATCGATTTTCCTCAGGCTGCTTCACAGGCCGAAACTGCGTGTTCGTCTTCGGCAAGTACGGCGCTCAGCGCCTCGGCTTCGGCAAGGGCGACCCGCACCAGTTCGGCCGGGATCGATGTTAGCGGAAAGCGCGCCTGCCGCAGCACCTTATGTGCGCCAGGGTCGCCTTGCGCGGCTTGCCTTATGATACGGGTGCCACCCGGGGTGATGACGGCTTCCTTGACCGTTGGATCGGCAAACAGATTTTGGAAGAGTGCCGAGACCCGCTCGGCCTGCCAGGCCGTCGCGCGGCCGTCGCCGCGCATCAGCAGCGAAGCCTCCGTCTCGGGAGGCGTGATCCAGTCCGTCATGTCGTGGACGAGCGAATAATATTCGGCGCCGGTCGGACGAGCCAGCGCTCCGATGATCGGGCGCTGGATGGTACGATGTTCGCTGAGTGTGACCCTGAGCCAGAGCTGGGGAAGCCGGCGCGTGACCATCGTGTCGGCAATGAGTTCGATCTTGGCCTGCCTGCCGTCGTCGAGCCGGCCCACCACAACAGGAAAATGGTCGGGCCCGAAAGTGATGCGGGAACTGGCAAACAGCCTCGCCGCGTCGTCGAGCAGGCTCTTGCGCTCGGCCAGTGCCGCGCGATGGTCGCGAACAGCGCACACGCCCATCCAGCCGCAAGAAACCGCGGCGAAGACTGATAGGGCAATGGTGGTGAGCATTGGGGGGCCGCCTTGTTGCGAAAATGGCGGCGCGAGGTCCGCGCCGCCATTCCTTGGATGGTCAGTAACCGACCGGCTTCGGCCAGGGCATGGTGAACTGGTCGCCGCGGCGCACGAACTGGTAGCGCCGGAAATGGAACCAGAGCGATGCCACGATGTAGAAGCACATCATCGCGCTGAGCTGCGTGCCATAGCCGAGGAAGACGGCGAAATAGGCGGTCGAGCACAGGATCAGCAGGACGATCGTCGGCAGCGGATGGAACGGATGCACATAGCCGCGCTTGATCGTGTCGAGCGGCCACTTGTTGCGGAACATCACCATGTTGAAGGTCATGAAGGTGTATCCGAGCAGACCCGACAGGATCGAGAAGGTCACGACCTGGTCGAGCGGTGCGCCGAGCGCGAAGATGAGCGCGATCGGAACCAGGAAGACGATGGCGCGGTAAGGCGTCCGGTAGACCGGATGCACGGCACCGAACCAGCTCGGCAGGTAGCGGTCGCGGCCCATCGAGAACCAGGCGCGCGAGGCGTCGTTGATGCAGCCATTGGCCGACGCCAGCGTGGCGAAGGTGGTGCCGACGAACAGCAGGATCATCAGCCCGGTGCTGCCGGTGACGCGAGCGGCATCGAACAGCGGAGTGCCGGCCTGGCCGAGATATTCCCACGGCACCAGGCCCGAGCAAACATACCAGGTCATGGTCGCCGCGATCAGCAGCGTCATGATGCCGGCCATGGTGCCGTAGGGCAGCGAACGTGCCGGCGAGCGCACTTCCTCGGCCGCCTGGCAGGTACCCTCGATCCCGAGATAGTACCAGAGGCCGAAATGCAGCGCCGCGACGATGCCGACCCAGCCATAAGGCAGCGGATCGGTGGTGACCGCCGAGAAGTCGAGCGGCACGTTGGACGCGCCGAACTGCACGGAGATGAACAGCGTGATAATCGCCAGGAAGGCGATTGCGGTGATGACCAGGTTGAAGGTCAGGGTCGCCAGCACGCCGCGATAGTTAAGCCACGCCAGGAACATGATGGCGAGGATGATGAAGGGTTGCTGGTTGAGCCCGGAATGCCCTTGCATGCCCGCAACCGTGTCAAGCAGGAAGCCGACAGTGATCGCATTGGCAGCCTCGAGCATGGTGTAGGCCATGACCAGGAACAGACCGACGTTGAAGGCCATCAGTGGGCCGACGATGTGCTTGGCCTGGGCATACTGGCCGCCGGCCGCAGCGACCGTCGAGGTCACTTCGGAGTCGATCATGGCGACGCAGGTATAGAGCAGGCCGGCAACCCAGCAGGCGACGAGGCCGGCGATCATGCCGCCTTTGCCGACCGAGAAGTTCCAGCCCATATATTCGCCGACGAGCACGATGCCGACGCCGAGCGCCCAGATATGGGCCGGACCGAGCACGCGCAGCAGCTGAAGCCGTTCAGGCTCCGCCGCCGTTGAAGTTACATTTGCCATCGTCGTCCCCTCAGATCTCGTGGCGTTCTGCCGTTGCCTCGATCTCGCCTTCGCGAGAAGAGATCAGCAGTTCGTTGTCGTAGGTGGTGTCGATGCGGATGAGGTCGATGAGCATCAGCACGCCGAACATGGCTGAGAGTGCCCAGGCCACGTATTCCAGGATGTTCCAGGTATCCATTGTGGCCTCTCCCTATCGCTTCTTGCCGAAGCGTTCTTCGATGACTTCGCGATATTCCTTGTCGGACAGCCGCACGACCATGACGAAGTAGCCGATGACCAGCACGGCCATGACGATCAGCGCGACCCAGCTGAAGCTGTAGTCGAAACGAGCGGTGATGATGTCGTTGGCGGCTGCCGGATCGGTGATGCCGAGTGCTGCCCATTGCTGCTGCTCGGTGGCGTTCTGGCCAAGCGCTTCCCAGGTCGGGTTGGCGATCGGGTTCGGCACCTTGGCGGCACCGGCGAGGCCCAAGTAGAGCGGAATGTAGAGCGCGCCGATGGTGAGCACGAGCAAAGTCACGACGTCAAAAATCTGGCCCGCGAGGCCCTGCTTTGGAGGTTTGTAAGCCATTGTGCGTTTCCTCAGCCCCGGCGACGCCGCATCTCGTCGAGATGCTTGAGGTCAAGGCCATAGATGAAGTGTTTGTCTTCGACGTAGTGGCGCAGCATGGCGACGATGGCCGCCGTGTTGAACGTCAGCACCAGCGCGCAAGCGATCGAAAGGATCACGCGGATGGCGGGCAGCGAGATGTAGGACCAGACGCTGAACAGCGCGAACAACATGGTGCACCACAGCACCACAACAAAAATCACGAGGCCCGCTCGATCGCGCCTGTGCATCTTGTCGATGCGCTGCTCAAGCGTCGCATCTCCGCTTCGATGGGCTAATGTCGCTTCCATTCTCCTCCTCCTCCTGGCCGTTTTCGGCTTCATTGTGCGGGAAATTAATTTCCCCAGAGGAATGTCAGACAAACTTAAATTGCTGTCAAGCGAAGCCGCGCGCACATGCCGCACCACAACGTTGGGCCAAGGCAGAACAACGTTGAATAGATTGACTTTTACCGATCTGGCAGGATGTCGGAAATTTTGCGGGACAGGCCCGAAGCCCGGGGTGGAGGGCTCGCACACGGCGTTTTTAGCTGCCAAAGCGTCATTTTGACTTGTTAGCGACATCGGGAGTCGCGAACCGAGCGGCACCGGAACGGCGTTACTCATGATTTTCGGCAGGCAAAGAATGCCTGCCGAGTTGGTCCATTGACCAGGTGACTTCGCCGCCGCGGCGTCAGTCCGGCTTGCTGACCGAGAACAGGACAAACTCAGTAGACGGCGTTTCCTTCTTGGTCTTGTCGGTCACGGCCAGATAGAGCTCGTCGGTGAGACGGGCCATGCCTTCGAAATTGTCGTTCAGCAGCCTGCTGGCCCCCGCATCCAGTTCTGTGGCCGTGCATGTCTCGGCAGCGCAGGCCTGCGGGTCGACGACGCGCAACCGGCCGATGCTGGGACCTCCCTTGGTTTCGCGCGTGCGTTCGAGCACCAGTAACTGGCCACCGGGCATCGTCTCGATGGCTTTCAGATTGCTTCGCTTCGGCTGGAAGGTCGGGAACGTCCAGCGTCCGCCATCCAGGCCGTAGATCGTGTGTGTGTCGCCGGGCTGGCCTTGCATCGCCTCCTCCGGAGCCGTCACGATGCCGCGGTCGCTCGTGGCGGCCACTGCTTCCAGCCGGCTGTTCGGTTCGTTGTATTGTGCAACATCCGACAAGGTGCCCGGCAGCGCCACGGCTTCGATCGGCGTGCCGTCCGGCTTGAACCGATGGATCGCGGGGCCATCCTCGAACACGACGAGGAGTTCGCCGTCGGATGGCACGCCATTGTCGCCATTGACCACGGCGAGCCCTTCGGCGTTGACGAGTGCGGGCGTCGTTCCGGTCACGAGTTGCACCGAAAACACCGGCTCCATGCTGGCGATCTTGTTGTCTTTGATTTCGACGCGGAAGTGATGCAGCACGCCGTCGTCCGAAACCGCATAGAGCAGCTTGTCGTCCGCATCCCAGGCGAGGCCGGACAGCTCGTTGACATTGTGGCCGTTCGGACCGCTGGCCGGGCTGGCTTTGCTGTCGAGCAAGGTCAGCGCGAAAGTGGGCGACTGTGCCGCTGCAAAGGATACGGGTGCAAGGACCGAGGTGCATAGAAGCAGCGCGGGTATGATTTTGTTGGTCATCTCATTCTCTCCTATTGTTGGGTAGCCAGGGGCTGTGCCCCGCGGCTCGGGAAGCCGCCAAGCTTGCGCAAGGCCGGCAGGAATTTGTTGTGCTTGGTGCCTGGATTGAGCAGCGCGGTGCCGACGCAATATTTCGAGCATCGTTTCGTCGGATGCTGATGCAGCGCCCTCAGTATGGCGTCGGCGACGCCATTGCCGTTGGCCGATTTCGTCTCGACGATGAACAGGCCATCGTCGACCGTGTGCTGCGCGTCCGGGGTGAAGAACTGCAGGCCGCAATCGATCGTCATGCGCTCGCCGCCTTGCTTGGCGACCAGCGTCATGCGCCGGTAGCGCATGTCGATGACGCGGGACAGCTCGTGCGGAAACGGCTGGCCGTACTGGGCTCGATACACATCGTCGATGTAGGCGATGGCCGCATCGTCCAGAACGCCGAATTTCGACAGGTCCCGGTCGAGACGTTTCTTGACGGTGATGCCGCGCTTGTCCTTCAGCTTGACTTCAAGGAAGCACAGGCCGGCCTCGGCGTAGCGGCGCACCCTGACCTTGGCACGCTGGCGCCTGCCCTGATGATGGTCGAAATAGCTGCGACGGTCGGCATCGTCGAAATAGCAGGTCTCGTATGTGAAGGCCCGCAGCCCGTCGATTTCCAGCATGTCGAAAGCCTGGGCCAGGTCACCGGCGGCGTGCTTCAGCACCGTGGCGTCGACGACGTACTTGTTGTCCAGACGCTCGAGCATGGCGGCTTTGCCGTTCAGCTGGGAAAGGCTGATGGGCAGGAAACCGCGCTCCAGCCAGGTGTCAGTGCTTGCGATAATGGACATTGAGCTTCGCCATTTCGGTGATGTAGTCGAGCTGGAGGACCTGGTAGGACAGCACGTCGACGCCGAGCCGCGCGGACAGTTCCGCGCGCATCGCCACCGGATCCGACAGCAGCGCCAGATGGATCTTGTCGAGCGAAACCTTGGTGCCGCTGACGGATTGCAGCATCTTCGGGTGGTCGATGACATAGGCGCCGATCAGTACAAACAGCACGGTCGCGGCCGCGAACGGGATCGTGGTTCCCTGCACGGATGAAATCACGGCAATGGCGACGCTGCCGAAGAAATAGGTCATCTCCGTCTTGCTGAGCGGTTCCGACCGAAGCGTGAAAAGCGCCAGGATCGCAAACAGTCCGAAACCGGCTGCCACGCCGAAATCGACCACCGAGAGCACGGTCAGGACCGCGAAAACGAAGATGTTGAAGAGCGCAGCGGCGGTGACGAGTTCCTTGTCGCGATAGCGCCGGTAGTACATGCCGAACAGCAGGATCGACATGCCGGCAACATCCACGGCAAAGCGCACGAATTCCATGACGAAGAGGTTCTGCAGTACCTGCGGTGTCATTTCGACCTCCCCTGGACACAGACTTGTAGGCTTGGGCAGGTCGAGGCACGTGGGCCCGATGACAAGCAGCCCAGAGGCGCTGGGGAATAGAGGAATGGCATGTTCGATCTCCTGACTTTTCCGCCGCGATGGCGGCGACGTCAGGAAGAACGGACGTAAACAGACTCTATTCCGCCGCAGGAGATTTTTTTCATGCGATCGAGAAATCTAAAAATGACTATACAAAACAATATCTTACACTTTGACTTTCCGCGCCCATGAATGTCCGATGACAATTTCATGAATGACGCCGGCTTCAGAACGGACAGCTCTGGATTATTCTGATTTTCTCTAATGTAACGCTTGGGCATTGCTCACTTGAGCCGCCAAGGAACAATATCCACGGCAAAAGAAAAAGCCGCTGCGGGTCCGCGGCGGCTTCCTTTTTTCGGCTGCTCAGATGGAGAAAAGTGGTCGGTCCGCTTCAAGTCCCGCAGATGGCGCGAGCGTTCAGCAGCCCCCAGCCAAAGACCGGATCCTTGCCCGGCTTGCCCAGATCCTCGGCCGACTGCTGCAGCAGCCCTTCGACATCGGCTGCCTTCAATTCAGGATTTGCAGCCAGCATCATTGCAGCCGCCGCAGTTACAAACGGTGCCGCAAAAGAGGTGCCCGTCTTCGATTGGGCGCCCTTGATCGAAGCGGCGGTCCACACCTGAACGCCCGGCGCAGCGATGTCGACATGGTCGCCGGCGCCGGCGCGGCGGTAGGGGTTCTTGCTCCGGTCGATCGCCGTCACCGCAATCACACCGTCGTAACCTCCGGGATAGAGCGGTGCTGCGCGCGGTCCATCATTGCCAGCCGCCGCCACCAGCACGATGCCACGTGCGGCAGCCCTCTCGATCGCCTGCTTGAGCAGCAGGTTGGGAGGGCCGGTCAGGCTCATGTTGATCACCTTCACGCCACGAGCCGCCAGCAGGTCGATCGCGCGGACAAGTTCATAGACCGCCGAGCGATCATCATTGCCCGCGCCACGATGAAAGGCATCCACCGCAATGAGTTCGCCTCCGGGCACCAGGCCGGGCGTGCGGCTTTCAGCCGAGCCGACAAGCAGTGCAGCCACGGCGGTGCCATGCTGGCGTCCTGAGTCAGGCAGATTGCCAGCCTCCAGGCGGATCGTCTCGACCTTAGCGCCGACGAAAGCCAGATGGCCGGAATTGATGGCCGTATCGATGAGGCCGATCCGCGTCGGCACGGCGCATCGGCCAGGCATCGCGGCACCCTCGGGCCAGCCGACGACGTTGCGCGCTAGGCAATTGTCTGCACCGCACGGTTCGGCATGGGCGCCATCTGGCCGATAAAAGTGGTTGAGGTCCACCGCCGCAGCGGGCGCAGCACCGGCCACGCGCGCGCGCGCCGCTTCAAGCGTCACCCCGCGCGGAATTGCCAATCTCACCATATCGGCGCCGGCAATCGAAACCGTCCTGCGATCTCGAACTGAATAGCCGGTCGCGGTAAGCTCGGCTATCGCGGCATCATCGAGGCCAAGTGCTACGATCTGCCGAGGTGCCTGGCGATCGACCTGAACCACGCGAGAAGCCAGGACTGCCCGCCTGCTGGCACGATTCGACCGATCCCCGCCCCTGCGGTCGTCCGCTACGCCATCGCCATCGATATCATCGTCGTCGCCATCATCGGGATCACTGGTATCGCTATCGTCGCTGCTGTCACTATCGTCGCTGCTATCGCTATCATCGCTACTGTCACTGCCACCGTCGTCGTCGGCCAGTGCAACTCCGATACCGAACAGGTCGCCGTAATTCGGCGGCACGAAAGGCACGCCAAGACTTCCGCCGGCCAACGCCAGCGCAAAGGCAACGGCAAGCGAAGCTGATGACGCGTTCAGAAACATGGTTCGTCCTTTCCCGGCATCACGACACACTCGCGGCAAATGTCAGCGATCCACATAAGTGTGTCGGCATACCATATCATTTCGAATGCAATTGTGCATTTTGGGACCAACGGGCCAGTGTCCGTTTTATTCCGTGGGAAGCGATAGGTACGACCGCATGAGGGGTGACGAGGTTCAGGTCAGCGACCGCCTGATTGCTTTCCTTCCCAATTTGCGCCGGTTCGCCATTTCGCTGTGCCGATCGCGCGATCTCGCCGACGACCTCGTGCAGGCGGCGTGCGAGCGCGCGCTGGCCAGCCAGGACCGATTCGAGCCCGGCACCAGATTCGACGCCTGGATGTTCCGCATCCTGCGCAACCTGTGGATCGACCACGTTCGTCGCGCCAAGACGGCGGGACCGCAACAAAACATCGACGACACCCCCGACATTACCGGTTCAAGTGGCGAGCGCGACGCCGAAGCCCGGCTGACCCTGAAAAGCGTCGCCCTGGCAATCGACCAGTTGCCGGACGATCAGCGGGAGGTGCTGCTACTCGTCTGCGTCGAGGACCTTTCGTACAAGGAGGCGGCGGAGATATTGTCCATCCCGATCGGCACCGTCATGAGCAGGCTCTCCCGCGCCCGCAAGAATCTTGCCGACGCGGCTGGAATAAACTCCGGGACCGACCGTTCACCCGAAAAAGGTGGAAACAAATGAGCAGGCGCGAATTCGACGACGAAACCTTGATGGCATTTGCCGACGGCGAACTCGACGCCGAGACGACGGCAACCGTCGAGGCCGCCATGGAGACGGACGACGATCTCGTTGCCCGGGTCGCCGCTTTCATCGAAAGCCGCGCACTAGCAGCATCCGCGCTCAAGCCGCTGATTGAGGAGCCGGTCCCAGAAGCGCTGACACGGTCGGTCCAAAAGATGATCGACGAGGCGCGGGAACTAGCCACTGATCCTTCAGCCCCGCAGGTGGCGGCGAACAACGTCGTCGCCTTTCCGCCGCGCGACACGCACCCGGTTCGTTCGACCTGGGCAATGCCGCTGGCGGCATCGCTGGCGGCTGTGGTCTTCGGCGCTGGCGGCTACCTCGCCGGCCAGGCAGGCGCGCCGGCCTCCGGCAACCTGGCCATGACGACGATCGGCGACGCCGCAATTATCCAGGCACTCGACTCGGCGCCCTCAGGCACCGATGTTGTGGCCGGCGATGGCACGCTGAAACTCGTTTCCAGCTTCCGTGACGCGAGCGGCACATTGTGCCGCGAGTTCGAGCTTCACCGCGCGTCAAGATCTGCCGTCGTATCGATCGCCTGCCGCCCGGAACAGGGGTGGGACGTCCGGCTGGCAGTGGCGGCCCAGGCGGCGGAAGAAGATTATGTTCCGGCCGGTGCCACGGAGGCAGTCGATTCCTACCTGACGACGACTAATGCGGGAGCCCCGCTGTCGGAGGCGGAAGAGAAGAAGGCCCTGGCTCTGCCGCAATGACCACGACAGCCACTGACGTATGGCTGGTATCCTCTATCGCGGGATCGGCTGCGGGCCGCGCTTGCGCTCGCTGGCGTAGAGCGCGACCGCCATCGCACGGTTGCGCACGCCCAGCTTGTCGTAGAGATTTTTCAGGTGGTACTTGACCGTGTTTTCCGAGATTCCGGTCCGCGTCGCGATCTGTAGATTGGTCCAGCCGTCGGACAAGACGCCGAGCAGTTCGAGCTCGCGGGTGGTCAGGCGAGACAGCGGCGTCTCGTTGATCTTGGCGACATCGATGTAAGGGATGCAGATACGGCCGTTGGCGACTGCCAGAAGCGTGTCAAACAGGATGCAGGGATCGTCGAACTGGTAGCAGAAGCCCTGCGCGCCCAGCCGTACGCATTGCTTGAGGATGCCGATGTCATGGTCGTTGGAGAAGATGACCAGGCGCGCCGTCAATTGCCGGCGCTGAAGCTCGATCAGCACCTCGCTGGCATCCATGTCGGACAGCTTCCAGGCGACGATGGCGACGTCGAATGAGGGCTGCGATCCCGCCACCGCCTTGATGAAGGCCTCACCGCTCTGGACGCCTTCGGCAAAATCGAAGCGCTCGTCGCGGCTGATCATGTCGCGCAACGCGGCGATCACCAGCGGGTTGCGCTCGGCAACCAGGACACTCAGCTTTTTTTGTTGCGCCATTGGCCCGCCATCGACATCGGCATCATGCCTTGGCGCATTCCAATCGAATTTGCCAAGGCATGCCCGCTCTCCAGCGACAGGAATCAGTCGTAGATTCGGAATCGACCGACCAGATCGTGGGTTTCTTCGCGAACGGCGGCTTCGATCTTGGCGTTGCCGGCCTCGCCATTGGCCGCAAGGCCATCGATGACAGCCATGGTCATGCGGCCGACCTGGCGGAACTCCTCGGCAAGGAAGCCGCGGGTCGTGCAGGCTGGCGTGCCCAGCCGGACGCCCGAAGTGACCATCGGACCCTGCGGATCGAACGGGATGCCGTTCTTGTTGCAGGTGATGTGGGCCCGGCCGAGGGACGCTTCCACCGCCTTGCCGGTGAGGTTCTTGCGCCGCAGGTCGACAAGCATGAGATGCGTGTCGGTACCGCCCGAGACGATGTCGACGCCACCCTCCTGCAGGGTCTCGGCCAACACTTTGGCGTTGGAGACGACGTTCGCGGCATAGACCTTGAAGTCGGGCGTCAGCGCCTCGCCGAAGGCAACCGCCTTGGCGGCGATGACGTGCATCAGCGGACCGCCCTGCAGGCCTGGGAAGACAGCCGAATTGATCTTCTTGCCGATCTCTTCGTCGTTGGACAGCACCATGCCGCCGCGCGGACCGCGCAGGGTCTTGTGCGTGGTGGTGGTCACGACATGGGCATGTTCGAGCGGGTTGGGGTGGACGCCGCCGGCGACCAGGCCCGCGAAGTGGGCCATGTCGACGAACAGCTTGGCCCCGACCTCGTCGGCGATCTCGCGGAACGCCTTGAAGTCGATGATGCGCGGATAGGCCGAGCCGCCGGCAAGGATGACCTTGGGCTGGTGCTTCTTGGCGAGATCGCGCACCTCGTCCATGTCGATGCGGTGCGTATCGGGCTTCACGCCGTAGGAGACTGGGTTGAACCACTTGCCCGATTGGTTGACCGGCGCGCCGTGGGTGAGATGGCCGCCCGCGGCAAGGTTCAGGCCGAGATAGGTGTCGCCCGGCTGCATCAGCGCCATGAACACTGCCTGGTTGGCCTGGCTGCCTGAGTTCGGCTGCACGTTGGCAAAGCTGCAGTTGAACATTGTCTTGGCGCGCTCGCGCGCTAGATCCTCGATCTCGTCGACATAGGCGCAGCCGCCATAATAGCGACGGCCGGGATAACCCTCGGCGTATTTATTGGTCAGCACCGAGCCCTGTGCCTCGAGCACCGCCTTGGAGACGATGTTTTCCGAAGCGATCAGCTCGATCTCGTCGCGCTGGCGCTGCAGCTCGCGATCCATCGCATTGCTGACGGCGGGGTCCGCCTGAGCGACGCCGGTGCGGAAGAAGTGGCGGGCGCTGCCGATGCCGGGTCTGGTTGGAATATTCATGAGGCTCCTCCCTTGCGGCGCCCTACGGCGCCAGAAAATGTGGTCATCCGGTCCAGCCTAGGCCGGCGGAAATGCAATTGATCGAAAGTAGAAGTGCGTTGACGGCGCGCTTCGGCTTGGCGGTGGCGCCGTCCTGGGCGCGCACCTCGCGCAGCAGCTGCACCTGCAGCCGGTGGATCGAGTCCATCTGCGGGCGGATGCGGTCGAAATGGCGCTTGAAGGCGGGAAAGCGTTCGGAAAGCTTGAGCCCGCCATTGACCTCGGAGATCATCCGCCGCGTCAGCGCGTATTCGGCCGAGATCTTGCGGTAGATGCGCTCGCCGACCTCGCGGTCCTGCACCAGCCCGGCATAGAGGTAGCCGATATCCATGTCGGACTGGTAGAGGCCCTTGTCCACCTCGTCGACGACGAGGCGGAAGAAGCGTGAGCGTTCGAACATCTGCCTGAGCAGTTCCAAGCCAGCGTCGCCGCGCACGTTGACGAAGGAATTGAGCGCGCTGCCGATGCCATACCAGTTGGTCAGCAGGTGCCGGTTCTGGCTCCAGGCGAAAACCCATGGGATGGCGCGCAGGTCGGAAATGTCCCTCGCGCCGAAACGGCGCGCCGGGCGCGAGCCGATCTTGAGCAGCGACAGTTCTTCAACCGGGCTAGCCTGGTGGAAGTAGTCAATAAAGCCCGGCTCGTTGATCAGGCCCGAATAAGACGCCTGCGACATGCCGGTCAGCGCTTCCAGCGCCTCGCTGAACTCGGGAATGTCCTTGAGCTCGGGCTCGTTCGGCGACTTGACGGTGTGGGCAAAGACGCTCGCCGCCAGGATCTCGAGCTGATAGAGGCCGGTGCCGCGGTTGGCGAACTTCGACGACACGACCTCGCCCTGCTCGGTGACGCGCATCGCGCCGCCGATGGTGCCGGCCGGCTGGGCGGCGATCGCCCTGCCTGTCGGTGCCCCGCCCCGGCTGACCGAGCCGCCACGGCCGTGGAAGAAGCTGATCTTGACCTTGCGCTTGATGGCGAGCGCCGTGATCCGCCGCTGGGCCTTGTTCAGCTCCCAGTTGGAGGCGAGGAAACCGCCGTCCTTATTGCTATCGGAATAGCCAAGCATCACTTCCTGGCTGTTGCCGAAATCGCGCACCGAGCGGCGAACAATGGAAACACCGAACAACTGGTCGAGGATTTCCGGCGCGGCGCGCAGGTCGGCAATCGTTTCGAACAGCGGCACGACCCTGAGCGCAATAGTTCCGCTCCCGTCTGATGCCGTCGCCATGCCGGAATACTGCGCCAGCAGATAGACCGCCAGGAGATCGTCGCTCGACCGCGTCATCGACAGGATGAAGGCCCCGACCGCACCGCCGTTCAGCCCGGCCGAAGCCTTGCGGATGACGTCATACAGGTCGAGAAGCTCTTGTGCTTCTTCCGACAGCGCCAGCCGGTCGACTTCAAGCTGTTCGCCGCAATTCAGTGCCGCCCGGATACGTGCCGTCCATTGCGGTGTGTCGGGAGCAGGCGCCGTCTCCGGATCGGCGTGCTTGAACAACTCGCTCAGTACACGATTGACGACGGTGGAGTTCTGCCTGATGTCCAGCGAAACCGTGCGGAAGCCGAAGGTTTCGACCTGCTGGCGCACCGGCCGCACGAAGCGCCGGGCGATCAGCTTGCCGCCAAGCTGGCCGAGCACGTTTTCCAGTTCGCGCAAGTCAGTCTTGAAGGCATCGGAACGGGTGTAGGGCTTGGCCGACGCCTCCCCGCGCATCGCCTCAAGGCGATCGAGCATCGCGGCTGCGAACTGGCGCAAGGGTTCGTCGGGATTGCGTGCCACGATCTCCGAGGCATTGCCGCTGCGATGCAGGGCATGGCCCAGTGCCTTGGTAAAGGCTTCCGGGATGTCGACGACATTGGCGCTGATGCTGAGCACGGTGACCAGCTTGCGCACCTGGCTGATATACCAGCCAACGATCGCCTGACGGCACTCGTTGAGCGCGTAGGCCGTGGTCTTGGCCGTGACGTTCGGATTGCCGTCGCGATCGCCGCCGATCCACGAGGCGTACCGCATGAAGGACGGCACCTTGAGATCGTATTCGGGGTAGTGGCGGGCCAGCGCTTCCTCGACGCTGTCATAGAGCTTGGGCGTCGCCTCGAAGATCACTTCGCGAAAGAAGTGCAGGCCCCAGGCGATCTCGCGCTCGACCGAAGGCCGCTCGAGCCGCAGTTCGCCCGACATCCAAAGCAGTTCGATCTCGCTCTTGAGGTCGTCGATCAGCTGTTCGCGCTCACGCGGCGCCCAGCGCTGCTGCTCGAGTTCGGTCAGCTTGCGGTAGATGCGGCGGTGGATTTCGAGGACGGTGACCCGCTTGGCCTCCGTCGGATGCGCCGTCATGGTCGGCCCGACGCTGAGCGCGTCGAGGGTAGCCTGGATGTCCTCAGCCGGGTAGCCGGCGGCGGCGATCTCGCCCACGACATTGGCGAAGGAGCCGATGACTTCGTCGGCACCGCCCATCTGCTCCAGCTCTCGGCGAGAGCGCATGGCCAGAAGCTCGTTGGCAATGGCAACGAGCTGGAACCACATACCTGTGGCCTGCAGCGCGGCAATGCGTTGCCCGCTTTCGAGCGCATCGAGGCTCACGCGGCCGGTAAGAACCTCCGCCATATCGGGCTCGCGTTCGCTGACGACGGCCAAAAGCACCCTGAACAGCAGGCTGCGGACGTCCTCACGAAAGCTGAGTGGTTTGCTCTCCTCCAAGCGACACCCATTCATCTCGTGTTGCTCCGGGACACCGGTTCGTAGAGCCGGCCATCCGGGAAATGCAGTTTTCCTGATGCCGAGCAGATCGGTTTTCCGTCTCTTTGAAAACGCCCGGACGGGTAGATTTCCTATTCGTTCGGGTGGTGCCGATACTGGCCGAACGATGATCGCCAAACTCAAATCCGACTACCGCCCGGGGCAGAAATTCTGGAGTTTCCAGAGGATTGGTCCAGTGCGATTTGCAGTGGACGAGATTTAACTCATGTGCAAATATGTTGCATATAAGGCAAGTATGGGAGGCACATTACAGTGAGGTCCAATACCCGATTCCGCGTTGCCGCAGCACGATCCAACAGAGCTTGAAGAGGAACATGCCCATGCAGAAAGTGCTGCCGGAACTCTATGAGGGCCACGCGCCCATCACCGTTCAGAACGCCTTCCATGACGCGCTCGAAGCGCTCGAGGAATGGAAGGAAGGAAACGAGGAACCTCTCGTACCGGTCGACGGCTTCAACGTCCCGATCAGCCATATCTTCGCCCGGATGAGCACCTGCACCGACCTGTTGCCGCTCAGGACGCGCGATGTTCTCGAGACCATCATCGACAAGGGTTCGTTCCGCGCGTCGGGCGGTTCGCTCTATGCCGACGGTGCCAAGCTGGTGATGCCGCTCTGCGTCGAGCTCCTGACCCTGTCGTTGCTGCGCCCGACGGCATCGCTCGCCCAACTGCACAAGGCCTGCGTCGACGCCTGAGCGACGACCGAGCTTGTATTTTGCCTGGCCGCCACGCATGCCGTGGCGGCAGTCGTATTTTTGACCTTTTGATATTAGTCTCAGCTGTGATCGCCAACGAAAAAGCCCCGGATCGCTCCGGGGCTTTCGTTTGTCTGGCGCTGCTGACGCGCGTTCAGGCCGCGCTAGTCCTCGACGTGTCGACGCCATATTCCAGCGAAGAATCCACGATGGCATGCCACAGGCTGTCGGCGAAGCTGGTGAAAACCAGCATGCTGTAGACCGGATGGCCGTCGGCACCGTTCGCCTCGCGCCAGAAATTGACCGCCGTGTGGTCGACCGACGTATTCGCGGCAGTGCCAACCGGAAAGGCGGCATCATGCAGGTCGAGCGACGAGAACTTGGCGATGGCATCGCGGCCGCGCGGGCCTGAAACCCGGATCAGGCAACGGCCGTCCGACTGATCGGACAGCGAGGCCGCGCCTGAGAAGGCCTGGCTCATGGCATCGATCTGCGAGCTCTCGTCCGTCCGCGGCGCCAACACCGTGAACTGGTCGGGTCCCGACCAGACGAGCGTCGCGGACTTGCCGGCGACGGCCTTCGGCGTGTTTGGCGCATCGACGCCGAACAGCTTCTTTGCCGCCTTGGCCGTGTCGGCTGCCTTGCCGCGCCGGGCCATGACCTGGACCAGCACGAGATCGCGAACCTCGACAAGCGTCACGCCTGCCTGTGCACCGGCCACGCCATGGCGACCGGCGACGAGCGCCTTCTGGAGCGGCGACTGGGTGTTCCAGAGATAATCAACCACGCTGGCGCGCTCCTTCTGGATCATAGAAGACAGGATTGCAGATCTCGGCTTCGTAGTCCTCGCTCCGCAGCGGATCGTGGATGCGGACGATTTCGCCGATACGTTCGCGGCCGCGTTCGACCAGGCCGAGGCCGATCCACTGTTCCATCATCGGCGAGAAGCAGACCGAGGTGACATAACCCTGGTCAGTCGCCGGCCCCGGGATGCCGCCCTTGGGGATGACATGCGCGCCTGAGCGCAGCCGGCGTGCACGGTCGAGCGGCTTGATGCCGACGACGACCTGGCGGTCGGTTGCAGTCAGCGCCTCGCGTCCAGCCATGATGCGGCCGATGAAGTCCTTCTTCTTCGACATCATCTTGCCGAGGCCAAGGTCGTCGGCCGTCGTCATGCCGTTGAGCTCGGGACCGGCAACGTGGCCCTTCTCGATACGCATGACGCCAAGCGCCTCGGTGCCGTAAGGCGTCACGCCATAGGGCTTGCCGGCGATCATCAGGTTCTCGGCCATCGCCGCGCCGTAGCGCGCCGGCACCGAGATTTCGAAGGCGATTTCACCCGAGAACGAGATGCGGAACAGGCGAGCTGTGACGCCACCGCGCAGCTTGACCTCGCGGGCCCCCATGAACGGGAAGCCTTCGTTGCTCATGTCTTCCGACGGATCGACCAGCGCCTGCAGAAGCTTGCGGGTGTTCGGCCCGGCGATCGAGAACTGTGCCCACTGGTCGGACGCCGACGACAGCTGCACGTCGAGCTCCGGCCAGAGCACCTGGCGGCAGAATTCGAGATGCGCCATGACCGGACCGGCCTTGGCCGTGGTCGTGGTCAGGAAGTAATGGTCTTCAGCAAGACGCGAGGTCGTGCCGTCGTCCATGACGATGCCGTCCTCGCGCAGCATCAGGCCGTAACGCGCCTTGCCGACGGCAAGCGACGAGAAGGCATTGATGTAGACGCGATCGAGGAAGGTGCCGGCGTCGGCACCGCGCACGTCGACCTTGCCGAGCGTGGAGACGTCGCAGAAGCCGACGCCGTTGCGCACGGCGAGCACTTCGCGGGAAACCGATTCGATCCAGTCCTTCTCGCCCGGCTGCGGATACCATTGCGCGCGCTTCCAAAGCCCGGTGTCGACGAACACAGCACCGCGCGCAGCCGCCCAGTGATGCGACGGCGTCAGGCGCCAGGCGTGGAAGTTCTCGTCGCGGTGATGGCCGGCGAGTGCGCCGATCGCCACCGGTGCATAGGGCGGACGATAGATCGTCGTGCCGGTCTGCGAGATCGTGCGGCCGGTGGCATCGGCCATGATGGCAAGGCCGGTGATGTTGGAGGTCTTGCCCTGGTCGGTCGCCATGCCAAGCGTGGTGTAACGCTTGAGATGTTCGACGCTCTCGAAGCCTTCGCGCTGCGCCAGCGTCACGTCGGACGCAGTGACGTCGTGCTGGAAGTCGACGAAGGCCTTGCCCTTGGCCTTGACCTGCCAGAGCGGCGAGATCGCGTAGACCTCGTCGCCGGCTTCCGATGCTTCGCCGGCATTGCCCGACGCGCCGCAATCGGCGGCCGCAGCCACACCGGCGGCATGGCCGTCGCGCAGGCAAGCGCCAAGCGAGAATTCGCCATTGGCGGCACCCGCCATGACCATTCCCGTCGGGCAATCGCCGGGGACAAAGGCTGCGATGTCGTCACGCCAGACCGGCTTGCCGCGATGGAAACAGGACAAGCCCACATTGGGATTCCAGCCACCGGACACTGCCAGGCAGTCGGCATCGATCTGCTGCTTCCTGCCGTCGGCGGCAGTAACCACCAGGCCACGCACGCCATCGACGCCACCCTTGACGTCGGACACGCCGCCAGCCAGCACGCGCAGGTCGGAGAGTTCGGCCAGTGCCTGGTATTCCGCCGGCACCTTGCCGCGCGGGTCGATCACCGCTGCGATATCGCCACCGGCCTGCTGGATCGCCTCGACAGTGCGCCAGCCGTCGTCATTGTTGGTGAACAGCGCGACGCGCTTGCCCGGCATCGCGGCGAAGCGATGGACGTAGGTGCGCACGGCGGACGCCATCATCACGCCCGGACGGTCGTTGCCCGGGAAGGCAATCGGCCGCTCGATGGCACCGGCAGTGACAACCGAACGCTTGGCAACGATGCGCCAAATCCGCTGGCGGACCTGGTGCGGACCCGGCACCGGAACATGGTCGTTGACGCGCTCGAGCGCGGCGTGGACGCCGCCGTCATAGACGCCGAAAAGCGCCGTACGGGTCATGATGCGGACGTTGGGCAGCCCGGCGAGTTCGTCGGTCGCACGACGCACCCACTCCTCGGCATGCATGCCGTCGATCTCGCCACCGTCGCTGAGCAGGCGGCCGCCGAGACGGACGTCTTCTTCGACCAGGATGACACGCGAACCGGCGCGGCCAGCGGCCAGTGCCGCCGAAAGACCGGTGGGCCCGGCACCGACGACGAGCACGTCGCAATGCGCCCAGGCCTTGTCGTAGTGATCGGGATCGGGCAGTTCTGCGCTCTTGCCGAGACCGGCGGCACGGCGGATGATCGGCTCGTAGATCGCCTCCCAGAACTTCGCCGGCCACATGAAGGTCTTGTAGTAGAACCCAGCGACGAAGATCGGCGAGAAGAGCTGGTTGATCGACATGAAGTCGCGACGCAGCGACGGCCAGCGGTTCTGACTCTGGGCAATCAGCCCGTCATAGAGCTCCTGCGTGGTGGCGCGGGTGTTCGGCTCCTTGCGGGCGCCGGTGCGCATCTCGACCAGCGCGCTTGGCTCTTCCGAACCGGCGGTGATGATCCCGCGCGGACGGTGGTACTTGAATGAGCGGGCCACCAGCTTGACGCCGTTGGCGACGAGCGCCGAGGCCAGCGTGTCGCCGGCAAAGCCGGTCATGGTCTTGCCGTCGAAGGAGAACTGCAGCGGCGCCTGGCGATCGATCAGACCACCGCTGCGCAGCCGGTGCGACTGGCTGGCGGATGCAGCCTGACTGCGCGCGCTGGTGCTGCCATCGGCAGCGGCCGTCCTGCCGAGCGGTTCGGATCCGGAATAGCCCGACATCTTTATTCTCCTGCCTGCACCGGCTTCGACGCACCCACGCCGGGGGCTGCCGTCACCGATCTGAATTCATGCGTCACGGTGTTGCGCTCGGCTATCAGCCAGGAGCGGCAGCCACCGCCGTGATACCAGTACTCGCGCATGAAGCCGGCTACGTTGTCGCGCAGATAAACATAGTCGTAGAAGGCGTCTTCGACGCGCTCGGGGCTTTCGCCGCTATCGACTGCGAAGGTGGGCCGCTTGGGCGAGGCGTCGCCGAGATAGGTGAACTCGCCGTTCTCGCGTTCGCCGCAGAAAGGACATGCAATACGCATTCCGCCAGTCTCGCTTTCAGTGCAGGTTGGGTTGGGCGCCTTGGCCCTTTTCGTCGATCATCGCGCCGCGGCGGAACCGATCGAGCCGGAAGCGCGCAGCTTCTGGGTGCGGTTCGTCACGCGCCAGCAGATGGGCGAAGACGAGACCGGAAGCCGGCGTCGCCTTGAAGCCGCCATAGCACCAGCCGGCGTTGAGATAGAGGCCGTCGATGGGCGTCTTGTCGATGATCGGCGTGCCGTCCATCGACATGTCCATGATACCGCCCCACTGGCGCAGCATGCGGACGCGGCCGATCATCGGCATGACCGCCATGCCGCCTTCGCAGACGTCCTCGACCACCGGCATGTTGCCGCGCTGGGCGTAGGAATTGTAGCCGTCGAGATCGCCGCCGAAGACGAGGCCGCCCTTGTCGGACTGGCTGATGTAGAAGTGGCCGGCTCCGAAGGTGACGACGCCAGGGATGAGCGGCTTGATCGCCTCGGTGACGAAGGCCTGCAGCACATGGCTTTCGATCGGCAGCTTCATGCCGGCCATGGCGGCGACCCGCGAGGTATTGCCGGCGACTGCCATGCCGACCTTGCCGGCGCTGATCTTGCCGCGCGATGTCTCGACACCGGTGACCTTGCCGTTCTGGTCGCGGACGAAGCCGGTGACTTCGCAGTTCTGGATGATGTCGACGCCACGCTGGTCGGCGGCGCGCGCATAACCCCAGACCACTGCGTCATGGCGGGCCGTACCGCCGCGGCGCTGCATCAGGCCGCCCATGATCGGGAAGCGCGGGCTGTCGTAATTCAGGAACGGCAGTTCCTTGCGGATCTGCACCGCGTCGAGCAGTTCGGCATCGATGCCGTTGATGCGCATGGTGTTGCCGCGGCGGGCAAAGGCGTCGCGCTGGGCATCGGAGTGATAGAGGTTGATGATGCCGCGCTGGCTGACCATCGCGTTGTAATTGAGATCCTGCTCCATGCGCTCCCACAGCTTCATCGAAAGCTCGTAGAAGCCGGTATTGCCGGGAAGGCCGTAGTTGGAACGGATGATGGTGGTGTTGCGGCCGGCATTGCCGGAACCGATCCAGCCCTTTTCGAGCACCGCGACATTGCGGATGCCGTACTCGTTGGCGAGGAAATAGGCCGTGGCCAGGCCGTGGCCGCCACCACCGATGATGATCACATCGTAGTGGCTCTTGGGTGCCGGATCGCGCCAAGCCCGGGTCCAGCCCTGATGACCGGACAAAGCTGCCTTGGCGAGTGAGAAGATCGAATATTTCATCGCATGTGTTCCGGCGAAATGTGAGGTGTGCCCGAGGCAGCGCCCGATCTGGATGATCGGGCGCCGAGCCTGTTCTTGTGCCTCAGACGTCCAGCGTGTGGTCGCGCTCCCACTGGGTGAAGTGCGATGCGTAGGAGTTCCACTCCTGGTGCTTGAGCTTGATGAAGGCGGCGGAGAACTCCTCGCCCATCGCAGCTTTCAGCTCGCTGTCTTCGTCATAGGCGCGCAGCGCGTCAAGCAGGTTGAGCGGCAGCTTGGCGCCATGCGTGACGGTGTGGCCTTCACGGTACATGTCGACGTCGCTGCGCGGGCCGGGATCGGCCTTGGAGCGGATGCCGCTGAGGCCGGCAGCGATAATGATCGCCTGCATCAGGTACGGGTTGGCAGCGCCGTCGGGCAGGCGCAGTTCGAAGCGGCCGGGACCGGGCACGCGCACCATGTGGGTGCGGTTGTTGCCGGTCCAGGTCACCGTGTTCGGCGCCCAGGTTGCACCCGAAAGAGTGCGCGGTGCGTTGATGCGCTTGTAGGAGTTGACGGTCGGATTGCAGATCGCGGCAAGTGCCGAGGCGTGCTTCATGATGCCGCCGAGGAAGTACCTGCCCTTCTCGGAAAGACCCAGCTCCATGTTCTTGTCGGCAAAGGCATTGTTCTTGCCGCTCAGATCCCACACCGAAATGTGGGCATGGCAGCCGCTGCCGGTGAGGCCTGGGAAAGGCTTCGGCATGAAGGTCGCGCGCAGGCCATGCTTTTCGGCGATCGAGCGGACCATGAACTTGAAGAACGAATGCTTGTCGGCAGTCTGCAGGACGTCGTCGTACTCCCAGTTCATTTCGAACTGGCCGTTCGCGTCCTCATGGTCGTTCTGGTAGGGCTTCCAGCCGAGATCGAGCATTGCATCGCAGATTTCGGCGATGACATCGAAGCGGCGCATCACGGCCTGCTGGTCGTAGCAGGACTTTGCCGCCGTATCGTACTCGTCGGCAATCTGCTTGCCATCCGGCGTGGTCAGGAAGAATTCCGGCTCGACGCCGGTCTTGACGCGCATGCCTTCCTTGGCGGCTTCGGCGACGAGGCGCTTCAGCGTGTTGCGCGGCGCCTGGGCCACGCCCTTGCCTTCCATCAGGCAGTCGGATGCGAGCCAGGCAACTTCCGGACGCCAGGGCAGCTGGATGACCGAGATCGGATCCGGCACAGCCAGCATATCCGGGTGCGCCGGCGTCAGGTCCAGCCAAGTCGCGAAGCCGGCAAAGCCGGCTCCGTCCTTCTGCATGTCCGATATAGCCTGCGCAGGCACCAACTTGGCGCGCTGCCCTCCGAAGAGGTCAGTATACGACACCATGAAGTATCTGATGTTGCGAGTCCTTGCGAACTCTTTGAGATCAGTCACCTCCGACTGATCGATTTTGGCTTCGAAGGCCGTACCCATGTAAAATGCTCCTCCCAATCCTTGTGGTTTTAAAAGGGACCCTTCCCGGGTACCCAGCTCGTCCCCGCAAGCGGCACGCCAGCCATGGCGGCAGCTTCGATCGAAAGAGCGCAGAGATCCTCAGGCTCGAGATTGTGCAGATGATTTTTGCCGCAGGCACGGGCGATAGTCTGTGCCTCGAGCGTCATGACCTTCAGGTAGTTCGCCAGACGGCGACCAGCCGCGATCGGATCGACGCGCTTCATCAGCTCGACGTCCTGCGTGGTGATGCCGGCAGGGTCCTTGCCCTCGTGCCAATCGTCGTAAGCGCCGGCAGTGGTGCCGAGCTTCTGGTATTCATCCTCCCAACGCGGATCGTTGTCGCCCAGCGCGATCAGCGCTGCGGTTCCAACCGATACTGCATCGGCACCGAGGGCGAGCGCTTTGGCCACATCGGCACCATTGCGTATGCCACCGGAAACGATCAGCTGAACCTTGCGGTGCATGCCGAGGTCCTGAAGCGCCTTCACTGCCGGGCGGATACAGGCGAGCGTCGGCTGGCCGACATGCTCGATGAACACTTCCTGGGTCGCTGCGGTGCCGCCCTGCATGCCGTCGAGCACGACGACGTCAGCGCCGGCCTTCACTGCGAGCGCGGTGTCGTAGTAGGGGCGTGCGCCACCAATCTTGACGTAGATCGGCTTCTGCCAGTCGGTGATCTCGCGGATTTCAAGAATCTTGATCTCGAGATCGTCTGGACCGGTCCAGTCGGGGTGACGGCAGGCCGAACGCTGGTCGATGCCCTTGGGCAGGGTGCGCATCTCGGCGACGCGGTCGGAAATCTTCTGGCCGAGAAGCATGCCGCCGCCGCCCGGCTTGGCGCCCTGGCCGACAACGATTTCGATGGCATCGGCACGACGCAGGTCACGCGGGTTCATGCCGTAGCGCGACGGCAGGTATTGGTAAACCAGGTGCTTGGAGTGGCCGCGCTCTTCCTCGGTCATGCCGCCGTCACCGGTGGTGGTCGAGGTGCCGGAAAGCGTTGCGCCGCGGCCGAGGGCTTCCTTGGCCGGACCCGACAGCGAGCCGAAGCTCATGCCGGCGACGGTGATCGGGATCTTCAGCTCGATCGGCTTCTTGGCGAAACGCGTGCCCAATACGACCGAGGTGTCGCATTTTTCGCGATAGCCTTCGAGCGGATAGCGCGAGATCGAAGCGCCGAGGAACAGCAGGTCGTCGAAGTGCGGGACCTTGCGTTTGGCACCGGAGCCGCGGATGTCGTAGATGCCCGTCGCTGCGGCGCGACGGATTTCGGACATTGCGTATTCATCGAACGTGGCCGACTTGCGTGGCGTCGTCGGAGGATTGTGATAGCTCATTTTGTTCCTCAGTATGCGTCAGCGTTGTCGATGTTGAAGTTGTAGAGCGTGCGCGCCGAACCGTAGCGCGAGAACTCTTCCGGCTTCACGTCGGTGATGCCGGCGCGGTCGAGCAGATCCTGCAGGATCGCGATGTGCTCGGGGCGCAATTCCTTCTTGATGCAGTCAGCGCCGAGGCTCTTGACCGAGCCGCGAACGAACAGGCGGGCTTCGTAGATCGAGTCGCCGAGCGCGTCGCCGGCATCGCCGAGCACCACGAGGTTGCCGGACTGCGCCATGAAGGCCGACATGTGGCCGATGTTGCCGCGAACGACGATGTTGATGCCCTTCATCGAGATACCGCAACGCGACGAAGCGTTGCCTTCGATGACCAGCAGGCCGCCGCGACCGGTGGCGCCGGCGTACTGGCTGGCGTCGCCCTTCACGACGATGGTGCCCGACATCATGTTTTCACCGACGCCCGGGCCGGCCGAGCCATGCACGGTGATCGTCGACAGCTGGTTCATGCCGCCGCAATAGTAGCCGACGCTCCCCTGCACATCGATCGAGATCGGGTGCTCGGCGCCGACGGCAACCGCATGGCTGCCCTTCGGGTTGATGACTTCCCAGTTCGGCTCGGTGGAAGCGTCCTTCACCTCATGCAGCGCCTGGTTGAACTCGCGCAGCGTGTTCTTCGAAAGATCGAACACCTTCGGCGCGTAGTTGACCTGGTGCAGGGGGGACGTCGCAAGATTCGTTGAATGCATAGTCTCAGTGCTCCCAGAAATAGACGGTGGAGGGCTCAGGCTCCCAGACCTTGGCGTCTTCGATGCCGGGCAGGTTGGCGAGCGCGCGATATTCGGAGCCGAAAGCGACATACTGGTCGGTCTCGGCCATGACGGCGGGCTTGCAGGAGATCGGATCGCGGACAACGCCGAAGCCGTCCTTGGTGCCGACCACGAAGGTGAAGAAGCCGTCGAGGTCGTTGAGGCTGCTTTCCAGCGCCTCGCCGAGATTCTGGCCATGCGCGATCTTCGACGACAGGTAGGCGGCGGCCACCTCGGTGTCGTTTTCGGTCTCGAAACGCATGCCGTCGCGGATCAACTCGCGGCGCAGATTGTTATGGTTCGACAGCGAGCCATTGTGCACCAGGCACTGGTCCGGGCCGGTCGAGAAAGGGTGCGCGCCGAGCGTGGTGACAGCGGATTCGGTAGCCATGCGGGTGTGGCCGATGCCGTGGCTGCCGCCCATGGAGGCAATATCGAAACGCTTGAGCACTTCGATCGGCAGGCCGACTTCCTTGTAGATTTCGATGGCTTCGCCAGCGCCCATGACGCGGACGTTGGGGCGCAGCTCGGCGAGTGCCACGCGGGCTTCACCGATCTTGTCGGCCGGCACGTCCAGCACCGCATGGGTGGACTTTACCGTCGACGAAACCTTGGCGTTGATCTTCTTGCCGAGCTCGGCGTCGAGACCCTTGAAATCCGCGTCCGGGGTAGCCGACTGGATGGTGATCTTGCCATGACCCTTGGCACCGCCGCCATAAATGGCGATGCCCGCGCTATCGGGGCCGCGATCGGTCATAGTTACGAGCATTTCGGACAGCAGCGCGCCCAATTGGGGCTCCAGCGACTTGTCCTTGAGAAAGAGTCCTACAATTCCGCACATCCCAGTTTCCTCACCTGATTGGCTGCCTGTGACAAAAGCTAGCAGGTTCCCGAGGCCAATTCAACTGTGATGAATTTTTTATTCCTGTAGAAAAACAAGAAAGCGACAATTCGGCCACTCCGGCTAACGCCAGGGCAGCGTCCCGCGCGATTTTTCGCCGCGCGGGACGGAATTTCGGGGCTGACTGCACCGTGGACGACTTGAATTTCAGAAGTTGAGGCCGCGCTCGCCGGGCTTCATTGCCGATTTTTCGGACATCCGAGCGCGTACAAGCGTCCGCGCCGGCGCATTTTTCGAAGCTGCGCGCGGTCGAGCTGGCCTTGGGCCAGCCGCCAGAAATCATGGATGCAGGTGATCAGGCCTAAGGACGAGCGCCAAAGCTCGCCCTCAGCCCTCGAGCTAGTCACTGCCGCGACCGCGTGGATAAGAGATGATCGACAGATATTTGATCGGCAAATGGGTCAGTTCTTCCGGGCCGTGCGGCGCATCGGCATCGAAGAACAGGCTGTCGCCCGGAGTCATGCGGTAGAGGTTGTTGCTGTGGCGATAAACGACCTCGCCCTCCAGCATGTAGAGAAACTCCATGCCGTCATGCTGGAATGTCGGGAAGACATCAGAGTCTTCCGACAGCGTGATCAAATATGGTTCGACCGTTACGCCTGACGTGTCCGAACCGATATGGCCAAGCAACGTATATTGGTGTCCGGCGCGGGTGCCGCGGCGTTCGACGTCGACCCCTTCGTTGGCCTTGACGAACACGGCGTTTCTCTCTTCCTCGAAGCGGCGGAAGAAGGCGGTGACCGGGACGCCGAGCGCGCGGGAAAGCGCCTGTAGCGTCGTCAACGATGGCGAGGTGATGCCGTTCTCGATCTTGGACAACATGCCGAGCGAGATATCGGTGGCCGAAGCAAGATCGGCGACCGTGATGCCGAGCTTCTTGCGGAAGGCGCGGACCTCGTGGCCGATCGCCACCTCCAGCACCTTTTCTCGGGTATCGCGCGTTGCATGCGGATCCTGAGACAGCGGCGAGACGCGCGACAGCGCCGATTTGGCCGCGACCGCCGGTATGGCTGCCGACAGGGCCTTGCCATTCTTCTTCGAGTGTCCGTGCTTTTCCGCTGCCTTGGCCTTCGTCATGTCGATGCCGTCTGCTCCTGCTCGCTGAATCTATTTCACCGAGAGTAAACATTTTAGGCAAAATGCACAACAGGTGTAAAGGCCGCACTCCACCGAATGGAGCTGCCAGGACAGTAATCGGTCGAGAGTTCACCTTCGGCCGGGTTGGCCGGGACAGTTACCGCTACTGCATCAGAAGTATTTGCAGGTCGGCGACATTGGTGCCGGTGGCGCCGGTCATCACCAGGTCGCCGGACGACGCCAGCGCATGGTAGGAGTCGTTATTCTGCAGCAGGGCCACGGGGTTGCATCCCAGCTTGCGCATCCATGTGGTCGATCCGGCATCGACGATCGCACCCGCCGCATCGGTCGGGCCGTCGCGTCCGTCCGTGCCACCGCTCAGGAAGACCCAGGGGCGCTTGATCGACGTCCATTCGTTGAGAAGCGCAAAACGCAGCGCCAGTTCCTGGTTGCGGCCGCCCTTGCCGTTACCGGCGACACGCACCGTCGGCTCTCCGCCGGCGACGATTGCCACCGGACCGCGCTGGCTGGCTGCGAACACAGCCATCCGGTGCAGCGTCTTGGCAACATCGGAGACGTCGCCGCTCAGCCAATCATCCGCCTTGACGACGACCGGATAATTGGTGCCGGCGCTATTCATCACCCGCTGCAGGCTGATGCCGTTGGAGCCGATGACGATGTTTTCGACATGCTCGAAGGTCGACGCTGGCTGTTCGTTTTCGAGGACGAAGTCGAGATGCGACTTCAGCGCCGGCGACAATGTCTTGATCAGGCCGTAGCGACCGAGAATGTCGATGGCGTCGGCCTGAGTGGCCGACGGGCGGGCCGTCGGGCCGCTGGCGATGGTACCGACATCGTCGCCCGGTACATCCGACAGAATGAGAGAGAGCATCTTGGCGCGCGAAGCGAGCTGTGCCAGGCGCCCGCCCTTGAGCCGCGAAAACAGCTGCCGGACCGCATTGATCTCGCTGATGTCAGCGCCGCAGCGGATCAGCGTGTCGTTGAGTTCAATCTTGTCGGCAAGTCCAATGCCCGCTGCCGGAGCGCAGGTGAGCGCCGAACCGCCGCCGCTGACCAGCACCAGGACCAGGTCGCCCGGTTCGGCCGAACGGGCCGCACGTTCGATCGCCTCGGCACCCCTGATGCTGCCTGCGTCGGGAAGAGGATGGCCTCCGGCAATGACCTCGACGCCGTCGATCTCGGCATGGTTCTCGAGATTGGTCACAGCGCAGGCGGAAACCAGCTTGTCCGTGACGAAAGGCAGCGCGGCGCGTGCCATCGGGCATGCCGCCTTGCCGAAGGCGATCAGGATCACCCGTCTTGCCGCGGCGATGTCGTCCAGTCTCGTTTCAAGCGCCGCGATGACCGCCTGCTCGGGATCCGACGCTGCGATGCCTTCGCGAAACAGGGCCATTGCCTGCGCGCGAAGCTTGACCAGTGCCGATACCGAGCAGTCGAGATACATCACACCACCTTGTCGGGTAAGGCGCGGCCCTCGAAGAAGGCGGTCAGGTTGTCCACCGCCTTCATGCCCATGGCCACGCGGGTTTCTTCCGTGGCGCTGCCCAGATGCGGCAACAGCACCACATTTTCCATACGCATCAGTGCACCGGGCACATCCGGTTCGCCGTCATAGACGTCGAGGCCGGCACCCGCGATTTGGCCGCTGTCGAGCGCCGCGACCAGTGCTTTCTGGTCGACGACGTCGCCGCGCGCCGTGTTGATCAGGAACCCGCCGCGTTTCATCGCTGCGAGGCGTTCCGCATTGATCAGGTGCCGGTTCTCGGCTCCACCCGGGCAATGCAGCGAGACGAAGTCGGCCTGTGCCAGCACGTCCTCGATGGAGGCCAGCTGCCTTGCGCCCATGGCGCGGGTTTCCTCGTCGTCGACCTTCGAGCGGTTGTAGAAGACAACATCCATGTCGAAGCCGAAATGCGCGCGCTTGGCCATCGCCTTGCCGATGCGGCCCATGCCGATGATGCCGATCGTCTTGCCGGTAACCTTGGCGCCGATCATGTGCGTCGGGCACCATCCTGCCCATTGGCCGGCGCGTACCTGGCGCTCGCCCTCGCCTGCCCGCCGGGCGACCGAAAGCAGGAGGCTCATGCCGATGTCGGCGGTGCAGTCGGTCAATACGCCGGGTGTGTTCGTCACGACGATACCACGGGCCTGCGCGGCGTCGGTGTCGATATGGCTGAAGCCGACACCGAAATTGGCGAGGATCCCGGTCCGGACATCAACGTCGGGAAATACCGTCGCCGGCAACTTGTCGCTGACGGTCGGCAGGATCGCGTCAAAATTCAGGAACGCGGCCTTGAGCTCGGTCTGGCCCAGCGGGGCGTCGCCCTGATTGAAGGTCGTGTCGAACCGCTCCGCCAGGATCTGTTCAACTGCCGCGGGCCAGCGCCGCGTGACGATAACGCGAGGTTTCATTTCAATTCCTTGGTCTTGCCTTGGAGCGCCGCCCGTCCGAAGGGACGCGCAAGGGACGATCCAGCACCTCATAGGTTACGCACCGTCGCGCCCGAAAATCGAGGGTCGATTTCGGGCTGATGCGAGAAAAGGGAGCCGGTCGGCGCCGGCTCCCCGAAGGCCGGGTCAGGCGGCCTTCTTCTGCTGCTCGAGCACGCCCTGAACCGTCGGGCCAAAGGCGGCCGGGGTCGGCACGATGGTCACGCCGGCGTCGCGCAGGATCTCGACCTTTTCCTGAGCGGATTCGCCGAAGGCCGAGATGATGGCGCCAGCATGGCCCATGCGCTTGCCCTTCGGCGCCGAAAGGCCGGCGATGTAGGCGATCAGCGGCTTACGCATATTGTGTCTGGCCCATTCTGCGGCCTCAGCTTCCTGCGGACCGCCGATCTCGCCGATCATCACCACGGCGTCGGTGTCGGGATCGTCCTCGAACAGCTTGAGGATGTCCTTGAAGGACGAGCCGTTGATTGGGTCGCCGCCGATGCCGACCGAGGTCGAAACGCCGATGCCGAGCGCCTTCATCTGCGAAGCCGCCTCGTAGCCGAGGGTGCCCGAGCGGCCGACGATGCCGACGCGGCCCGGCAGGTAGATGTTGCCGGGCATGATGCCCATCAGCGCCTGGCCCGGCGTGATGACGCCGGCGCAGTTGGGACCGACGAGGCGCATGCGGTCTTCATAGCGGAACCGGCGCATGTAGCGCTTGACCCGCATCATGTCCTGAGAGGGGATGCCGTCGGTAATGCAGACGCAGAGCTTGAGGCCTGCATCGGCCGCTTCCATGATCGAGTCCGCCGCAAAGGGTGGCGGCACGAACACGATGGAGGCTTCGGCCCCGGTCTCGCGCACAGCGCCCCTGACCGTATTGAAGACCGGGATGCCCTGGTGGACAAGCCCGCCCTTGCCGGGAGTGACGCCGCCAACCACGTTGGTGCCGTAGCGCTTCATGTCGTCGGCATGGAATGAGCCGATCTTGCCGGTCAGACCCTGGACGATAACGCGCGTCCGGCGATTCAATAGAACTGCCATTTCGACCTCCCTTTAGTTCTTTTTTGATTTCGAATAGGCGCGCATCGCTTCGACCGATTTCTCGGCGGCCTCGGCGAGCGTGTCGGCGATGATCACCTTTTCGCCCGACTCGGCCAGGATGCGCCGGCCCTCCTCCACATTGGTTCCGGCGAGCCGCACGACCAGCGGCACCTTGACGCCAACTTCGCGGATCGCCTTGATGACGCCCTCGGCCACCCAGTCGCAGCGGTTGATGCCGGCGAAGATGTTGACGAGGATGGTCTCGATGTTCTTGTCGGCAAGCACGGCGCGGAAAGCCTTGGCAACACGCTCCGGCGAGGCACCGCCACCGATGTCGAGGAAGTTCGCCGGCTCGCCGCCTGCGATCTTGATCATGTCCATGGTTGCCATGGCCAGGCCGGCGCCATTGATGATGCAGCCGATGTTGCCGTCGAGGCCGACATAAGAGAGGCCGCGGTCGCTGGCGAAGGTTTCGCGCGGGTCTTCCTGCGACTTGTCGCGCAATTCCGAGATCTCGGCGCGGCGGAACAGCGCGTTCTCGTCGAACGACATCTTGGCGTCGAGCGCGATCAGGTTGCCGTCGCGGGTGATCACCAGCGGGTTGATCTCGAGCATCGAGGCGTCGAAATCGCGGAAGACGCGATAGCAGCCGAGCAGCGTGTCGACGGCCTTGCCGATGAGGCTGTTCTCAAGCCCGAGGCCGAAGGCGATCTCGCGTGCCTGGAACTGCTGCATGCCCGCGCCCGGATCGACGATGGCCCGGATGATCGAGTCGGGCTGCTTTTCGGCAATCTCCTCGATCTCCATGCCGCCGGAAGCCGAAGCCACGATCATGACGCGCTCCGACTTACGGTCGAGCACGATGCCGAGATAGAGTTCCTGGCGGATGTCGACGGTTTCCTCGACATAAAGGCGCGACACCAGCTTGCCCTTGGGGCCGGTCTGATGCGTCACCAGCTTGCGGCCGAGCATCGACTCTGCTGCTTCCGATACTTCGTTGTCGGAGCTGCAGATGCGGATGCCGCCGGCCTTGCCGCGAGCACCGGAATGGATCTGTGCCTTTACGACCCACTTGCCGCCGCCGATCTCACTGGCGCGATAGGTCGCCTGCTCGGGGCTGTAGGCAAGTCCACCGCGCGGGATCTGCACCGAATAGCGCGAGAGCAGTTCCTTGGCCTGATATTCATGAATATCCATGTCAAACTCCTCCTCAGTTTGGCAGGCTCGTGCGCGACCGCGCCGACTGCTCGATTGCCTCGTGCATGACCAGCACATTGCGTGCCATGCGTTCGGATGCTGCGTCGATCATCTTGCCGTCGAGAGCGGCAGCGCCCTTGCCCTGTTCTTCGGCTTCCTTGAGCACTTCGATGATGCGGCGCGCGCGGGTGACTTCCTTTTCCGGCGGCGAGAACACGGCGTTCGCCAGCTCGATCTGCGAGGGGTGGATGGCCCACTTGCCTTCGATGCCGAGCGCTGCGGCACGTTTTGCACCGGCGATGTAGCCTTCTGGATCGGAGAAATCGCCAAACGGGCCGTCGATCGGCCGCAGGCCATAGGCACGGCAGGCAACCGTCATGCGCGACAGGGCGGCGTGCCACTGATCACCCGGATAGTCGGGGTTGAGGCCGCCGATGCTGACGGTGCGCGCCTTGCAGCTTGCGGCATAATCGGCAACGCCGAAATGCATCGCCTCGAGACGGCCGCCATAAGCAGCGATCGCCTCGACATTGGCCATGCCAAGCGCCGTCTCGATCAGAGCTTCCAGACCGACACGGGTCTTGAAACCCTTGGCCGTCTCGATCTGGCTGACCATGGCGTCGACCATGTAGAGGTCGGCGGGAACGCCGACCTTAGGTACCAGGATGGTGTCGAGCTTGTCGCCGGCCTGTTCCATCACGTCGACCACGTCGCGGTACATGTAATGGGTGTCGAGGCCGTTGATGCGGACCGAAATGGTCTTGCCCTTGGCGCGCCAGTCGATCTCGTTGAGCGCCTGGATGATGTTCTTACGCGCCCGCTCCTTGTCCGGCGGTGCCACCGCATCCTCGATGTCGAGGAAGATGTAGTCGGCTTCACCGTCGGCCGCCTTGCGGATCATCTCCGGGTTTGAGCCCGGTACTGCGAGTTCGCTGCGCTGCAAGCGAAGCTTGCGCAGATGGTGGAGTGTATGGCTCATTCTGTTTCCTCCCGGTTCTGCGTCAGGCTGCTTTGGCGACGGCCGGCTGGGCCGACAGGCGGTAGTGCTCAAGGGCAGCACCGACACCGGAACCCGGCTGGACCTTGACGCCGCAGTCGCGCAGCGACATCTCGGCCGCCGAAATGGCGCCGCACATCATAACTTCGTTGACCCAGCCGAGATGGCCGATGCGGAACACCTTGCCGGCGACCTTGCTGAGACCGACGCCGAGCGAGGTCTGGTAGCCGTGGAAGGCGCGACGGACGACGTCGGCGCTGTCGATGCCTTCGGGAACCAGGATAGCGCTGACGGTGTCGGAGTTCCACTTGGCTTCCTTGGCGCAGACACGCAGGCCCCAGGCATCGACCGCCTTGCGCACGCCAGTTGCCAGGCGGTTATGACGCTCGAAGATGTTGTCGAGGCCTTCTTCCTGGATCAGGTCGAGGGCAGCGCGCAGGCCGCGCAGCAGTTGCACTGCAGGGGTGTAGGGGAAATAGCCGGTGTCGTTGGCGCGGATCTGGTCCTCGAAGGAGAAGTAGCAGCGGCCGAACTTCGCCGACTTGGCGGCGTCCAGCGCCTTCTGGCTGACCGACAGGAAGCCGAGGCCGGGCGGCAGCATGAAGCCCTTCTGCGAGCCGGAAACGGCGCAGTCAACGCCCCATTCTTCCTGGCGGAAATCGATCGAACCGACCGACGAGACACCGTCGACGAACAGAAGTGCGGGGTGCTTGGCGGCATTGAGTGCAGCGCGCACCGCGCCGACATCGCTGGTGACGCCGGTGGCGGTTTCATTGTGGGTAACGAAGACCGCCTTGATGCGGTGTTCCTTGTCCTTGGCGAGGCGCTCGGCATAGATCTCGACCGGAACGCCCGTGCCCCACTCGGCATCGACAACGTCGACGTCGAGGCCGAAGCGCTCGGCCATGTCGACCCACAGATGCGAGAACTGGCCGAAGCGCGACATCAGCACGCGGTCGCCGGGGCTAAGCGTGTTGGTGATCGCCGACTCCCAGGCACCGGTGCCCGAGGACGGGAAGATGAAGGCACGACCGGTCTCGTTGCGGAAGACCTTCATCAGGTCAGTGAAGAGGCCGCGCGTGAAGCTCGGATAATCCGGTGCGCGCATGTCCTCCATCGGCATGTTCATCGCCTGCCGGACGGTCTCCGGAACGTTGGTCGGTCCTGGAACGAAAAGCTGATTGAAGCCGGCCATGAAAAGTCCTCCCGGAGAATGTTGCGGCGTGGTGCCTGTCTGTGGCTTTCGGAAGGATGATCGGTTTTGCCCCGATCGCTCACAACACCTGTCGGGATAGATTCGCGGACCTTGGGGCGTTGGGTGGCGCCTACTCTTTCAGATGCGCCGGCGTCCTATCGGATAGGCTGGAACCTACCCGGCGTCGTGATGGCCCACGCCCATTGCCGGCTCACGGAATGTTGTCATCGAAGGGCTCGTTCCCGTCTCGGTTCGGTCTGATAATGGCACAAATGGCGAAAACGGACCGGCCCGTGGATATAAAGGCAATTACCTTCTTCGCAGTGACCGCCTGGCTCACGCTCCAGGTTCCGCATGCGCTGGCAGACGACCCGCTGCGTTCCGGCCAGCCGGTGTTCGACCGCGCTGTCGAGTTGGTGATCGACCATCACCATGACGCGTCGGCACTCGAGCGGTTCCGAGCCACCGTGAAACAAGAGATCGCGAATGCGCCGCTTGATGCCGACACGCCGAGCATCCGCGTCGACGAGGCGATCGATGCGGTGCTTGCCAGCCTCCGCGCATCCCATACCGGACGTTTCCAGCCCGACACGATCGCCTATTTCGAGCTGGCCGACATCTTCCGCTTTGCAATCCGCAACGATCTGAGGCGGCTGTTTCCGCCTGATGGCGAGGTCAGCTACCCCGGCATCGGTATGATCGCGCAACGGGCCAACGGCTCCCTGTTCGTCAGCGATGTCTATGATGGTTCGCCGGCGGCCCGGGCCGGCATCCTGGTCGGCGATGAAGTCCTGTCTGTGGATGGCGCGCCCTATCATGAGATCGGCTCGTTCCGCGACAACGTCGGGCGCACCGTGGACGTGCGGATACGACGAAGCACCGGCACGGAACCCGTGGCCCTGAAGGTCGCGGTGGAGCGGCTGCGCCCGCTGCGGATGTTCGAGAAAGCGATCGAAGACAGCGTGACCGTGACCAAGCGCAACGGCAAGCGCATCGGCTATGTCAGGCTGTGGACGCTTTCGGCGCCCGATGGCCTGGACATCGTCGCCCGCGAGCTTGCCACCGGCCGCCTCAAGGACGCCGACGGGCTGATCGTCGACCTGCGCGGCCGCTGGGGTGGCGGCCCCTCCGATGCGGCGGAGCTGTTCGTCGGCGACACGCCGACGTTCCGGCTCATCCAGCGCGACGGCGAGGCGACGCTTGCCAATGTGCGCTGGAGGCGGCCCGTCGTCGCCATCATAGACGAGGGCGCGCGAAGCGGGCTGGAACTCTTCGCCTATGCGCTGAAGACCAACGGCATTCCGCTCGTCGGCTCGCGGACGGCGGGCGCGTTGCTGGCCGGCCGTGCCTATCTCCTGCCCGACGACAGCCTGCTCGAAGTGGCGGTCTCGGATGCCGTCATCGGCGACGACGTGCGGCTCGAAGGGCGCGGCGTCGAGCCGGACATTCCGGTGGCGTTCAGCCTGCCTTACGCCGCGGGCCGGGACCCGCAGCGCGACGCCGCGCTGGAACAGATGCTTCGTATCCTTGCCGGCGGCTGATCCAGCCGGTGTCACACGCCCGTGGTCGGGCGATGTTTCGTGCCGTCGATGAAGCGCTCGTAGCGGAAGGCCGTGGGGTCCACCAATGGCGTGTTGCCGGTGACGAGGTCGGCCGTCAGCCGCCCCGCGGCCGGACCGATGCCGAAGCCATGGCCGGAAAAGCCTGTGGCGATCACCAGCCCCGGCAGCGAGTTGACCGGCGAGATAACCGGCACCGCATCGGGCGTGGCATCGATGAAGCCGGCCCAGCGCTGCAGCGTGGGTACTCCTTTCAATGCCGGAAAGACCTTCTCCATGTTGGCGCGGGCACGCTCCAGCGGGGCAACCGCCGGAGCGGGATCGAGCGTACGATTGCGCTCGTAGACGCTGCCTTCGCCTTCCAGCTTGGGCGAAAGCCCAAAGGGACCACCGAGAAAATCGCCGAAACGCAGACCGATCGAGCGCCATTCGCGTGACAGGATCGGCAGGAAGTCGACGAAATAGCGGAAGCTGTCCGGCGAGACATGGTGATAGCTGATCATGCCATTGGCAATGGTGTAGCCGCCGTCGAGCCGCTTGCGGTAGGCAAAACCTTCCGTCCAGGCCGCACCGTCCGGGCCGCCTTCGACCGGACCGGTGCGCATCACCGACGAGCGAACGGCAAGTTGCGGCAAGCGAATGCCGAGCGAGCGGCACAACGTGCTCGACCACGCACCTGCCGCGACAACCACCGTTCCGGCACGGATCGGGCCGTTCTCGGTGACGACGCCCGAGACACGGCCGCCTTCGGTCTCGATCTCGCGCACGGCACAGCGCAGCAGGATACGGGCGCCGGCGCGTTGGGCGGCACGCGCGATCGCGGGGGCCGCCTTCTGCGGTTCGGCCCGTCCGTCGCTCGGCGTATGCAGTGCCGCACGGAATGTCTTCTGCGCGCCGGGCATGAGATCGGCCAGTGCCCTGCCCTCGATCATCCTGGTGTCGAGGCCATAGTCGCAGGCACTCTTCAGCCAGTCGGAATGATGCTCGACGTCGCTTTCGTCCTGGCAAAGATAGAGGATGCCGGTGCGGCGAAAGCCGACGTCCTCGCCAACCAGATCCTCGATGCCGCCCCACATCTTCATCGCCTCGACGATCAGTGGCAGTTCGCGCGGGTCGCGGCCCATGCGCCGGCACCAGCCCCAGTTGCGGCTCGACTGCTCGCCGGCGACATGGCCCTTCTCGCAGACGACGACGGAAATGCCCTTGCGCGCCAGGAACAGCGCTGCGCTGACGCCGATGATGCCGCCGCCGACGATGACGACATCGGCGCTCTTTGGCTGGAGGTCGCCAGCGGGAACCGGATCGACTGGAGGCCCCATTCATTTCTCCCCGATGAGCCGACGGGAGACGTCCCGTGCCGGCTTGAAAATAACATACAGTACTGTATGCATGGCGCTCGAATTCTTGCAATGCCGCCGGAGGCTACCCGGCGATCGAACCGGGGGAAAGTGCCATGTCGCCACGCAAGATCATCATCGACACCGACCCCGGCCAGGACGACGCCTTCGCCATCCTTTTCGCGCTCGGCTCGCCGGAGCTGGAGGTGGTGGCGCTGACCACCGTCGGCGGCAACGTGCCCCTGGCGCTGACCTCGCGCAACGCGCTGCAGATCGCCGAGCTCGCCGGCCGCCCCGACGTGCCGGTCTATGCCGGCTGTTCGCGGCCGATGGTCAAGGCGCTCAAGACCGCCGAGTATGTCCATGGCCCGACCGGCATCGACGGCTGCGTCCTGCCCGAGCCGAGCCGGCCATTGCAGGACAAGCACGCTGTCAACTTCCTCGTCGACGCGCTGATGGCCGCTCCTGAAGGCGAGATCACCGTCTGCACGCTCGGGCCGATGACCAATCTTGGCATGGCCATGGTGATGGAGCCACGCATCATCCCGCGCATCCGCGAAGTCGTACTGATGGGCGGCGGCTTCTTCGAGGGCGGCAACGCGACGCCGGCCGCCGAATTCAACATCTGGGTCGACCCGCACGCGGCCGCCGTCGTGTTCGATTCCGACGTGCCTGTGACCATGGCCGGCATCGACTGCACCTACACCGCCCAGATGACGCCGGAATGGCTGCAGCAGCTGCGCGCGCTCGGCACGCGCTCGGCCATCGAGGCCGCCAACATGGCCGACTTCTATCGCCAGTACGGCTCGCACAAGTTCGCCACCGAGGCCCGCCCGATCCACGATGCCTGCGTGACCGGCTATCTCTTGGCGCCGCATCTCTACGAGCAGAAGCAGTGCAACGTCACCATCGAGCTGATGTCACCGGAGACCATCGGCATGACCGTGGTCGACTGGTGGCACGTCACCGGCCGGCGCAAGAACTGCAACGTGCTGCGCCGCATCGACGCCGACGGCTTCTTTGCGCTGATGCTGGAGCGGTTCGGCAACCTTCCCTGAGCAGGCGATGAGCCATGAAAAGCAGCGCAATCTCTGAACCACCGGCCAAGCCTGCGGCGCGGAAAACGCTGTCGCGCGAGGCGTGGATCGCCACAGCGATCGCCACGCTTGAGAAGAAGGGCATCGCCAACGTCAAGATCGACCACCTGTCCAGGCAACTGAAGGTCACGCGCGGCAGCTTCTACTTCCACTTCAAGAACCTGAAGGACCTGCTCGACAGCCTTCTCGAGCAATGGCGGCAACGCAATTGCAAGCCGTTCGAGGCGCTGATCGACCAGGAGGTCATCGACGGCCCTGCCTATTTCGACGCGGTGACCGGGGTGTGGATCAGCGAGGATCCGTTCAGCCCACGCCTCGACCTCGCCATCCGCGACTGGGCACGCAGTTCGGCCGTGATTGCCCGCAAGGTGCAGGCCCAGGACGATTTTCGCATGGCGCTGCTCGTCCGCGCCTTTGCTGCGATGGGCTACGACGATGACGAAAGCCTGATCCGCGCCCGCATCACCTACTTCCAGCAGATCGGCTACTACGCCACCCACTTCAAGGAACCGCCAGCAGACCGCAAGCGCTTCCGCTCTCTCTACACCAAGATCCTGATCGGCTCCGAATGACGGAGCCATCGGCATGAACCGAGGAAACGAAATGTCCCTGCCTGTGCCCTATCTGTCCGCGCGGACGCTGACCGTTGTCAAGAAGATCGACACGTCGGGTGCGGCGCGCGTCGTCAATCTCGGGCTCAACGAAAGCTGGCTCGGTGCGGCGCCGGGCGTGGTCGAGGCCATCCGCGAGGCAGCACCCCAGGTCTACCGCTATGCCGATCCGGGCTGCGGCACCATGCGCGCCGCCATCGGCAAGCAGTTCAACCTCAATCCGGCCCGCATCGTCTGCGGCAACGGCTCGGAGGAGCTGCTCGACGCCGTCGGCCGCGTATATGCCCGTGCCGGCGACGAGATCCTGTTCCCGGCCTATTCGTTCCTGCAGTTCGCCATCGTCGCCTATCGCCTCGGCGCCAAGGCGGTCGAAGCGCCGCTCGGACCTGACTTTTCGGTCGACGTCGATGCGCTCCTGGCCGCCGTCACGCCGGCGACCCGCGTCATCTTCCTCGCCAACCCCAACAACCCGACCGGCTCGGTGGTCCCCATGGACGAAGTGGCACGCCTGGCGCGCGAACTGCCGTCGCATGTCGTGCTGGTGCTCGATGCGGCCTACGCCGAATATGTCGATCCGGCCGAGGCCGTCGCAACCTTCGAGATCGCCGACCGCCACCCGAACGTCATCGTCACCCGCACCTTCTCCAAGGCCTACGGACTGGCGTCCGCCCGCGCCGGCTGGGCCTATGCCTATCCGGAGGTCGTCGCCGCACTGAACAACGTGCGCGGCATCGGCAACGTCAACGGCCTGGCCCAGGTGGCGGCGACGGTTGCCGTCGGCGAACAGGATTTCATCCAGCATGTCCGCGCCCGCACCGCCGAGGAACGCGACTATCTCGAAAGGGAGCTGCGCACGCTCGGTTTCGAGATCTCGCCAAGTGCTGCGAACTTCGCTTTCGTCCGCTTGCCCGGCGCGGCAGCGGGCTGGGCGCAGGCGACCGTGGCACGGCTGGCGAAGCAGGGCTTCATCATCCGCTCCAACGAGGATTACGGCCTGCCGGAATGGCTGCGCATCTCGATTGCCGACCGCGCCGATCTCGATGAAATGCTCGGCCTGCTCCGCGTCGAGGTCCGCGCCGCAAACGGCGAGCGCCTGGCCGCCGGGGCATAAGCACGAAAAAGCCCGGCTTCTGGCCGGGCTTTTTCTCGTCGTTGTTGTCGGTTGTTGCCGCTGAGCTGGCTCAGTGGTCCATGGCCTTGACGATTTCTTCGGTCATCTTCTTGGCGTCGCCGAGCAGCATCATGGTGCCGTCCTTGTAGAACAGCGTGTTGTCGATGCCGGCGTAGCCGGAGCCGAGGCTGCGCTTGACGAACAGGCAGGTGCGCGCCTTGTCGACATCGAGGATCGGCATGCCGTAGATCGGGCTGTTCTTGTCATCGCGTGCCGAGGGGTTGGTGACGTCGTTGGCGCCGATGACATAGGCGACGTCGGCCTGGGCGAACTCTGAGTTGATGTCTTCGAGCTCGAAGACCTCGTCGTAAGGCACGTTGGCCTCGGCCAAGAGCACGTTCATGTGCCCGGGCATGCGGCCGGCGACCGGGTGGATGGCGTATTTGACCTCGACGCCATTGGCCTTGAGCTTGTCGGTCATCTCGCGCAGCGCATGCTGGGCCTGCGCCACCGCCATGCCGTAGCCCGGCACGATGATGACCTTTTGGGCGTTCATCATCAGGAAGGCGGCATCGTCGGCCGAACCCTGCTTGACGGTGCGCTCGATGCCGTCGTCGGCAACAGCCGCGGTCTCGCCGCCGAAGCCACCGAGAATGACCGAGATGAACGAGCGGTTCATGCCCTTGCACATGATGTAGGACAGGATCGCACCCGACGAGCCGACCAGCGCACCGGTGATGATCAGCGCCAGATTGCCGAGGGTGAAGCCAAGTGCTGCCGCTGCCCAGCCCGAATAGGAGTTGAGCATGGAGACGACCACCGGCATGTCGGCGCCGCCGATCGGCACGATGAGCAGCACGCCGAGCACCAGCGACACCGCCACGATCAGCCAGAACACCGTCGTCGACTGCGTCGTCACCAGCATGACGATGAGCACGACAAGGGCGATGCCGAGGGCAGCGTTGATGAAGTGGCGGCCGGGCAGCATGATCGGCTTGCCCGACATGCGGCCGTCAAGCTTGAGGAAGGCGATGACCGAGCCGGTGAAGGTGATGGCGCCGATGGCGACACCCAGGCTCATCTCGACCAAGGCCTGGCCGTGGATGGCCCCGACCGAGCCGATGCCAAAGCTTTCCGGCGCATAGACGGCGGCGGCCGCCACCATCACCGCGGCCATGCCGACGAGGCTGTGGAAGGCTGCGACCAGCTGCGGCATCGAGGTCATGGCGATGCGCCGCGCGGTGACCGCACCGACGCCGCCGCCGATGGCAAGGCCGAGCACGATCAGGCCGAGGCCGGCCAGCGTGGGCTTGGCCAGCGCCAGCGTGGTGGCGATGGCGATGCCCATGCCGATCATGCCGTAGGTGTTGCCCTGGCGGGAGGTGGTCGGATGCGACAGGCCGCGCAGCGCCAGGATGAACAGGATGCCGGAGACCAGGTAGAGGAAGGAAGCGAGGTTCAGGGTCACGTCACTTGTCCTTCTTCTTGTACATCGCCAGCATGCGCTGGGTGACGAGGAAGCCGCCGAAGATGTTGACCGAGGCGAGCACCAGGGCAATGAAGCCGAAGCCGGTGGCAAGCCCGGAGGCTGCGATGCCGACGGCGAGCAGCGCCCCGACGACGATCACCGAGGAGATGGCGTTGGTCACCGCCATCAGCGGCGTGTGCAAAGCCGGCGTCACCGACCAGACGACGTAGTAGCCGACGAAGATCGCCAGCACGAAGATGGCGAAGCGGAACACGAACGGGTCGATCGCCCCGCCGGTCAGCGCATGTGCGGCATCGCCCGCGGCGTCCGCCGTCCCTTGGCTGGTGGCGAGATCCTGGATGCCGAGCCGGACGGCACCAACCGCCTGGTCGAGCTGGTCGAGGGCTTTCTGAAGACCTTCCATCACGCGTCTCCCTGCTTGGCCGGCTTCTTGGCGGTGGTTTTCTGGGCAGTGGTCTTTTTGGCAGCGGCCGGTTTCTCGGCCTTGGCCGCACCGTCGCTTGCCGGGTCGTCGCCGCGGTTCTGGCCCGCAACGACCGGCTTGGGCTTGTCCGCTGCAGCCGCTGCCGCGGCATTGGCGAAGTTGGGGTGAACGACCTTGCCTGCATCGGTCAGCATCGTTGCCTTGACCAGCTCGTCGTCGCGGTTGATGGCAATCTGCTTGGTCGTCTTGTCGACCATGGTCTCGAGGAAGGCGAACAGGTTCTTGGCGTAAAGCAGCGAGGCCGAGGCCGCGACACGGCCCGGCACGTTGAGATGGCCGACGATCTTGGCCCCGTTGGCGGTGGTGACGACCTTGCCAGGCACCGCACCCTCGACATTGCCGCCGCGCTCGACGGCGAGGTCGACAAGCACCGAACCCGGCTTCATCGAGGCGACCATGGCCGCCGACACCAGCTTCGGCGCCGGACGGCCCGGGATCAGGGCGGTGGTAATCACGATGTCCTGCTTGGCGATGTGCTCGGCGGTGAGTGCCGCCTGCTTGGCCTGGTACTCCTTCGACATCTCCTTGGCGTAGCCGCCGGCGGTCTCGGCTGCCTTGAACTCCTCGTCCTCGACCGCCAGGAACTTGGCGCCGAGCGAGGCGACCTGCTCCTTGACCGCCGGACGCACGTCGGTGGCAGTCACGATCGCGCCCATGCGGCGGGCGGTGGCGATCGCCTGCAGGCCGGCGACGCCGACGCCCATGATGAACACCTTCGCTGCCGGCACAGTGCCGGCCGCGGTCATCATCATCGGCAGCGCCCGGTCATATTCGGCGGCACCGTCGATCACCGCCTGGTAGCCGGCAAGGTTTGCCTGCGACGACAGCACGTCCATGACCTGGGCGCGGGTAATGCGCGGCATGAACTCCATGGCAAACGCCGTGACGCCTGCCTTGGCCATCGCCGCGACCGCGGCGTCGTTGCCATAGGGATCCATGGTGGCGAGCACCGCGGCACCTGGCTTGTAGCCGTTGAGCTCGGCTTCGGAAGGACGGCGCACCTTGAGCACGACATCCGCCTTGCCGGCATCGGCGGCCTTGCCGATCTTGCCGCCGACCGCAGTGAAATCGGCGTCGGGAATGCGCGACAAGGTCCCCGCCCCGCTCTCCACCACCACCTCGAAACCAAGCCCGACAAGGCGTTTCACCGTATCCGGCGAAGCACCAACCCGGCTCTCAATCGCATCAATCTCTCTCGGTATGAATATCGTTCCAGGCATCCGGGCTCTCCGCGCAACTGGTCGCCCGCCGGGAAAATGTCCCGGCGGCGTTCATGTCTTTTCTGTCGCAATTGCCGATTGGCGGATCGGCCGAACCGATCGGGGCGTCAGGTGCCCAGCGGGCCCGAAAATCGTCGCCGGTTTCCGGGCCAGTACACTAGTGGGCGACCAGAATGCCCTTGGCCTCGAAGATCGCGCGGATCTGCCGGACGTAGCCGTGATAATCCTTGTCTTCGTGGGTCTTGCTCCACTGCCGCGGGCGCGGCAGATCGATCTTGAGGTCGAGATCGACGCGGCCGGGACGCGGCGACATCACCAGCACGCGGTCGGCAAGGAACACCGCCTCGTCGATGCCGTGGGTGATGAACAGCACCGTGTTGCCAAGCCTGAGCCACATCGACTGCAGATCCATGATCATCTGTTCGCGCGTCAGCGCGTCGAGCGCGCCAAACGGCTCGTCCATCAACAGCAGGCCTGGCTCCTGGATCAGTGCCCGGCAGATCGCCACGCGCTGGCGCATGCCGCCGGAGAGCTCGGAGGGATACTTGTTGCCAAAACCTTCGAGGCCGACCTGGGCCAGCAATTCTTCGGCACGTTGCCTGTATTTCGCGGCATCGAGCTTCTTGATCTCGATCGGCAGCAGGATGTTGTCGAGCACCGTGCGCCAGTAGAGCAACAGATCCGACTGGAACACGACGCCGGTTTTCGGATGCGGCCTGCTGACGCCGTCTCCGTCGATGGAGATGCTGCCGGTCGAGGCGGGTGTCAGGCCGGCGAGAAGCGAAAGCAGCGTGCTCTTGCCGCAACCGCTCGGCCCGACGACGGCAACAAAGCTGCCGGGCTCGATCCTGAGATCGATCTTGTCGAGGGCGAGGACGTCATCGTCCTCGCGTGTCTTGTAGATCTTGGAAAGCCGGGAAATGTCGACCGCCGCGCCAGTCTGGGTAGTGGCACTCATGGAATTGCCTCACTGAACCTGTATTCGTTGTTGCCGGACCGATTGAAGGGCCGGGTTATTTGGCGGAGTCGCGCTTGTAGGTGACGCGGGACTCGATGGTGTCGATGATGAAATAGAGCATCACGCCAAGTCCCGAGATCGCCACCACGGTGGCGAAGTTGAGCGTCGTGTCGAACTGCGAATTGGCCTGGAGCTGCAGGTAGCCAAGACCGCGCTCGGCAGCAACATACTCGCCGATGACCGCACCGATGACCGCAAGCGACACCGCTACCTTGAAGCCGCCGAAAATATTCGGCAGTGCTGCTGGCAGGCGAACCTTGAAGAACGTCTGCCATTCGCCGGCACCCATCGAGCGGACGAGATTGACCAGGTTCTTGTCGAGCGACTGCAGGCCGACGACGGTGGAAATGACGATCGGGAAGAACGAGATCAGGAAGGCCAGCGTGATCTTGGGCGCCCAGCCATAGCCGAGATAGAGCACCAGCAGCGGCGCCAGCGCTACCTTGGGCACCGTCTGCAATGCCACCAGGATCGGGTAGATGGCACGTTCGAAAGCCCTGGAATAGAAGATCGACAGCGCCAGGGGGATGCCGACCAGCACCCCCATGGCAAAGCCGACGACCACTTCAAAAAGCGTGACATAGCCATGGGTGGCGAGCAGCGGCAGCTCGTTGACGATCCGCGTGGCGATAGCCAGCGGGGTCGGCAGGACGAACTCCGACAGCCCCGACAACGGAACCAGAATCTGCCAGGCGCCGAGCAGAACGACCGCGAGGATAAGCGCCGAGTAACGCTCCAGCCAGGGTCCTCGCGATTTTTTCTTGCTGCTCATGTTGTTGCCTTGCTTTTTCTGCGCCTGACCGGCGCCGATTACATCCGTGCTCGCCACCGTAGCCTCACTGCGTCAGAAGATCATTGGTATAAAAGGTCGAGATGGGCTTCGGTTCACCGATCTCGTCGACGCTACCGATCAGCTTGAGCGCATCGGCAATCGTCTTCTCATCGACCCATCCAAGAGGCTTGCCCGTGGATGCCGGAATGGACTTTGAAGTCGCCTCGACCTGCTCGCGGACGACCTTGTCGGAAGGCCCAGCCTGCCATACCGCCTTCAAAGCGGCGGTCGCAGCGGCAGGATCGCTGCGCGACATTTCGATTGCCTTGCTGGTGACGGAAAGGAAGTTGCGAAGCACGTCGCCCTTCTTCTCCACACCGTCGGCGCTGGCGACAACGGCCAGGCCGGGAACTGCGAGGCCGAATTCCTCCATGTCGAGGACAGCGAAATTGGTCGAGGTCTTGTCGATGAGAACAGGAAGATCGCTTGTGCGGTACACGCCAACCACGTCGACCTTCTTCTGCACGAACTGCGGAATGCGGGTCTGGCTGTCCATCTGGATCTTATTTACCTTCTTGCAGTCGATATTATTCACACTGCAGAAGACATCCATGTAGGCCGTCGACGTTTCGCCGATCGAGCTTGCGATGGACTTGCCCTCGAGATCGCTTGGCTTGACCACCGGATTCTCGGGATGAGAAATAAGGACAACGGGCGCGGCCGGCTGGTAAAGAGAAATAATCTTGACTGGCATGCCTTTCTGGATTGCCGTGATCGCAAATATTCCAGGAACCACTGCAAGGTCTTCCTGGCCCTGAAGTAGGGCCGCGAGGGCCGCCTGCGCGCCAGCGCCTTCACCGAGCGTCACATTGAGGCCGGCATCCTTGTAGAGGCCTTTTTCCTGCCCCAGGTAGAAGAAGCCGTATTCGCCCTTCAGCTTCCAGCTGAAACGTAGATTGATGTCCTCGGCCATCGCACTGTGGCTTGCCAGGACGGTGGCTATGGCAGCGGTCGCGGCCAGAGCCGTGCCGCGAATGAGACCTGTGACGTACAACATTTCTCTCCTCCCTAAACGAGCACCGACTGGCGCCCCCTATGGCCCGAAGGCCTGCCTCTCTCCCCCGAACAAGGCGCGACAGCTCACGCTCTCGATCCTCATTCTTGATCTCATAGTGTGATCACAATTGAACTTTGTCAAGCGCCGAATCTAAGCTCGCCTCTAACAAATGTCGGGCGTTCTGCTGGCACTTCGCAGCCGCGCGACCTCTCCCGCAAGCACCGGAAATCGCTTCTGGATTCGCCACGCGTCGCGACGTCGCGACCGAGCCTCGGCACGGCTTAGCGCGCGCAGCCGTCAGGGCCGACACAAAAATGTTTGGGCAAAAGTCGGACGCCAGCGGCTTCGGATCGTCAGTGCGCGGTGGCGAATGTGCTCGGCAACGAATTCTCGATCGCGGCGCGGGTCAGGTCGCGGGCAATGAAAACCAGCCAGCCATGCGGCATGCCATCCGGCCAGCGCTCCAGATACTCCGGCGGATAAACGACGTGCTGGACGCCGTGGATGACAACCGGACGCGCATCGCCCTTGACCGGCAGCAGGCCCTTCACGCGAAGGATCGATTGGCCGCGACCGGCCAGAAGCAGTTCGAGCCAGTCGACGAAAGCAGGCCAGTCCACCTCTCGCGTCACTTCGACCGTGAAGGTATCGATGCCGTCGCTGTGCTTGCCCAAGGCTGGTGTGTCGGCCATTTCGAAATGGCGCGGCTGCCAGCTTTCTTCGTGATCGAAGATGTCGGCCGCGCTTGGCATGCTTGCGCGGCTGGAGACAAGCTGCCTGACCTGAGGGTTGACCTTGCCGACATCCTGGCCAAGCGCGTCGAGCCGCCAGGGCTCGACGAGATCCGACTTGGTGATGACGACGCAATCGGCAAGCGCGACCTGCTGCACCGCTTCGGCGAAGCTGCCGATGCTGTTGGCGCCGCTGACGCCGTCGACGGTGGCAACGATGCTGCCCGCCCGATAGCCGCGACGAAGCTGAAGATCGCTCATCACCGCCTGCATGATCGGTGCGGGATCGGCGAGGCCCGTGGTTTCAACCACGACCCGGCGGAAAGGCGCCACCTCGCCGCGACGAACCATCGCCAGAAGGTCCGCCAATGTGGAAACGAGATCATCGCGCACCGCGCAGCACAGGCAGCCCGAGGATAACAGCACGGCGTCCTCGGATACTTCCCGCACCAACAGGTGGTCGAGCCCGACTTCGCCGAACTCGTTGATGATCACGGCCGTATCGGCGAGATCCGGCCCGCCGAGCAGATGCCTCAGGAAGGTCGTCTTGCCGCTGCCCAGGAAGCCGGTCAGCACATGGACCGGAATTCTGTCGTCAATCGTCGAAGCGGCAGGCTGCACGGTCAGTTGACCTCGAAGATCGCGTCGACTTCGACTGGCACGTTGCGTGGCAGCGAATAACACCCGACGGCAGCACGGGCATGGCGCCCTGCCTCGCCGAACACGTCGACCATCAGGTCGGATGCGCCGTTGATGACCTTGGGGTGATCCTTGAAGTCAGGCTCGGCATTGACGAAGCCGCCGAGGCGGATGACGCCGACAACGCGATCGAGATCGCCATCGAGCGCCTGCTTGAGCTGGGCCAGGATGTTGACGGCGCAGAGCCGGGCCGCCGCCTGGCCTTCCTCGACCGTGTAATCGGAGCCGAGCTTGCCGGTGTATTTGTCCTTGCCGGCCTCGCTCGGCACCTGGCCGGAAATGTAGACCTGGTTGCCCAGGCGGCGCGCCGGCACGTAATTGGCGGCAGGAGCCACGGTTGCCGGCAGGCTGATGCCCAGGCGCGCGAGATTTTGTTCAAACTTACCCGCCATGGTGCGGTCCTCCCAGATCGTGATTTCAGTAGTCGAATTGCAGTTCCGGCCCCTGCGCGAAGGGCAGCTCGATGCCCTGCGAACCGGCGACGCTGAGCAGCGCCTTGCAGGTGGTGCGGATGTCGTGGACGATGCCCTTCTTGGCAGCAGTCGCGTTGCCATCCTTCAGCGCGGCAAGAATGTCTTCGTGGTCGGAGGCATTCCACGGCATCGATGGGATCAGCAGCGACATGTACATGGTCGGGCCGAACTGCAGCCACAGGGATTCGATCAGCGGCATCAGCACTTCGGAATCCGCAGCCTCGTAAACCGTGAAATGGAATTTCTGGTTATAGGACAGGCAGTTCAGGATATCGCGCTTTTCGATCGCCACGAGCAGTTGCTTGTTGAGGCTGGTCAGTTGGCTGATCAGGGCAGGTGTCACCTTCTTGGCGGCAAGCTCGGTCGCCATGCCTTCGAGCATCTCGCGCACGGCGAAAAGATCGCTGAGCTTTTCCGGTCCCAGCCGCGGCACACGCACCGAACCGCCCTTGGTCTCCTCCAGGGCATTCGCCGCAACCAGCCGGCTCAGCACTTCGCGAACCGGCATCGGGCTGGTGCCAAAACCTGCCGCCAGCTTGCGCAGGCTCATCACCTGGCCGGGCAGGAATGCGCCCACCATCAGCCCGCGGCGCATATAGCTCAGCACGTGCTCGTGGACGTGACCGCGCGCCGGCTTGACGGCATCTTTGTCGCCGTTGGCGCCTTCGACTTTGTCTATCCGCATTCCGCTTCTCCGCCTCTCGCCAATTTCCTCAAGAGTTGCGCTGTACGAGGAACGACGTTGCTGCGGTCGGCCGCAGACAGACGCCGGCCGGGGGCAGAAGTTGACAGGCCGCAATCTGTGATCTCATATTGTGATCAATAAATGATCTTTCCCTGAACGGCAACCTTTAACTGCCGCCGGTCGGCCGAGCGAATTGGTGCCTGCCCACGCTGTCGGGTTGCGGCATTCCTGCCTCAGCCTGAATTGGCGACAACGCGGTTTTCAATGGCAAAGGCCGTGACAATTGCAAAGGAATATCGATGACCATAGCTGCACCTGACCAAGTATCCCTGCGCGAAACGATCACCGCAGCCGCAGTGCATGGGCGATACATGCTGCGCAATGTCCGTCTCAACAATGCAGTAACCGCAACAGGTGCCATCGAAACCGCGGGTGCCGAGTTCTTTCTCGCTGACCTGACTGTAGAGCACGGCAAGATATTGGCAATAACCCCGGCGGCCATTCACCCCCATCCGGCGGGCATCATTTCGCTCGACGCCGGAGGCCGTATCGTGCTGCCGACCTTCGTCGATTGCCACACGCATCTCGACAAGGGCCACATCCTGCCGCGAACGCCAGGTGCCGACGGGTCTTTCCCCGGCGCCATGAGTTCCACAGGCGCCGACCGGCTGGCCAACTGGAATGCCGAAGACGTTGCCCGGCGCATGGACTTCGCTTTGCGTTGCGCCCACCACTACGGGACATCAGCCATGCGCACGCATCTCGATTCGGCACCGCCACAGGATACGATCTCGTGGCCTGTCTTCGAGCAGCTGCGCGAAGCGTGGCGGGGCAGGATCGACCTGCAGGCAGTCTGCCTCGTCGGCATCGACTTTGCCCGCAACGAAGCCGCCCTCGATGCCCTGGCGCAGCGCGTGGCGGCAGCCGGAGGCGTATTTGGCGCCGTCGCATTCCCCGTGCCCGACATCGATGCACTGCTCGACCGCATGTTCGCGACGGCGACCCGGTACGGCCTCGACCTGGATTTCCACGCTGACGAAACGGCCGATCCGGCGGCCAACTCCCTGCATCGCATCGCCGAGGCAGGGCTGCGGGCGCGTTTTTCGGGTAAGGTGCTTGTCGGCCACTGCTGTTCGCTCGCCACGCAGGACAGTTCGATCGTCGACAGGACGCTCGACACCGTCGCGGCCGCCGGACTTGCGGTCGTGTCGCTGCCGATGTGCAATCTCTACCTGCAGGACAGGCGCCACGACGGCACCACACCGAGATGGCGGGGCGTCACCCTGCTGCACGAGATGAGGCGCCGCGGCATTGCGGTCGCGCTCGGCTCCGACAACACGCGGGACCCGTTCTATGCCTATGGCGATCTCGACCTGATGGAAACCTATCGGATGGGGACCCGGATCCTGCACCTCGACCACGAGGTCGGAGACTGGCCGAGAGCGGTATCGGCAACGCCTGCTTCGATCATGCGCCTCGACGGGAGGGGCATGATGGGCGAAGGCTTGGCAGCCGACTTCATCTTGTTCGAAGGACGCTGCTGGTCGGAATTGCTGTCGCGGCCCGAAAGCAACCGCATCGTCATTCGCAGCGGCGCGCCCATCGCCTCGCCGCTTCCCTCCTATGGGGAACTGGACGATCTTGCCGGCCTGGCTCCGCGCTGAATTGCAAAACGCAATTCGGCCGCCGGGCGAACCGGCGGCCGAATGCCTGAGGTTGTCAGCCGTAGGTAGCGCTCTCCCCCGGCATGAAACCGGCCTGTCACCCGACCATCATGCGCGCCGTCGCCATGAGCGACAGGTCCGAACCGCGGGGACCGATCAGCGAAACGCCATAGGGCGCTCCGTCCACCTTGCCCGCCGGCAGCACTATCTGCGGAAGGCCGGCGAGACCGGCGACGCAAAGCAGGGTCATCGCCTCGTGGCGGTAGCCGTCGAAAACCTCCCCTGGAGCGTCGAGGCGGAACGGTGCATCGTGAACCGCGGGCGCCAGGAGGATGCCATCCAGCCCCAGCAGATCGTCCATCCTTTGCCGGAAGCTGTCCCGGATACGGTTGGCCGCGAGATGGTCATCGTCGGTCAATGACATGGCATAGGCATATCGCTCATCAAGTCCACGCGAGCGCGGCATGCCGGACGCGGTCATCCACGAAATGACGGACTTTCTGGTGTCCCAGGCCTGCAGCTTGCGAAACGCTTCGTAGACCGCGCTCACGCCGGTTCCCGCATAGACCGACGCCGGTGTCGCACCAAGATGAGCGAAAGCTTGATCAAAGACCGCCCGGGGCCCGTCGGCGAGCCTGTCCGCCATGTCCTTTGCCAGCAGGAGCCGTGGCTGGGCTGGTAGCACGGTGTCGTCGTCGCCCAGGACCACCTTTCCGGCAGCCTCGAGCGTGTCGATGTCGCGCGCGAAGAGGCCGAATGTATCGAAGCTGGCGGCCAGATCCATGCAGCCGGCGAGCGACACGCGACCGTGGGTCGGACGGAAACCCCACACCCCGCAGAAACTGGCGGGAAGGCGCACCGAGCCACCCGTATCCGTTCCGATGCCGATGTCAGCCAGGTTCGCAGCAACGGCAACAGCGGAGCCGGAAGACGAGCCTCCAGGCACGCGATCTGGAGCAGCGGGGTTTACCGGCGTACCGAAATGGGCGTTCACACCATAGAGCGACCACGCCAGTTCGTCGGTATGGGTCTTGCCGACAAAGCGGGCGCCTGCGTCGAGCAGGCGCTGAACGGCAGGAGCCGTTCGGGCCTTCACATCGCTCTCGGCCAGCATGAGCGGACATCCGCATCCGGTGCGGTATCCGGAGACATCAAACAGGTCCTTCACCGCAAGGCGCAGCCCCGCAAGCGGGCCAATGCCGGCATTGGGCACTTCGACCGCCCCATACGGCATGAAGGCGCGAAAATGATCTTGTTGCGGCGACATAAATGCTTCCTGGAAATTGTTCATTCTCGCCGGCTCGACCACGGTCGAACCGGCGCTTAAGCGGCGCAGATCGCATATGCGCATCAGCGCGTTCAGTCTTTCAGTCGCCGGCGGGCGGTCGGCCTCACTCACCCAGCAGTTCGTTGGTGTAGAAGTCCGAAAGCGGCCGGGGCGTGCCGATATCATCGACGCTGCTGATCAGCTTCAGCGCGTTGGCGATGACCTTCTCGTCGACCCAACCGACCGGGGTGCCCCCCGACGTCGTGAACAATGCCGCCGTCGTCTCGATTTGCCGCTGGAGGACCTGATCCGAAGGCCCTGCCTTCCATACCGCCTTCAATGCGGCTACCGTTCCCGCCGGGTCGGCCCGCATCATTTCGATTGATTTGGCGTTGGCGGCCAGGAAGCTGCGCAAGGCATCTCCATTCTTGGCGATACCCTCATCGCTGGCGACAATCGCCTCGCCGAGCACGGACAGGCCATAGTCGCTCATGTTGAGGGTCACGAACTTCGCTCCGGCCTTGTCCTCGAGCACCGGCAAATCGTTGTTGCGGTAGACGCTGACGACGTCGACCTGTCTCTGCAGGAACTGGGGAACGCGCGTCTGCGAATCCATCTGGATCTTGTTGATCTTGGTGCAGTCGACACTGTTGATCTCGCAGAAGGCGCCGAGATAGGACGTGCCGGTCTCACCCACCGCATGCGCGATGGTCTTGCCTTCCAGATCTTTCGGCGTGTTGACCGGATTGTCGGGATGCGAGATCAGCGCAAGCGGCGTCGAAGGCTGGTAGACCCCGATGATCTTGACCGGCATGCCCCTCTGGATCGCCGATACGGCAAAGATCCCAGGCATCACCACCACGTCTTCCTGGCCCTGGATCAACCCACCCAGTGCGGCCTGCGAACTGGCCCCCTCGCCGAGCTTCAGTTCCAGCCCGGCGTCCTTGTACACGCCCTTCTGATCGCCGAGATAGAAGAAGCCATACGCGCCACTCAGCTTCCAGCTGAATCGGACTTTGAACTCCTCGGCCATCGCACCGTGAGATGCGAAAGCAGTGACGACGGCAGCAGTGGCGGCAAGCGCCAGGCTACGTATGAGACCTTTGCGATACAACGTTTCTCTCCTCCTTTTTGCGGCATCGTGCGGGGTCGACACGGCCCGGCACGCGCGTCTCTATCCTCCAAGAGACGCGGCAGAATTGCGTGCACACTCCATTCTTGATCTCATCGTGTGATCACAATTCATTGGTGTCAAGGCAAGAATATGGTCCGGCCAAAAAGTAGTTTTGCTAGCGGCGACTGTACTTCTGAGTAGTAAAACTCAGGCTGACAGTTCCGGATTGCTAACGGCGTCCAGGCCAAATGTATGGACGACTTGCCATCAACTTTGCCGCCCGGTGGGATGCCGACCTCAACCCTGCAGGTTCCTGATCATGGCGTCGCCTGGATAGGCGACTTTCCGGCGCCGACCGCCAGCAGCGATCTTTCGGCCTGGCATGTGCCGCAGCTCAAACGCAATTCGGCCGCCGGGCGAGCCGGCGGCCGAATGCACTCTTGAGAAATGCCAGGATCAGGCGGTGGCGCCGACCTGGTAGAGTTCGACCTTGGTGCCGTCGGGATCGGCGATATAGATCGTCAGCCCGTAGGGTCCGTCATGCAGCTCGTTGAAGTAGCGCACGCCGGCCTTCTTCAGCTTGGCGTCCAGAGCGCGGACGTCATTGACTTCGAAGGCAATGTGGTCGAGCTGGCGATGGTCGCTCGTCTTGCCGTGGATCAGGGCGATACCCTGATGGAAGGCGGTGAACGGACGGCCGTCGGCGAGCGGCTTGGCCTGCCGGATCGTGAAGCCCAGCTGGTTGGTGTAGAACGCCACCGACGTGTCGATGTCGTTGACCATGATCAGCTGGTGGCCGTAATTGGTGACGCGCGGCTTGACCTGTTCGCCAATCCAGTCGAGCACCTCCGAGGAGGGCGCGATCTCGCAGAAATACTGCTTCCAGATCTGCTTGGCGGTTGCTTCCCACTCGGCGTTGACGCCCGACACGCAGTCGTCGACGGCAATCACGTCGAGATCGCGCAGATAGGCTTCGCGGATCGAAGTCTCGACGCAGGCATTGGTGGTCGCGCCGGTGACGAACAGATGCTGGGTGCCCAGCATCTTCAGCATCATTTCGAGGCGGGTTTCATAGAATGCGCCGAAGCGATGCTTGCGGATGACGAAGGCCGGATCGAAATCGGCGAGTGGCTTCAGCTCGTCGATGATCTGCTCGTCCCAGCTGCCGGCCAGCGCCGATACCTGCTTGCGCCGGGCGGTATGGCCGAGCAGCTTCTTCTTGGCGCGGTTCTGGTCGACGGCGAAGTGTTCCTGCATCGTCCAGATGACCGGAATGCCGGTATCCTGGCAGCGCTTGATCAGCTTGGCCAGCGGCGGCACGATCGAGGACAGGCGCTTGGTGTCGACGCCCGAAATACCGAGCGTGCCCTTTTCGTGGATGAAGGCGTTCTGCAGGTCGATGACCAGCAGTGCCGACTTGCGGTAGTCGAGGGCTTCGAGGCTCATTTCTTGTGCTCCACCATGTCGATGCCGAGCACGCCACCGCGGCCCCAGCTGTCCTTGGGCGTCTCGTGAATCACGACGTGCAGGTGATCGGGCTTGCAGGCAGCCTCATCGACCATGGCCTTGGTGATGGCTTTGACGAGATTGCGCTTCTGCTCGACAGTGCGCCCTTCCCACATTTCTACGACGACGAACGGCATTCTATTTCTCCTCTCTTTCGGTGGGCAGCGCGCCGGAGGCCCAGACGGGCACGGCGGGCGCGAAGCCCGAAACCAGATCGTTGTCCGCCCGGTCGGTGCCGCAAAGCAGCCACAGCGGACGGTTGGAATAATTGACCAGTACCCGCTCTTCCATGCAGGCGAGATTGGCCGGGTGCCTGGGGTCACGATCGAAACGGCTCGTCGCCGGCATCAGCCGGATGACATAAAGCGGTTCCGAAGGATCATACCCTTCAAGCACCTGCGGCCCGATATCATTGAGGCTGACCGCCCTGGCCTCGGGCTTCTCCCGTCCCACAGGCAGCACGATTATGGCGCCGGCAAGCGGTGTCACCGGCCAGTAGCGGCCTTCCCTGCTTTCTCCGAGGAACTCGGCGTAACCGCTTACTTCGGCAAACAACTCGCTGTCCCACAGGATGACATCAGGCCCGACGACCTTTCGTGCGGCGTCGATCACGACATCGCTCTCGCACAGGTCGAGAAAGCTCCACGGATCGGTGAGGCCGATGACATGGCCCCACGGATTGTGGATCCCCGACAACCGCTCCTGGCGCACCGTTGCCTTGCGGGCAACGATGCCTGCCACCGCTTCGCGCACCGGCAGACGCGCCGGTATAAGCGAAACCCGGCCGGCCAGGTCCAGTTGATCGGGGGCCGAAGGTGTCATGCCGGCAGCGTCACGCAGCGGCCGCGGCCGTAGTTGGTTTCGGCGACCACGCCATTTTCATAGACGATGTCGCCGCGCGCCACCGTCATCACCGGCCAGCCCTTCAGCTTCCAGCCTTCATAGATGCAGGTGCCCTTGCCGGTGTGGGTGACGGTGCGCTCCTCGTCGAGGTCGACCAACACCAGGTCGGCATCGAAGCCGACATCGATGTGGCCCTTGCGCGGCCACAGGCCGAAGCGCCGCGCCGGATTGAACGAGTTGAGCTCGACCAGGCGGCTGAGCGGCATGCCGCGCTGATGGACGCCGAAATGCAGCATCAGCGACAGCTCCCACGGGAAGCTGACGACGCCGGGGAATTCAGTCCACAGGTCCTCGAGCTTCTTGGGCAGGAACGGCACGTGATCGGTGCCGAGGCTGTAGACCGAGCCGTTGAGCATGCCGGCCCAGAGGCCTTCGAGCTCGTTGCGGTCACGCAGCGGCGGCGAGATCTTGGCGCGCATGTCGAGATCTTCGTCGTAGCAGGTGCGCGTCAGATAATGCGGGCAGGTCTCGACGGTAACGTGCACGCCGCGCGCCTGCGCTTCGGCGGCCAGCACGGGGCCCATGCCGACCGAGGTATGGACCAGATGCAGCGAGCAGCCGGTCTTTTCGGCAAGGAAGATCATGCGGCGAATGGTTTCTACCTCGCAGAAGGCCGGACGCGATTCCGTATAGGCGCCGAGATCCTGGCGGCCGGTCGCGGCGATCTCCTTCTTGATCCACGAGGCGATCTGGGTGTTTTCGCAGTGGACGTTGATGACACCGCCGGGAACCTTGGCGAGGATGCGCATCGCCGCATAGACCCAGCCGTCGGTCGCCGGCACGATGCCGATCGGATTGTCGGGCTCGTAGCCGAAATAGCACTTGAACGACTTCACGCCGGTCTTGGCGACGATCTCGGGGATCTCGGCGATGTGCTCTTCGCGCTGGATGCCGAAGTGGAAGCCGAAGTCGATGACCGAGTTCTCCTCGCCCAGCGCCTTGCGCTCCTCGTAGAACGGCAAATAGGATTCCTTGAGGTTGCGGATGTAGAGCAGTGCGGTCGTCACGCCGCCGGAAGCCGCCGCCGCCGTCTCCGTGCGCATGTCCTCTGCGAAGGGGAACTTGACGCCGAGGTGGCAGTGCGGGTCGATCAGGCCCGGCATCAGCACGCGACCCTCGGCATCGATGGTGCGGGTTGCGTCGGGCAGCGACTCGTCCGATCCGGTCAGGACTATCTTGCCGTCCTTGACCGCCACGCCGCCGTGGAATTCGCCGTCGTGGCGAACCACCCGCGCATTCTTGATGACCAGATCCGCTTTCATGACTTCTGCTCCAAAATTCCTGCAATGCGCCTGACAATGCCGCTCCACTGGCTGCGGCCGACGGTGATCGGCGCGCGTGCGCCCATGCCGCGCGCCCAGACGGTCTTCAGTCCGAGTTCGCCAGCCGCATCCCTGTCGATCGTGCCGGGAGGGGCCGCGACATCGACCAGCAGCGCATGCTTGGGTAACAGCGCCAGCTGTTCACGCTCGAGCAGGCGCTTTGGCACGCTGCCGATGACGATGTCCATCTTTGGCAGGTATTCCGGCAATTGTTCGAGCGTCAGCGATTCCGCCCCCGCCGCGTAAGCCGCAGCGCGCTGGACCGGGTTGCGCGCAGCGACGTGGACATGGGCGCCAAGGGCCAGGAGTGTGTTGGTCAAAAGCGAGCCGATGGTGCCCTGCCCGATCAGGCAGATGTTGGACTTGTGGATGGTGATCTGGGTGTTTTCGATGATCACCTTGAGCACGCCTTCGACGATCGCCGGGCCGCGCAGCAGCATCAGGTCGACGTCCCACTCATATTCGTGCAGCGTGATGCCGAGGGCTTCGCAATGGCCCTTCAGATTGGCGTCGCCCCAGCCGAGGATGATATGGCCAGGCTTGTTCATGCCGTCCAGCATCTCGCGCGTCGGGATGATCTTTTCCGGGCACTTCGGCGCAAACAGCGCGCCTTCGGCGGTGATGCCGGGGATCGGGAACAGCGCGATGTCGGCGCCCTTCAACGCATCGGCAGCGTCCTTTGCATGGTAGACATCCTCGATACCCTCATCCGGCCAAGGGAAACCATAGGCGCGGACGGTCGCTCCGGCACGGACCGCGCAACGGGCGATCTCCTGTTCGCGGGCGTCGCCGGCGACGACGGCGATGACTGTGTTGTTCCAGCTCATTGCGCCCTGACCTTCTGAATGACCTGATCCCTGGACATGCCGGCGATGCCCATCGCCTCGGCGGTGCGGCCGCCCTTGCGATAGTCGGTGCCGACGGCAATCTGCGCCAGGCTGTAGAGCGAATGCGCAACCGGCGTCTCGACGCCTGCGATCTTCGCGAATTCAAGGAAAGGCAGCAGGCCGTGGCCGAAGTCTTCCTTGTAGTAGCGGTATTCGAGCGAGTCCGGGCCTTTGATGCGCTTGTTGGCCTCGCCGCCCGCAATCGCAGCTCGGAAATCGCTGGTATCGACCACATCGGCCTCGACCGTGCCGAGCAGCTTCATCTCTTCGACGAGGTTGGGCAGATCATGCCCGAAGGCCTTGGCGACCGCCAGCCGCTCGTCGTCGAGCTGCTTCATCACGCGGGCGACGCCCGGGGTCATGGCATCGACGTAGAAGGTGAAGTTGCCACCCGTCGCCTCGACCCAGGCCGCCGCCAAAACAGCCGCCGGCGGATGCAGGACCATGTTGACGTTGGAGAGATCGGAAGCGATCACGTCGGCAACCGGAGTGAGGCCCGGATAGAGCTTTCCTGCGATCTCCAGAACTTCCGAACCGCCCTTGAGCGCTGCCGCCTTGAGCTGCTTGGCACGGCCGGAGACGGTGACGCCGTCGGGGCGATACTTGCGCGCGACATAGGTCAGCGTCGAGAACTCGACCACCGGAGGTGCCGCACGGCCGGTGCGTGAAAACGTCTCGGCGAATTCGAGCGCGCCGCCAGTGTGGCCGGGGTTGAGCACGACAGGCTTGCTGGACGACCAGCCCGCCCCTGCCAGCGCCGAAGCGATGGCCGAGTGCGAGAAGGTCGGAAGGACGATGACTGCGACGTCGACACCGTCGATGGCCGCCTTGAGATCGGTGGTGATCAGCGCCGGCCTGGCGACGCCTTCGCCGAGCTTGCCCTCGTAAGCGACACCGCCGAGCTTGATATGCGGCTCGAGCGTTTCGGCCGAGCGCGCCCAGAAATGCACGTCATGACCGGCCTGGACCAATTCCGCGACCGATGCTGCACCGCCCGCGCCTGCGCCTAATACTGCAACCTTCATACTCTCCTCCGAGGATCGAAGCGCAGCGATTCTAGCCGCGCGCCCTCAAGCGCCATGGTGCTGCGGACTGGTTCCTCCCGAGCCCATGCGCTGAATTGATTTCGTCAATTAGTTTGATCACACTTTATGATCACAGATGGAATTGTCAAGCGGAAGAATGCCCTTCCGCCCGTCAGCCTGCGACTGCCGCGAAGCCTGCGGCTTCGATGCCCGATATGGCCGCCAGTTCGTCATTGTCGGAGGTGTCGCCGGTGATGCCTACAGCACCGAGCAAGGCGCCAGATGCGGTCCGGATCAGCACGCCGCCAGGCACGGGCACGATGCGGCCACCGGAGACAGCATTCAGGCCTTCCATGAAGTGCGGACGCTCTTTTGCGGTCGTGTCGAGCCAGCGCGAGCCCATGCCGACGGCGAGCGCGCCATAGGCCTTCCCGCTCGCGATTTCGAATCGCAGCATCGACGAGCCGTCCTGTTTCTGGAAGGCGATCAGATGGCCGCCGGCATCCAGCACCGCCACCGACAGCGGCTTCATCTTGGCGTCCTGGGCTTTGGCGAAGGCCGCCGCGATGATGGCATTGGCCTTGGCAAGGGTCAGTTCGGACATGTGGTGTTCCTATCGATTTCCAGAAAGGGCTTTTTTGGCCTTGAGCTCCAACCTGCGCTTGTGGAGGACCGGCTCGGTGTAGCCGTTGGGCTGGGCGCGGCCTTCGAAGACGAGGTCGCAGGCGGCGCGGAAGGCGGTCGACTGGTCGAACTCGGGCGCCATCGGCTTGTAGAGCGGGTCGCCGACATTCTGCCGGTCGACGATCGCGGCCATGCGCTGCAGCGAATCCATCACCTGGATGTGCGAGCAGACGTCGTGGCGCAGCCAGTTGGCGATGTGCTGGGACGAGATGCGCAAGGTGGCGCGGTCTTCCATCAGGCCGACGTCGTTGATGTCGGGCACCTTCGAGCAGCCGACGCCCTGGTCGATCCAGCGCACGACATAGCCCAAGATGCCCTGCGCGTTGTTGTCGAGCTCGCGCTGGATCTCGTCCGGCGTCCAGTTGGGACGGACCACCACCGGCACCGACAGGATGTCGTCGAGCCGCGCCTTGGGACGGCTCTTCAGCTGGTCCTGGACCTGGTGCACGTCGACCTTGTGGTAGTGGGTGGCATGCAGCGTGGCTGCCGTCGGCGACGGCACCCAGGCGGTGTTGGCGCCGGCTTTCGGATGCGCGATCTTCTGCTCCAGCATCGCCGCCATCAGGTCGGGCATCGCCCACATGCCCTTGCCGATCTGGGCATGGCCGGACAGGCCGCATTCCAGCCCGGTGTCGACGTTCCAGGCCTCGTAGGCATTGATCCACGGCGCCTGCTTCATGTCGCCCTTGCGCACCATGGGGCCGGCTTCCATCGACGAGTGGATCTCGTCGCCGGTGCGGTCGAGGAAGCCGGTGTTGATGAACACCACGCGTTCCTTGGCGGCGCGGATGCACTCCTTGAGGTTGATGGTGGTACGCCGCTCCTCGTCCATGATGCCCATCTTGATGGTTTTCCTGGGCATGCCGACGAGGCGCTCGACGCGGTCGAAGATCTCGACGGCAAAGGCGACTTCCTCGGGGCCGTGCATCTTCGGCTTGACGACATACATCGAACCGGCACGGCTGTTCATGCGCCGTCCGTTGGCGCCGACGTCGTGCAGGGCGATCAAGGCGGTGATCGCCGCATCCATGATGCCTTCCGGCACCTCGTGGCCGTCGCGGTCGCGGATCGCAGGGTTGGTCATCAGGTGGCCGACATTGCGCACCAACATCAACGAGCGGCCGGGCAGCGAGACCGCACCGCCATCGGGGCCGGTGTATTCACGGTCGCCATTCAGCTTGCGGGTGACAGGCTTGCCGCCCTTGTCGAAGGTCTCCGACAGGTCGCCCCGCATCAGGCCGAGCCAGTTGCGGTAGACGACGACCTTGTCTTCGGCGTCGACCGCTGCGACCGAATCCTCGCAGTCCTGGATGGTGGTCAGGGCCGATTCCAGCACCATGTCCGAAATACCGGCCGGATCGGTCTTGCCGATCGCACTCTCCCGATTGACCACGACCTCGACATGCAGGCCGTTCTTCACAAGAACCACCGCATCCGGGTTTTCCGCCGCACCGCGATAGCCGGCGAACTGCTTTGGCTCGCGAAGCGAAACCGAGCCATCAGCTGTCGCCAGCTTCAGCACCCCGCCCTCGACCGAGAGCCCGGTCACATCAGACCAGCTGCCAGACGCCAGCGGCGCCGACTGATCCAAAAACGCCTTGGCCCAGGCGATGACCTTTTGGCCGCGCTTCGGATTGTAGCCCTTGGTCTTCTCGGCGCCGTCGGCATCGGAAATCGCATCGGTGCCGTAGAGCGCATCGTAGAGCGAGCCCCAGCGCGCGTTCGCCGCGTTCAGCGCATAACGCGCATTCATCACCGGCACCACCAGCTGCGGGCCGGCGACGGTGGCGATCTCGGGGTCGACATTTTCCGTCGTCACCGCAAAAGCCGGGCCCTCCGGCACGAGATAGCCGATCTCGGACAAGAACGCCTTGTAGGCCGCCATGTCGTGCGGCGCGCCATGCTTGCGGTACCAGGCGTCCAACTTGAGCTGGAAGTCGTCGCGCTTTTCCAAAAGCGCCCGGTTCTTCGGCCCGAGATCGTGCACGATCGCGGCAAACCCCTCCCAGAACGCATCCGCCTCGACACTCGTCCCGACCATCGCTTCCGACACCACGAAGTCGTGCAGCTCACGCGATATCGAAAGGCCATGAAGGGAAACGGTATCTGTGACCCGGCTCATCATGTTCATTGTCTCAACTCCAAGGGTCAGGCCGCAATCGCGGCATCGGTGCAGAACTCGCCCGAAATGGTCTCGGCGACCATCTGGGCGGTCGCGGCGGACAGGGTCCAGCCAAGGTGGCCGTGGCCGGTGTTGTAGAAGACGCCCGGCTGCCGACCCTTGCCGACCCTCGGCATCATGTTGGGCATCATCGGCCTCAGGCCGGCCCAGGGCACGACGCGGTTGGTGTCGACATCGGGGAACAACATCCGCGTCCAGTCGACCAGCGGCCTGACGCGGTCGTCGCGGATGTCGCGGTTCATGCCGTTGAACTCGGCCGTGCCGGCGACCCGGAAGCGCCCGGCGCCCAGACGGCTGGTGACAATCTTGGCGCGGTCGTCGAGCAGGCTGACCCAGGGTGCCGCCTTCTGGCTGCGCTCGTCATCGAGATGCACGGTGATCGAATAACCCTTGACCGGATAGACGTTGACGCGGTCGCCCAGCATCGCCGCGAAGTGGCGACTGGCGGAACCGGCGCAGACGACGACGCCATCGGCCTCGACGATCTCTTGAGCTGCCTCCGCCACGGACCCGCCGTGGGAATACCCGATGCAGAACACGCCATCGCGGGCAATGCGGTTGACCGTGGCGTCGAAGACGAAACGCGCCCCGCGCCTTTCGCAGGCCTGGGCGAGGCCATAGGTGAATTTGTGGATGTCGCCGGTCGAATCCGATGGGGTGTAGAAACCGGCGTGGAAAGCGCCATGCAAGGCAGGTTCGATGGACTTCACTTCTGCAGCCGTCACCGGGCTGCGGTCGAGGCCGCCTTCGACCAGCATCGAATTGACCTTCAGCGCATGCTGGAAGCTCGGCTTGTCCCAATAGACATGCAAGATGCCGCGCTGGACATGGTCGAAATCGATGTTCTCGCGCTCGGCAATGGCAAACAGGTGCTTGCGCGCGGCAATCGCCAGCCGCGTTGTCTCCACCGTATTGTCGCGATAGTTCATGATGTTGGAGACGAACTCCGCCAGCCAGGCGTATTTGTGCCAGGTCGGCGCCGGGTTCATCAGCAGCGGCGCGTCGCGCCTGAGCATCCACTTCATGCCCTTGAGCACCGTCGACCAGTGGTTCCAGACCTCGGCATTGCTGGCCGAAAGCTGGCCGCCATTGGCAAACGACGTCTCCATGCCGGCATAGCGCTGGCGGTCGATGACGGTGACGGAATAGCCGCGCTCCAGAAGCGCATAGGCAGTGGTGACGCCGGTGATACCGGCGCCGATAACGGCAATATGGGGCATTTCACTCTCCGCGATCAAAGTTGGGGGCGGGCCGAAACCCGCTGTTTTTCCCCAATCTGTCGCTGTACCTGAGAGCTTAACCGCGGCGGCCTTGCCGGCGCGGCTTTCCCCTTCGGTGGGCACTCGAGGTGCCTCTCTCCAGATCGTTCAGCTGCATGGTCACTTTTGCCTGAGAGTTTCCTGGGGGGTTGCTCCGTCGGCGCCGGCCAGTAGGCCGATCTCTCCCATGCAGCCTCTGAACGCATTACTTCTACAGGCTGGCCAGTGCTTCCGCAACGTTAGATGCGGAAGCACTGCGCGTCAGTTTCCTTCGTCGTAGAGCGTAGTCGTCGTCTCGACGCCGTGTTCGTGCAGGCCGGCGCGCACGACCGCAGCTGCGGCCAGCTCGCGTGCCTTGCGGCGGATGCCCGGCTCGTCCACGCCCTGCACCTTGCCGTCGGCATAAAGCACCTTGCCGTCCACCCAGGTCTGGGTGATGGACGCGGTCGACGCCGAGAACACCAGCGCCTGCAGCGGATCGTAGAACGGCGTCCATTCGACATGGTCGAGGTCGAACAGGATGAAGTCGGCCTTCTTGCCGATTTCCAGCGAGCCGATCTCGTCGTCCCACATCAAGGCGCGCGCGCCTTCGATGGTGGCGGCGCGCAACGCCTGGCGCGCGGTGAAGATGTCGGGCTGCATGCGGGCGTCCTTGAACATGCCGGCAACGACCAGCATCTGGCGCATCAGGTTCATGTTGCCTGCAGCCGACACACCGTCGGTGCCGAGGCCGACCTTGACGCCTGCCTTGACCATCTCAGGATACTTGCCGATGGCCGTCGCACCCTTGCCGAGCTTGAACGACGAGCATGGGCAGAAGGCGACACTGGCGCCGCGCTCGGCCAAAAGCTTGACCTCCTCGTCCGACACCGCTGCACCATGAGCGATGACCAGGTTCTTGCCGATGCCGCCGGCGCGGTCGATCCGGGTGATTGGCCAGCAGCCATATTTGCTTTCGCAGACCTTGGCTTCCTCGATCGAGGTTGCAAGGTGGTAGGTGGTACCGACACCGAGCTTTTCGGCCAGCTTAACCGCACCGACATGCAGCTCGAGGCTGCACGGTTCCTTGCCCTCGATGTTGACCCAGCAGCGGGCGCGGCCGTCGAGCGTGTTGTTGTAGCGGAGGACGTTTTCCTCAAGCACCTTCAGCGCCGATTGCGCATCGGGGAAGAAGTGGTGATCGGCCATCTCCTCGGTCCAGCCGCGCGGCAGCTCCGCCGGCCGGTTGTCGGCGGCGTGACGGCCGGTGATGCCGCGGATGCCGGTCTTGTCCATCGCCCGGATTACGATGCCGGGATCGTATTGCGAGCCCATGTCGAGGAAGCAGGTGGTGCCGCAGCGCAGCATCTCGGTGATGCCGAGCAACGCGCCCCAATACTCGTCTTCCTCGGTGATGTGGGCATAGAAGGGCTTGGCCCAGTGGAACACCCAGGCGCGGGTGTTGAGGTTATCCGGGAAGACCGCACGCGACAGCGTCTCGGACAGATGCACGTGGCTGTCGACGAAACCAGGGCAGATGCCCAGCATCGTGCCATCGATCACCCTGTCGAAGCTCTTGCCATTGTGGCGCGCCGCCACCTCGCTCGCCGTGCCGATGTCGGCAATGCGGTCGTTTTCCACCACCATGCTGGCGTTGCGCAGCACCGTGTCGTTCTTGTCGACCGTAAAGGCGAAATTCAAATTCTCGATCAGCGTGCGCATGTGTCTCCACCCCATACTTCACTCACGGACCTTCAATCTCGTCCCGCCGGTCCGTGGCGGCGGGCGATATCTCGCTGTGCAGCCGGGCCACAAAGCACCCCGGCTGCCATTTCACAAGTCAAGTTCGCTCAGGCGACGGCCTTGACCTTGCCGCCCTGCTTTGCGGTACCGCAGAGGATCAGCTTGTCGGTGTCGGCATAGTCAGACAACAGTTCCGAGCCGTTCGACGTCACCAGCAGCATGTCCTTGTTCTGCATGCCGTAGCCGTAGCCGGTGTCATAGCAGAGCGGCTCGAAGCCGAGCACCATGTTCTCTTCCAGCGGCGCGTCGCTGCCCGGCTTTCCGAGCACCGGCGTCAGGCCGAGATACGGATCCTCGTGCAGGTGCAGGCCGATGCCGTGGCCAACGAACGAGATCGGCGGCAGGTTCAGCTTGGCGAGCTTGGCGATGAAGGCATCGTAGATTTCGCGGCAGCTGGCGCCCGGCTTCACCTTCTCCATGATCTCATACTTGCATTCGACCAGGTGCGCCCAGATCTTGTCGGCCATGGGCGGCGCCTCGCCGACGATGGCGGTGCGGCAAACACCGGCCTGGTAGCCATTGATGACCGAGAATATCTCGACACGGCAGACGTCGCCGCGCTTCAGAACGCGTTCGGACGGGCCGACATTTGGCAGCACCGAACGCTCGCCGGTGGCGACGATCAGAAGCTTGAAGTGCTCGGCGCCGAGCGAATAGACGTTGCGGGTCAGGTGGCCCGCAATGTCCATCTCCGAATCGCCGGCATCGACAATGGCCAGCGTGTCGGTGATCGCCTGGTCAGCGATGCGCGACAGCTTGCGCAGCAGGGCCACTTCTTCGGCCGTCTTGATCTGGCGCAGCCGCGCCAGGATCGGCTCGGCATGCTCGAAGCGCGCACCAGGCATCGCCGCGATTAGGCGGGCAAGATCGCCAGCCGGCAAATAGTCCATTTCGAGGCCGATGCGAGCTCCGGCAAGGCCGAGTTCGGAAAGCTGGTCGGCAAGCACCAGCATCGGATCGTCGGAGAATTCGGCCCAGATGCGCGTCGCCACGTTTGGCTGCTTCCGCTTGATGGTCGACGCCTCCATGTCGACGCCGAAGATCGCGGTGCGACCGTCAGCGGTGACGATGGTCATCGCATGGCGATGACGGATCAGCGGCTGCGACGGCACCACGAAGCCGGTGGTGTAGGCGAAGTTTTCTGGCGACGAGCAGATGATGGCATCGAGCCCGTGCTGGGCCATTGCCTTGACCTGCTTTGCGACGATTTCAGTCCGCATTCTTGTAGTTCTCCCCTAGATGGCCCGCGTCAGGCTCAATCGCGGACGCGGTATTTTTCGATCTTTGCGAGGTCGACATCAATGCCCATGCCGGGCCCGGTCGGAACGGCGATGGCGCCTTCGGAGAAGCGCATCGGCTCGACCAAAAGGTCGTCCTTGTAGTAGATGCCGCCGACCTGGCCGTGCTGCGCTTCGGCCGGCGTCGAGATCGGAATGACGCAGGACAGCGTCACCGCCGGTGAAGCCGCCGCTACCTGGACGTTGGCGAGGTTGCCGATGCCGGTCTCGATCGAACCGTTGACGTTGCAGATGATGCCGGCCGCGCGGCAGACCGCGCCGACCTCCATCGCCTTGTAGAGGCCGCCTGCCTTGGTGGTGTAGATCGACACGATCTGCACCTGGCCGGCAGCAATGATCTGGATCGCATCATGGGCGTTCCAGGCCGACTCGTCGGCCATGACAGGCGCATCGATACGGCGCGCCACCTCGGATATGCGCTCGATGCCCATCACCGGCTGCTCAACATACTTGAGCCGGTACTTTTCCATCTGGCGAACCGTCTGCACAGCCTCGCCTGGCGTCTTGTAGCCTTCGTTGGCGTCGACGCAGATTTCCATCGATTCGCCAGCGGCCTCGCGGACGGCAGCGACCATCTTGATGTCGCGTGCGGGATCGACACCGATCTTGACCTTGATCGTCTTGATGCCTTCTGCGGCGAGCTTGGCCGCCTCGACCTTGGCTTCGTCGATCGAAATCAGGCCGATCGAATGCGTGATGCCGACCTTGTCGCGCGCCTTGCCGCCCAGCAGGGTGTGAACCGGAACGTTCAGCCAGCGGCCCGTGAGATCGTAGGCTGCGAATTCGACGGCGGCCTTGGAATAGGGATAGCCCCGGATGATGGCATCCATGCGGGCATGTAGCTCGGCGAAATTGCCGAGTTCGAGGCCTATGACTGCGGGCGCCAGATAAGTTTCGATGACGCTGCGGGTGATCATGGCGGACTCGCCAAAGTAGCGGCCGAACTCGCCGCCCCAGTCCTTGAGTGCCGGCGCCTCGCCCCAGCCGACCCGGCCGTCGCTGTCGGTCATCTTGACCATGACATAGCGGCCGATGACCTCAGTGAGGCCGGCCCACTTGTGCTCGCGCCGCGTCGGCAGTTGGACAATCAGCGTTTCAATGGACTTGATCGTAGGCAACGTTTTTCACCTTCTTCATTGTCACCGGCGATGCGTCGCGCTACATTTGCGATCATCTAGTGTGATCACACTTTATGATCATATTTTTGGAGCGTCAAGCACCCTGCCACATCGAATTTTCCGGACACGTCGGCTGCATCGGAAATCATCGCAGGAGAGGAGAAAAAATGATCGTCGAAGCGACCAACTACTTCGCCAAGGACGGGCACGCTGGCGCCGTTCTCGAACAGCGCCGCAAGGCGACCGAGATCAGGAAGCATCTGGGGCTCGATCCCGGGCGCATCCTCGTCAGGATCGAGGGAGACGGGCCTGATGTACGCTGGGAATGCAGCTTCGCCTCGCGTGAGGCATATGATGCCGACATGAAGGCCAGGGGTGGCTCGCAGGCCTTCGCCGACGCCCGCAAGGCCATGCACACGCTGCTCGAACGCTTCGAGCGCCATATCTACCAGACAGGAGACTGACGCCCGTCAGTTGCCTCTCGTCCAGAAGCGCGGCAGGGAGGTCCTCGATCTTGCCATGCCGCACCTACACCCCGTGCCGGGAGTGGCTTGCCATGGAAGCCTCGCAGTCAAGCGCCTGGGCGTCGCGGCCGATGGCAGCAACGGCGACGATATTGCCGTCCTTCCTGTAACCGACCAGACAATCGCGGTCGGCAATGCTCCCGTCGATTTCGATGGCATCCCACGTCCTGGCATAGCCGACATAGCGGATCGACACGTCATAGTGCTCGCTCCAGAAGAACGGAACGCTCAGGAATGGCTGTCGCCGGCCGAGCATGTTTTCCGCCGCGATCTGACCCTGCCGTTGCGCCACGACCCAGTGCTCGACGCGCCGTGCTTCGGCTGTGTCGAGGTCATGCCATTGCGCGATATCGCCGGCCGCAAAGATGCCGGCCACGCTGCTTTCCAGGAATTCGTTCACCAATACGCCGCGATCAACGGCAATTCCGGCGTCCGCTGCCAGCGAGATGCGCGGCTTCACTCCAACCCCGACGACGACAAGATCGGCATCAAGCACCTGGCCATCGTTCAGCGTAACCGTCTGCGCGGCAATGCCTAAAACCGTCGCGCCCATGTGAAAGACAACACCGTGTTGTTCATGCAGCGAGCGGATGAACGCGCCGAGTTCGGACCCGAGAACCGCGCCGAGCGGATAGGCCTCGGGCGCCACGACATGAACCGCGAGGCCACGGCTGCGAAGGGCAGCAGCAACTTCCAATCCGATGAAACCTGCTCCCAGCACGACGGCGGTCTGGGAGTTCCGGGCACGCTCGATGATGGCGCGGCTGTCGGCCAGCGATCTCAATGTGAACACATGCTCGCCATCGGCACCGGCGATCGGCAGGCGGACCGGTTCTGCTCCCGTCGCCACAAGAAGCCGGTCGAATGGGAATACCCTTCCGTCGGCTGCTATCACTGCGCGACCATCGACGTCGATACGTTCGACTGTCGTCCGCAGTTGGAGATCGATCTTGTTTCTGGCATAGAATTTAGGGCCGCGTAGCGGAATCCACGCCTCCGGAGCGTTTCCGGTGAGATAGTCCTTGGACAAGTTGGGGCGGTCGCAGGGCCCATCCTGGTCCGCGCTCAGCATGGTGATTTCACCGGCAAACTGGCGGCGGCGGAGCATTTCAGCCGCAGCAAAGCCAGCGGCACCGCCACCAACAATGACAATGCGGCCTTGCTGGCCGGACGCGTCGTGTTGCGGGGCGGTTGCAGGCTGTTCGTCGGCGGCCATCTTGCCGGTCACGAACATCCGGTCCCCTCGGCGCTCCACTCTCCACCTCTGCAGCGAGTCGAAGGCGGGCGCGCCGAGCGCCTCGCCGGTGCGGAGACTGAAGCAGGCATGGTGCCAAGGGCATCGAACAGTATCGCCGACGACGATCCCGTGAGCCAGCTCTGCGCCATAGTGCGTGCACAACCCGCCGACGGCCAGCACCTCGTCGCCGACACGCGCCAGGAGCACCGCCTCGTCGCCGACATGCCCCTGAAGCAGGCCTTTGCCGTCAAACGTGGCCATCGGCACGCCAACTTCGAAATCGGGGCCTGTAACAGGATTTTTCTGCGCAGCCATCTTGGCTCTCCTTCACGACCTTGCCCGATCAGGCGTCGGATGCAGAATAGATGCGTCACCCCTCCAAAGGTTCCCAGGGTCGTGCGCTGTAGACGGCCGGAACCATTTCATTCCTGCCGCATCCAATGGATCTCATACGAACGCCAGGAGAGACCCATGGACACGCGTGCGGAATTGCCGACCAGAGAATACACCCCCACCGACGCAACGCATACGGCATCTGGGCAATGCCTGTCCGGGTTGCTGCTTGCCGGCCGCCCCACCCGGCTGGAAGCCGAGGCCGCGGTTCGAACGCTGATCCGCTGGGCCGGCGACAATCCCGCCCGGCCCGGCCTCTTGGATACACCCGCACGCGTCGCACGCGCCTACGAGGAATGGTTCGGCGGTTACGATCAGGATCCCGTCGCCCTGCTTGAACGAACATTCGATGAAATCGGCGGATACAATCACGCAGTCGAACTTCGCGATATCCCGTTCAATTCGTTCTGCGAACACCACATGGCGGCCATTCGCGGCAAGGCGCATATCGCCTACATGCCCGTCAACCGGGTGATCGGCATCTCCAAGCTGGCAAGGGTGGTCGACGCCTGCGCGCGTCGCCTGCAGATCCAGGAACGCCTGACCGACGACATCGCCATCGCGATCGAGGACGCCTTGCAGCCGGCTGGTGTCGCCGTGATCATCGAGGCGGAACACGGCTGCATGACCTCACGCGGTGTCCATGCCCACGGTACGCGCATGGTCACCAAACGCATGCTGGGTGTTTTCGAGACGGACGCAGACCTCAGGCGCGAATTCCTCACATCGATCAGCATGTGACGATTGTCGGCGCGTAACCGCGGCGAAAGCCATCGAGCACAGCTGAACACCGTTCAATTTCTCGGGAACGTTTTCCCCTGCGCCGCATCCAATGACTGTCAACTCAAATCAAGTCCCGGCACCATTGGTTTCCCGGGCAGGAGGTTTCCGATGCGTATTCGCTCAACTGCCGCTCTGGCCGCGCTTTCCCTGATGCTTGCCGCCCCCCTGGCCAGCGCCGCCGACAAGCCTACGGACCCTCAGATCGCTCACATCGCCTACACGGCCGGCGTGATCGACGTCGAAGCCGCCAAGCTAGCCATCGCGAAATCCAAATCCAAGGATGTCGTGGCCTTCGCCGAGGACATGGTGCGCGACCACGAGGCCGTGAACACCCAGGCGCTCGACCTGGTCAAGAAGCTCAATGTGACGCCCGAAGACAACGACACCAGCCGCGCCTTGACCAAGGCAGCGGCCGACGAACGCGCCAAGCTCGAGAAACTGGACGGCGCGGCCTTCGACAAGGCTTATGTCGACAACGAAGTGGCCTACCACAAGCAGGTCAACGGCGCGCTTGAGAGCCTGCTGATCCCGTCTGCGAGCAACGCCGACCTCAAGGCCTTGCTCGAAACCGGCCTGAAGATCTTCCAGGGCCACCAGCAGCATGCCGAACACGTCGCGGCCACCGTCAAGTAAGGGTCAACAGATGTTGTCGAAAAGGCGTTTGTGGATCGCTGCAGCACTTGTTGTGGCGGCGTTTCCCGCACAAGCGGAAACCATCCAGGTCACGATCGAGAAGCTGGTATTCTCACCAGTCGAGGTCAATGCAAAGGTCGGCGACACGATCGAATGGATCAACAAGGACGTCTTCGTTCACACCGCGACCGTGAAGGGCGGCTGGGAGGTGATGATCCCGGCGAAGAAGTCAGCAAGCATGGTCGTGGAGAAGGCGGGGCCTGTTGAATATTACTGCCGCTTTCACCCCAACATGAAAGGCAGCCTGACGGTCTCGCCGTGACAGCCCTCAGAACTCGGGGCCGCGGAACACCAATTCCGCGGCCTCGGACTTTTCAGTCGGCAGTCCAGCCGCCGTCAACCAACAGCGACGAGCCAGTCACCAGCGACGACGCGTCCGATGCCAGGAACAGTATTGCGCCCATGAGGTCTTCCACCTGACCGATCCTGCCCAGCTTGATCTTTGCCGTGACTGTAGCCAGCGCGTCAGAATCGAGACCATAGGAGCGCGTCATCGGCGTGTCGGTGAAAGTAGGCGCAATTGTATTGAAGCGAATACCCTTCGGGCCGAGTTCGGTGGCAAGCGCCTTGGTCAACCCTTCGATCGCGAATTTCGATGCGACATAGATCGACCGATTTGGCGCACCGACGTGCCCCAGCTGCGAAGAAATATGGATGATGGAACCCTTGCGACCTGCAGAGACGAGTGCATTCGTGACCGTCTGCGCCAGGAAGAAGGCAGCCCTGACATTGACGCCGAAAACGGCATCGAAATCGTCGGCACTGACATCGGCGAACGCAGCAGGACGATTGGCCCCGGCATTGCTGACGAGGAGTTCGTATGGCTCCCTGCCGTCCAAAGCCCGACGGACAGCGTCAAGATCGGCGACATCCAACACCAAGGCTTCGGCTTTCCCTCCCGCCGTTCGGATGGCTTCTGCCGCTGCCTCGACCTCCGATGCCGTTCGTGCACACAAGGTGACACTGGCGCCGGCTTCCGCCAGGCAAGCCGCGGCAGCAAGACCGATGCCGCGTCCGGCACCGGTGACCAGGGCGCGGCGTCCGTCGAGACGAAATGACGGCGTCGAAGGAAGCGCGAACGCACTCATCGTGAGCTTCAGCCCCCGAGCTGGTCGCGAAGCAGGCCAAGGGCCGTTGCGGCATCCTCGACCTCGGCGACATCAAAACCTTCCGCGAGAGTACGGCTGTAGATGGCGAGTGCCTTGCGAGCAGATTCGGAATAGATCACGCGCCCCGTTTCGGAAATGCTGACGCCGTCGGCGTTTTCGAACCCTCGGTTCCAAAGAATTGCTTCGTCACGAGACACGCTCTTGGGAAGGTCAAGGGATACCTGGCCTTCCACCACCCGCACGGGGTATCCGCCCGGCAATCCGCCCGGACCCGGCACATGCGCCCGGATATCTCCAAGTCCGGCCAGGGCGAGAAGCACCGGCACGGCGGATGCGCCGGAGATGACGTTAAGGTCCCTGTAGGGAAGCACGATATGACGTGTCCGCTCGTCGACATCCGCCATTTCGTCATCCCCGATCCAGGCACGGACCGGAGCGCCTGAGCGCTCGTTGCCGATTTTTCGCCACTGCACGAGATGCTGATGATGCGCCAGAACGCGCACCGACGCGCGGTGTTCAGGCTCCAGCATGCCGGCAATCACGGCAGAGAAGATGCCGACGTTACCCACGCCCGTCGTGATCGGCAAGCCGGCCGCCTGCAGGACCTGGTTCACACCGTCGGGGTAGCACGTGTTGACGAAGGAAATACCGCTGTCCACCTGCCGGATTGCAGCGGCTGTTCGCCTCGGAAGGACGGAATGGAGGGCGAGTGTCAGGCCGAATCCACCCTCCGCGACGAGACGCGACCATTGCGAGTCCGCGCGGTCGACTTTCCAAGGCGACTGCAATGACGCGGAATGGACAACGACCCGTGGACGTATCGCATCGAGGCTTTCGGCGATTCCCGAAGACGAAGTGAAATCGACCTTCACGATCTCGAACGTCACAGGTCTCCCGAAGATGGCTGCCCGGGCACGGCCAGCCTCGGCCAGCCACTGAAGCCGCTCTTCATTGCGACCCCCGATCGCGACACGAAGCCGTCCTGTTGCGGTGGAAGCCAGGTCACCGATCATGACCTCGGCGTAGTAGCCGGTGCCAATGATGAAAATGTCGGCTGTAGTCATGTCTGACCCCACATCAACGGCCCGGGAGGCCACTATTTCAGGAACTGATTTGTGAACGCCTTGGACACGTCGATGCTGGTCTTGAGAAGCCCCATCTCGACGAGCTGCTTCTGGAGTTCGTCCCAACCTGCGAGCGTAGACGAGCCCAATCCGTTGGCACTGACGTCCGGCGACTGGGTGAGCTTCAGCACTTCCGGCAGCTTCAGCTTGGCATAGACCTTGTCCGTGCTGGGATTGGCCTTCACGAAGGCTTCGTAGGCCTCGTCGGGGTTCGCAACGGAGTATTCCCAGCCGCGCACAAATGCCTTGGTAAAGCGCGCCACCAGATCGGGATTCTCCGCGATCAGCTCGGCATTGGTCAGCAGCGTCGTGGAGTACATTTTCATGCCGAGTTCTTCGAGGAGAATCCAGCTGACATCCTCGCCGGTGGCCTTCAGCTTCAGCGCGTCGTTGAAATAGAAGCCGACGCCGACATCGATGCGATCGGCAGCGATAAGTGACACCAACGCGCCATCCGCCGGCACCTCGGTCAGCTTGGCTGGATCGAGATTAAGCGTCTTCTTGATCGCGTCCCACTGGCGGCCGGTGCTGCTCTTGAGCTGGATGCCGAGCGTCTTGCCGTAGAGATCCGTCTCCACGTTCTTGATGTTCTGCGACGTCTTGAAAATGAACGCCGTCGGGTTCTGCTGGAGCAGGACCGCCGTCGCAACGACGGGCAGGTCGCGCGAGGCGCCGAGCAGCACCTGATCGGCCGACGCGTAGCCGAAGTCGGCATCCCGGTTGCCGACCAGTTTCGTGGTGACCGACGAACCCTCGCCCGGGAGGAGTTCGACCTCGATGCCCTCTTCCTTGAAGAACCCCTTCTCAAGCGCCAGGAAAATAGGCGCATGTTCCGATCCGAACACCCAGTCGAGGCGCAGCTTGACCGAATCCGCCGCATCGGCCGAGGTGCCGATAGCCACGAAGCCCAACGCCGCGATCGCAGTACGACAAATCCACGACCCAAAACTGTTTGACATCTTCATCTCCCTTTTTGCGTAACCCATTCCAAAAGCAGTCATCGCTCACCCGTCTCCTCACATGGTCGCTGATGCCCCTGAAGCGTCGTCCTGGGCGTTGACCACTACCATCCGCTCGGCGGCAACAATGACGAGAAAGAGCAGGATACCGAGCACGCTCATGCAGACGATGGCCGCAAACATGAGTTCGGTATCGAGCGAGATGTTCGAGGCATTGATGATGTAGCCGAGGCCTTCGCCTGCAGCGACGAACTCGCCGACCACGGCCCCGACAATGGCCAAGGTGATGGAAATCTTGAGCGCTGCGAAGAAGTAGGGCATGGCCCATGGCAGGCTGATCTTGGTGAATTTCTCCCAGCCACTGGCGCCGAGCGAATCCATGTACTGCAGCAGTTCCTTGTCGACCGAAGTCAGGCCCTTGGCCGTGTTGATCACGACCGGGAAGAAGGCGATCAGCGCGGCAATGACGATCTTCGGCGTCAAACCGAAGCCGAACCAGATGAGGAACAGCGGCGCAAACGCGATCTTCGGCAGAATCTGCGCGGCGACGAGGAACGGATAGGTCAGTTCACGGATGATCCTCGAATAGGCGATGCCAATCGCAATGATGAAGCCCGTTGCGACCGCGTAGAGGAAGCCAAGCGTGATGGCGACGAAGGTCGGCCATGTATTGACCAGCAGCAACTCGCGGTTTTCCCATGCCGATACAGCGATGCGGCTTGGGGGCGGCAAGATCACCGGCTTGATCTGGAGGAGGTGAACGAGCACCTCCCAAGCGGCGAAAAACACGATGAAGACCATAGCTTGGCCTGCGGCGACACTGAGGCGGTACATGTGTGGTCCCCTATCAAGCGGTTACTGGATCGCGGTGACGCAGGAGACCGCGGATATGGCTGGCGAGCGCCAGGAACTCGGGTCGCTCGCGGGTCTCTTCGGTACGCGGCCGCTCGAACGGCACCGGGATACGTTCAAGAACCCGGCCGGGACGGGCCGACATGACCACGATCTGTTCCGACAACAGCACGGCTTCGGGAATCGAATGCGTGATGAAAACCACAGTGGTTTCAGTCTGCGCCCACAGCAGCAGCAACTCTTCCTGCAACGTCTCCCGCGTGATCTCATCGAGAGCGGCGAAAGGTTCATCCATCAGGAGGATTCGCGGCTGGAACGCCAGGGCGCGGCAGATCGAGACACGCTGCTGCATGCCACCCGACAATTCGTGCGGAAAACGATCCTCGAAGCCTTGAAGGCCGGCGATCTTGAGCCAGCGCCGTGCCTCGGCCTCGCGCTCGGCGCGGCTCATGCCGCGGCGGGCCACTTCCATCGTCAGCATGACGTTGTCGAGAGTGGTTCGCCATGGAAGCAACAGCGGTCGCTGAAAGACGTAGCCGACCTGGCCCTGGGTCTTGAGCCGGCTGAGCGGCTCGCCATCAAACAGCACCGTGCCACTCGTGGGCTGGAGGACACCTGAGAGAATCTTGAGCAGCGTGGTCTTGCCGCAGCCCGAAGGCCCGACGATGCTCAGGAACGATCCCGGGGCAATGTCGAATGAAACATCATCGAGAGCCGTGACTGTGCTGGTCTTTGTCCTGAATGAAACCGAGAGATTCTTGATCGAAATACCGGGCGCCTTGCTCATGACTGGTCGAACCGACCTGCCTGGCTGCGATCCGAACGTTCCGACAAAAGCTCCGCACTGGCGACGACAACTCTTCGCATTCACTCCCCCACTTTGTGACAACAATATGTGATCACGTACTGTGATCTGTGTCAATTGAGCCAAGCGAAAGTCAGCTTGAGAACCAGCGGGAAATGCACCCAGGCGATCGCAAATCTAGATGTACGCACGGCCCGCCCCGACCTTCGAGCGAACTGAGGCCACGCCGCGTCAAATGGCGAAGCGACTACAAACATCTTGGCGGGAACTGTTCCGGCGGAGCTCGCAAGCAATGACCCGACAAGCAGCTATTCGCGCTGAGCCCGCGAAACGCCGCTCCTAAAGATGCTGCCGGCGCTGGTTTGCGCGGAGGCCTCGTCACGATATTCTCTCGGGGTTCCCGATGCCGCCGCGCCGCGTCGAACTCGCCTGTCATCTCGTCGAGCGCTCTTCGACCGGGCCGGGCCGCTTGTCGACCTGAAGCCGGAGCCGCCAAGCGTCGAAATTCAAACCGGTTCCAGCCTGGAGGCCTTCAACCCCAGGCGGCACCGTCAAGCGCGCCGAGGGGGAATTTCAGATAACGTGTGCCGTTGGCTTCCGGCTCCGGAAGCTGTCCGCCATTGATGTTGATCTGCAGCGCATGCAGGATCAGCTTCGGCATCGGCAGCGTGTTGTCGCGCTCGTTGCGGAAGGCCACGAATTCATCTTCCCGGCCATAGCGCGTCAGGTGAATGTTCTCGGCTTTCTGCTGGCCGACGGTGGTTTCCCAGCGCGGTTCGCGGCCACCCGGCTGGTAGTCGTGGCCGACGAAGATGCGCGTATCGCCGGGCAGAGCGACGATGTCCTGGATCGTCGACCACAATGCCTTGGCGCTGCCGCCGGGAAAATCCGCCCGCGCGGTGCCGCCATCCGGCATGAAGACAGTGTCGTGCACAAAGGCGGCATCACCCACGACGTAGGTGATGGAAGCCAGAGTATGGCCGGGCGAGAACATCACGCCGGACTTGATGCCACCGATGTCGAAGCTGTCGCCTTGCTCGAACAGCCTGTCCCATTGCGAGCCATCGGTACGCAGGCTCGGCCAGTTGTAAATGCCGGCCCAGAGTTTCTGCACGTCGACGATGCGCGCCCCGATGGCGGTCGGTGCGCCGGTCCTGGCCTTCAGATAGGAGGCCGCCGAGAAATGGTCGGCATGCGGGTGCGTGTCGAGGATCCACTGCACCTCAAGGTTCTGGTCGCGGACGAAGTCGAGCAGTCGGTCGGCATTGGCCGTCGCCGTGGCACCCGACTTTTCGTCGAAATCGAGAACCGGATCGATGATGGCGCACAGCTTCGTCTGCGGATCGCTGACCACATACTGCACCGACCAGGTGCGAGGATCGAAGAAGGCGGCGACGTCGGGCCTTGCCATGGCTTACGCCTCTGCCAGTTCGGCAATGCGCGGATAGAAGATCGCGCGGCTGGAGTCGAAATCATACTGCGGTACGTATTGGGCCGCGTCGGCGGCGATCCGCGTCACCGAATCCAGGATGAACTTCACCTTCTCCTCGGACAGCAGGACGCTGAAATTGAGCCTGATGAAGCCTGGCTTCTTCATTTCCTCGCCGGCCCTGATCGCCGCGCGCATCTGCTCGGATTCCTCCTCGCCGATGCCGAGCAACCGGTGGACATAGGGCCCGGCGCAGGCGCAGCCGCCGCGCGCCTGGATGCCGAAGCGGTCGCTCAGCATGCGCGTGACGAGTTGCTGGTGAACATGGCCGCCCTTGCCGTCCCTGACGCGGAACGAAAAGATCGGCAGCCGCTGCGCGTCGAGCGAACCCAGGAGTTCCAGCCGGTCGACACCGCGCCAGGCAGCCATCGCCCGACGCGTGAGTTCGGCATTCCGCGCCTGCATGGCATCGGCACCCAGCGCATCCTTGACCAGAAAGGCGAGTGCCGCACGGATGTCGCCGACGACATTGGGCGTACCCGCCTCCTCGCGCGCCTCGATGTTGTCGCTGTAGTCGTGGCCGGTCGGCGAGACGAACTTGACCGTGCCGCCGCCCGGCCATGACGGCTTGGTCGTGACCACGGCATCGCGGCGAACGATCAGCACGCCCGAGGCGCCCGGACCACCGATGAACTTGTGCGGCGACACCACCAGCGCGTCGATCTCGACGTCTTCGGCCGGCGTCATGGCAATGGGAAGATATGGACCGGCGCCAGCATAGTCCCAGACGGCCTTGGCGCCCGCGGCCTTGATGCGGCGAGTGACGGTGGCGACGTCGGTGACGATGCCGGTGACGTTGGAGGCCGCCGAGAAGGCACAGACGGTGAGGTCGGCCGGAACCGAGAGCGCTGCATCGAGCACTGCGAGATCAGGACCGCCTGCTGCACATTCGGCGATCTCGACCATCTCGGCACCGATCTCGCGCCAGGGCAGGATGTTGGAATGATGCTCATAGGGGCCGATGATGACGCGGACGCGCTTGCCGGCGGCGACAGCGTCGGTGACGCCGAGCAGCTTGACCAGCCGGTTGAGGCCGGCAGTGGCACCCGACCCGGCGAAGATCACCGCATGGTCACGGGTCGCGCCGCAACAGGTGGCGATGGCCGCGCGCGCCTCGCGGCGCAGCCGGGTCATGAAGCCGCCGCAGTAGGACGCCTCGGTATGGCTGTTGGCGTAGAACGGCAGGACTTCCTCGAGGATGAAGCGCTCGATCTGCATCAGTGCGCGGCCCGAGGCGACGTAGTCGGCATAGACCAGAGCCTTGGTGCCGAACGGGCCCTCGATCCTGGCGTTCTGGCCGACCAGCCCCGCCTGGAGTGCGGCGACCGTGTCAACGGCGAGGCCCTGCCTGAAACCCTGCAGCAAACCGGCGTTGGCGGACATCTTCGCACTCCTCTGACAGCGAAACTCTTGCGGATCGGAATAGGCAAGGATTCTAATCGCGTTTCAGTGGAGAAACCTTATCGTTTTCTCGCGACAGCAGCGCCAAATTGGGTCATATGATCTCGATCATGGAAAAGATCGACGAAATTGATCGCAAGATCCTGGCATGCCTCCAGAAGGACGGCTCGATCTCGCAGCGTGATTTGGCCGAACGTGTCGGGCTGTCGCAAAACGCCTGCTGGCGCAGGCTGCAACGGCTGAACACGACCGGCCTGATCCGCGGCACCCACGCCGACATCGACGTGGCCGCACTTGGCTACGACCTGACCGTCTTCGTGATGATCCGCACCCGCCACCACTCCAAGGAATGGGCCGACGATTTCCGCAAGCATGTCGATCGCCTGCCCGAGGTCATCGACTTCTACCGCATCGGCGGCGACTGGGACTACCTGATCAAGGTCGTGACCAGGGGCATGTCGGGGTACGACGCCTTCTACCAGAAGCTCATCACCAATTTCGATCTGGCCACGGTAACCGGCTTCTTCTCGATGGAAGCGATCATCGACAATCGCGCCGCCGACCTGAACCGGCTGAAGTAGTCGCGTTCAGTCGCTGACAGGGCTTCGGTCAGGCCAGGCCCAGGTAGCCCGCAAGTTCCTTTGCTGCCGCCCCGCCGGCCCGGTTGGCGCCGACCGTCGAGGCGGATGGGCCATAACCGACGAGATGGATGCGCGGGTCCCTGGCAACCTGCGTTGCCAGCCTGCCGGACATGACGATGCCGCCATTATCCTCGCGGATCTGCAACGGCGCGAGATGGTCGAGCGAACTGCGAAAGCCTGTGCACCACAAGATGACATCGGCCTTTTGTTCGGTCCCATCGGCCCAACGAACGCCGTGCTCGGTGATGTCGCTGAACATCGGCAGGCGCTTGAGCACACCGCGCGCGCGGGCCGCTTCGAGCGCCGGCGTGATCGGAATGCCGGTTACCGAGACCACGGACCCAGGGATAAGCCCGCGCCTGACCCTGTCCTCGACGAGGGCAACCGCGGCGCGCCCGTCCTCAGGCGTGAACGGGCCTTCTCGGAACTGCGGTTGCCGGCGGGTAACCCAGGTCGTTGACGTGACCTTCGAGACTTCGTCGAGCAATTGCAGGGCGGAGACGCCGCCACCGACGACAATGACATGCTTGCCGATGAATTCGTCGGCCGTGCGATAGTCGCGCGTATGCAGCTGCCGCCCCTCAAATAGCGCGGCGCCGGGATATTCGGGAACAAAAGGCGTTTCCCAAGTTCCCGTCGCGTTGATGAGGCCGCGGGCGGAAAAGGTTTCCCTGTCGGTCTCTATGCGGAACCTCTCGTTGCGCGCGCAGACGACCTTGACCGTCACCGGACGGTAGACAGGCAAACCGAACTTCTGCTCGTAGGCCGCATAATATTGCGGCACAGCCGAGGATGCTTTCACTTCCGGAGCGCTGGTATCGACCGCGTCGGCAAACTGCATGCCGGGAAGGTCGTGGATCCGATTGACCGTGCTCAAAGTCAGGGACGGCCATCGATGTTGCCATGCACCCCCCGCTCCCGTGTTCTTGTCGAGCACGAGATAGTTCCTGCCGGGCGTCAGGCCGAGTTTGTGCAGATGATAGGCCGAGGAGAGCCCGGCCTGACCGCCGCCGATGACGACGATGTCTACCTTGAAAGCGGCGCGAACATCGCTCCGACCGGCGTGATTTTCAGCCTGCGACGCAGGCGAGTCAGGGGATGTATTTTCAGCGGTCATTTCCAAGCCTGAAATATCGAACTGCTGAATTCGTGTCGTCGCTCCCGCGATGCAAGTTCAAGAAGCCAAGGCGACGCGACGCGATGATCCAAGACGGTGCTACTGGCAGCGCATGCGGGAGGCCCAACTGGTCGGCATAGCCGACCGTTTCCGGCCTTGAGGCCACGCTTTGCATCAGTCATCGAGGATAGGGCCCGTATTGGTCCGCTTCGAGCAACCTCACGCGAGGCGAATACATATCCATGGGGCGGAGTCATCCCGCATGCCGGAAAAGCACGAAGTCCAAAAGTCACTCCGGCCAGCTTGGACACGCGGCCTGTATAGGGTGCCAAGAGCGACACAAGGGCGCCTAAAACTGACCCATATGTCCTCCATCTGACCTGGGTCCCACAGAATCTAGAAAAGCACAGAAGCGCTGCAAGTCCTGTTTGCGTCTCATTCAAACAATTTTATCCCGCTCCCTCGCGCAGCCGTGTGGATCAAGGGGCTTGAAGGCCCCAGGCTCGAGCATATCGACCACTTGGACTCAACCTAAGCTGCCAGTTAACCAATTGTTAACAATTGCCTACATCTTCCATCAGCATTTGCTACACGTGACCTGAAATGTACTGGCTCAAGCTACGGGACGCAGGAGATGGCTGATACGGATGTGGACGTGACCGAACGGAAAAGCTCGGGGCGCGCGGACCCATACGCCAACCGGAACAGTCGGGAGAGCCAGTTCCGGGCCAACCGGTTCAAGCTTGTCCAGGAGATCATACAGTCCATATTGCGTGCCAAGGGGAGTTGCAGAATTCTCGATTTGGGCGGCACCGAAAAATATTGGGATATCGGCGCAGAATTCATTCAGGACCATGCCGGCGTTCTGCATATCACGCTGGTCAACACCGACCCCGTCGATGTCAAGAATACCCGTCTCTTTGCCGCGATTGAAGGCAGCGCCACCGACGAGGCCCTGCTCCGGGGCCAGAAGTTCGACTTCGTACACTCAAATTCGGTGATCGAACACGTCGGCCAGATCCCCGACATGCAGTTGTTCGCCGAGAACGTACGACGCCTGGGCGAACGCCACTACGTCCAGACACCAAACTACTGGTTTCCCTACGAGCCGCACTTCCGGTTTATCGGCTTCCAGTACCTGCCGGAACGACTGCGCGTCGAGTTGCTACACCGGTTTGCGCTTGGTTTCTTCAGCCGTCAGGACGACCGAAACAACGCGGCTTCGCTGGTGCGTGGCAGCCGCCTGCTCTCCACAGCAGAAATGAGGCGCCTGTTTCCAGATTCTGAAATAAGATTCGAGAAATTCCTTCTTTTCAATAAATCTATAATTGCTTTCCGATAGTCGTGCTTGCAAGCAAGACATGGAGCCAACCGGTGAAGATCTCATATCTTCTCAACACCTACCCGATACCGAGCACGACCTTCATCCGAGGTGAAATCGAAGCCTTGGAAGAACTCGGCCTAAAAATTGGGAGGCTTTCCGTTCGCCGTTTTGGCGGGACGCTTGTTGACCGGTCCGATCAGGCAGAGATGGTGTCGACCCGCTACCTCCTCACCGGCAATGCTGCGGGGCTCATCGTTGCCTTTGGGCGGGAAATCCTGACAAACCCGCGCGGTCTGATTCATGCTCTCCCCGTGTTCCAGCAGATGCGCCGCAAAGCCTATGCCGGACTTGTGCATCACATCGCCTATCTGATGCAGGCATGTTATCTGCGCCAGGAAGCCCGCAGACAGGGCATTGCTCATGTCCATGCGCATTTCGGCACGAATCCTGCCGCCGTCGCGATGCTGTCGAAACTGCTTGGCGGGCCGAGCTACAGCTTCACCGCGCACGGTCCCGATGAATTCACTGACGCTGCGCATATGAGCTTCGACCTCAAGATCAAGCATGCCGCTTTTGTCGTGGCGATCTCCGATTATTGCAGCGGCCTGCTCGCATCGCTGGCCAATCACGGGGACGCACACAAAATTGTCATTTCCCGATGCGGCCTCAAGTTGGAGGACTTCGAACCGACCCCTATCCCAGGCGAGAACCGCACACTGGTGTGCATCGGCAGGCTCTGCCCCCAGAAGGGCCAGGTCCACGTTCCCGCTGCTGTCGCGGCATTGCGGGCGGAATTTCCCGATATGAAGGTCGTTCTGGTCGGCGACGGTGAAAGCCGGGCAGAAATCGAGGCCGAAATCGAGCGTCACGATGTCGGCGCACAGGTCATCCTGCCGGGATGGGCATCCAACGATGAGGTTCGGAAAATCCTGAAGGAGAGCCGCGCCATGCTGCTGCCGAGCTACGCCGAAGGCCTGCCGGTGGCGATCATGGAATCGCTGGCGCTGTCTCGCCCTGTCATCTCCACGACGATCGCCGGCATCCCTGAACTCGTGGATGAAGAGTGCGGATGGCTGGTCGAACCAGGCAACCACCAGCAACTGGTCGACGCGATGCGGTCAGCCCTGGCAGCACCGGCAGACGTCCTGGCTCGCATGGGCAAGGTCGGGCGCGAACGTGTCGAACGCCTTCATGACCGGAGACGTCTGGCGCTCGAGTTACAGCGGCTTTTCACGGAAGCTACCAGCACTGGCCACAACAGCAGCTCGGCACAGAGCCCGCTTCAAGGCGGAGCGAACTTCCAGCCCGCCGCCGAGTAGAATACTTACTTGTATTCTATCAACCCCTGGCGTCGGCCCATCAGGCGGTTCAGCGCATATTGCGCAACGCCCTGCATCTCGGGAAACTTTGCCAGCAACGCGAAGGCCGCGTAGAGCCAGGCGAGCCGGTTCCCGCCGTCGCGCAACGCGATGCGGGCGATCTGCAGCGGATAGGCGGCAAGCAGCAGCAGGAACGCGGGGTGCAAGATCACACCGCCCAGTACTGCTCCCAACGGCAGCACGCAGCCCCAGAACACGGCACGCAACACGTTGCGCCGCCAGATTTCGTGGGGCGATCCAAGGTGACGATGTGCAACCTCCGCGAAGGCATGGCCGGCGCGTTTCGACCTGCTCCACCATTGGCCAAGACGCGTGATGTTCGCATCGTGCAGCGTCATCTCCGCATCCAGCCGATAGATCTTCCAGCCCGCTGCACGCAGGCGCACGCACATTTCCGGTTCCTCGCCGGCAATCAGGTCTGCCGCATAGGCCCCAATTGAGGCAAGTGCATCGACACGCGCCAGGCAATCGCCGCCACAGGCGAGCGCGTCGCCAATCGGCGTGTCCCATTCGCGATCACACAAGGCATTGTAGATGGTCGCATCCGGAAAGCGTTCCCGACGGCGGCCGCAGACGATCGCGTAGGCTCGGTTTTCGGCGAGAAATCCGGCAGCTTCAGCCAGCCAGCCCGCGTCGATCCGACAGTCGCCATCGACGAACTGCACCAATTCGACAGTCGGCACCAGTCGCCGGAGTTGGGCAAGTCCGGCATTGCGGGCCCGCGCCGCAGTGAAGGCAACAGTCATGTCGAGCCTCACGACCGCCGCCCCCAGCCTTTCCGCGACCTCCGCGCTGCCGTCGGTCGAGCCGGAATCGACGTAGGCCGTGCTGGCGATCAACTCGCCGAGGCTTTCCAGGCAGGCAACCAAGCGGGGCCCCTCGTTGCGGCCTATCACCACCACGCCAACGGTCGGGACTGCAGCATTCATGAGCGGAACGCCTCCAGCGCGCCGTCGAATGCCGTCCCGTAGCCGGCCTCATAACGAACGAAGGAAAACATCAGGATGAACAGCACGAGCAATGCGGTCGTTGCCAAATCTTGCCGGAAGAAGGCGATCCGCTCGCGATACTGGCCGATCAGGATGGGAAAATAACGGCAAAGTTCGCTGGCGGTGATCATCAAGACGGCGCCGGCAATGCCATAAAATTGCAAGCCGAGTGGGATCGCGACGACCATGAACAGCAGCTTCGTCATGTTGCCCGCCGCACCGTACACGGGACGTCCAAGCCCCAGCAGCGAATATTCCGATATGGTGCAAAGGAGAGAGCACCAGACGCCGAGAAGGAGAACCGGCAGGATCCAGCCTGCATCCTGATAGCGTGGGTCGTAGACGAGCCAGACCGCAAAATCTGAAACCGAAACCACAAAGCCGATGCACGCGGCGAAAGCAAGCAGGAGCCGCAGTCGCAGCGGCCGCATCTCGGCGCGGAGCACGCCCATCTCTTGGCCCCTGCGCGAGGAAACCACTGGAAAGATCAAGGAATGGCTGAGCCGGCCCACCAGTACCGAGGGAAGGTCGGCAATCGTCCGCGCTATGCCGTAGACGCCAAGCACGGCAAGCGGCACCGCATGGCCGAGATAGAGCTTGTCGAAACTGGCGCAGAGGAAGGAGAGCAGGGAAGACAGGAATATCCACTTGCCGAACGACATGATCTCGCGGGCATAGGATGCCTGCCATGCGAACCACGCGCGGCCATAGGGCAAGAAATAACTTGCGAGCGTTCGCACGCCCATCGCCAAGATATTGGCAGCGAGCAGCGACCAGATCGTCGGACTGTAGAGCGCCAGCGCGATCACCAGGCCGACATTCACAAACTCGACCATGAGATCGAACAGGTTCAGCTTAACGAACTGAAGCTGGCGCTGCAGCATGTAGATCGAGACCGAGGTGCCTCCCCCAAGCAAGAGGACGACCGCAGACAGCTGAATCGCCGAAGACGGAAGGGAATAGAGCTGCCCCAGAGGGGCAGCCAGAACAAACATCAGGCTGGAAAGAAGGAAGCCTCGGATGAGTTGGATAGTCCAGGCCGTGTCCCGGAACCTGAGTTCCTCGCCCTTGCTGTTGTGGACAATATTCTGGCCAATGCCAACGTCAGAGATCAGTTCGATACCGTTGCGCAAGGTGCCGATGATCAGCAGCGCGCCAAAGACTTCCGGCATGACCAGTCGTGACAGGATTACGTTCGACCCGAACCGCAGCGCGACCGAGACGAAATAGACGCCGGTGGTCCAGATTGCCCCGTGAAGGAGGCGTTTCGCAGAAATAGCCATCAGGCCCGTGCCCTGTCCTGTTTGCCTGAGAGCTGAAATTGTTATCTAGCGCCCGAAAGTCGGCAGCCACTTGAATACCGGTTGGGGATCGCAGCGATTGAGGATCGACCCAACTAGTTTTTCCCAAACGGGCGGCGTTGCCGACAAAGCCACAGACAGCGCCTCGTCCGAAACACGACCGGCTTCGACGACCAGGACGAAGGAATCGATGAAGCGAGCCGATGCGCGAAGATCACCGGCGGCGTCGAGCGCAGGCAGGTCGAAAACCACCAGATCATAGGCCGCTGCCTGGTTCAGGAGGTGCTCCATGCGGCCTGCCCATAACATCCCCGGCGCCTTGCCGGCCTGGCCGTAGGGCAAGGTGTCCAGCCCCGTTCTCGTATCCTGGACGATCAGGGCTTTCAGGTCGCTCTCGCGTCCCTCGATATAGTCGACGAGGCCGCGGCGATTCGCATACTCCATGGATTTCGACAGTTCCGGCCGATAGGATTGGGCATCGACGAGCAGAGCGCGTTTGCCCATCTGGGCAATATGAAGCGCAAGATTGGCGGCGAGCACGGTCTTGCCCTCACCCGGGAGTGCCGAGGTCACGCCAAGTGACCGCATATGCGGAGTGGCGGCCAAGGGAAGAATTGCTACGCTAGCCAGCCGCAGCGTCTGCCATTCCGGCGTTCCGGGGCGGCTGGCAATCTCCGACAAAAGCGCAGGACTGCCCTGCTTCGAAGAAGCGTGATCGTGCTGCACATTCGGAATCACACCGAAGCACTCTACACCCACGGCGGAGGTTAGTTGGTCTGTTCGGCGGAAACTGCGATCGAGAAACGCCAACGTCAGTGCAGCCACGAAGCCAGCCGCGCCACCGACAATCCCCGCCAGGGCTATGATGACAAGGCCACGCGGATTGCTCTTGTCGACCGGCGGCGTGGCAGCAGACATCACCTGCGCCTTCGGACCTGCCTCGCGAAGCCGGTCCCGCAGCCACCCGCTGGCCGATTGAACGGCTTCCGCACGGTCCGACTCCTGCTTTGCCATGTAGGCACGCGCCACCTCGTTGGCGACGGTCGCGGCATGCTGGGGGGTCCCTGATGTATAGCGTATCTCGACCAGATTGCTCTGGCCAAGACGCTGGATAGCGAGGCCACCGCGCAACGCCTTGAGGGCACCCTGCTGATCCAATGCGTCAGGCTCGCCGAGCTTCAGCGTCTGAATGACATTGGAAAGAACCGGCGTGGAGCCGATGGTCTCGATCTGCGTCTCGAGGAAGGTCGGATCGAACTGTGACTCGGTGAAGAACGCGTCCTCGCCGCTGGTCGTCAGCCGCAGATTGGTGATGTTGAGCACGGCCGACGCCGTATACAGCGCTGGACGAAGCGAGACATAGGCAAGCGCAAGTGCTCCACACAGCACGCCACCCGCAAGGATAAGCCAGAACCCCTTCAGGGCCGATCTTATCATCCAGCGCCAGTCATAGAGACTGGCGTCCGACGCCACGCCCTGCTGGATTGGCAATTCCTTCGGGTGTCGCGATTCAAGCATGGTGGTGCCTACAGTAAGCCAGTGCTGCGGTGGTCAGGGCCGGGTCGTCGGCGTTTCGACCTGCAGCGCACCGGTCATCTCCGTTGCCACGCGGAAGACCTTGACGATGTCTCCAGGCTGCACGCGCGTCGTTTCGGTGGCGTCGAACTCGGACGTCCCGTTGTCGTCGGTCCGCACGATCCTGAAGCGCAACTGCGGGGCAGTCTCGGACTCGGCCAGTCGAGAGAGGTTCGATGAATAGTACGCAGCGCTGTCTAAGATCCGGGTCGAGGTGTCGTTCTGCTCGGCGATGGCGCGCAGGTCGATGGCAATGCGCTGGACGCCGGACAGAGCCGCAGCCCGGCGATGCTCGTCCAGTGTGGCGATCTCGCGCGTCGCGATGTTGATTTCCTGGCGCGCCCGCAGTTTGCCGATCTCCAGATCCTGCTGCTCGCGCTGAACGTCGCTCAGGCTGCGCTCCAGCGGCCCAAGGCGATGAACGGCGAGATCCTGCTTGGCCAGTCGACGTATCGTCTCAAGTTCGCCTTTCGTTGAACCCAACTTCACGGCGACGTCGGCAAGCTGCTGGTCAAGCGCCCCGATTTCCTGCTGTCGCATGGCAATCGACGCTTCAAGGCTGCGTCGTTCGGCACGATGGCGCCCAAGTTCCGTAGCGAAGATACGACGCTGCTCCTCGACAGCTTTTGCATGTTCGGGAGTTGCATCGCCGGGTGCTGCGCCTATGTCCTCGGCACCATCGAGCTGTGCCTGCCAGCGTTGCTGCTCGGCCAGCAGGTCCCAGCGCCGCGCTTCGTTGAGTTTCAACTCGCCCCGGCTCGAAATCGCCACGCGTTCGAGGTCCCATTGCGAGCCTTGCTCCGGCCGATAGGCGCCGCCACCGAGGCTCAGGGCATTGAGAATCATCATGCCGGGCCGATAGGCATATTCACCGGGGGTGGTCACGCTGCCGAGGATGTAGAAGGGACGATAAGCAACGATATCGACCGTCGCGTCTGGCATCTGCTGGAGATTGGCCTTCTCCTGGAGGCGCGCCGCGATCGAGGCCGCAAGTTCAGGCGTGCTCAGCCCCTGTGCCGGAATCTGACCGAGCATCGGCATCAATATGTCGCCGCCGGCACCAACAGTCAGCTCGCCGGTCAGCGCCGGCCATTCGGAAACATGGATGCGCAATCGGTCCTGGGGACCAAGCTCGTACTCGACCGTCTCGGCCAGGGCATTGCCGGGCAAGCCAAGCAAGCTCAGCAGCGCTAGGCTGGCGACGATGGCGTCGCGTGCCGCGTACAGCTTTCTCCGTCCATCAAGCAACTTCATCGAATCGCTCCCAACAATATCTGGCAACAACCCAAAGCTGTTATCGTGCAACCCCTGACATATGCTGAAGATGTTCGATGATGCCGGATGAAATGGCCGTATCGGCGCCACTTTCGTCGTTCATGGTTAATACTGTCCTCATACTGCATTGATCGGCATCACTTTCGTTGGCACCGCTTGCCGTGCATTCGTGCCTGGCGCCTTCAGGCGCAAGGCGATGCCGAAGACCATGCCCATCGTCATGGCCAGCAGATATTGGATTTCCTTGATGAAGATCACCCATTCGTAGAAGGAATGGAGATAAGCGATCAGGAGGGTCACGCCGAAGCCGAGAAGCAAATTGCCCTCCAGTGTGCCCCTCGAGCGCCAGCCGGTCCACCACGCGACGAACATGGGCACGATCAGCATGATGCAGAACGCGATCACACCCGGATATCCGGCCTCGGCGGCGGTCAGCCAATAAGCGTTGTGGACAATGTTATTGCGGTTACCCTCGAAGCCGATGACGCCAGCTCGCTCCGAATAACCAAAGTCCCGGGCCATATGAACGTAGTGGTTGATGCCGACGCCGAGCGGAAAGTCATCGAGGATGAGCGATGCCGCACGATTGAAGGCCGCGCGCTCGTCATATTGGCTTTCTCCCAGCGGGTTGAGTTCGAAGCGGTTGGAGAATGTGGAAATTGCCAGGGGCGCCACGATGAGAAGCGAGGCGAGCGCGGCAAAGCCGACCGCCATCTTGCGCTGCGTCAAGCCGGCAAGCGCCTGCGTCACGAACAGCGTCCCCAATCCGATCACCGAAAACCCGACCGTCGCACGCGATGCCGTGAAGACGACCACGACGATCGTCGCCACAACCATGCCGACCAGATAACGGACGTGGCGATAGCCGGCCAGTAGCAGGGCAAGGTGCGGGAAGAGGACGAAGTGGGCCGCCATGCCGAGCGTGTTCTGATGGATGAAGAGACCCATCGTCTGCGGCAATTGAAGCTGGAATCGCTGGTACAGGACGGCAACGAAATGCGCCGCCATGCCAATCGCCATTCCTTTCAGGATCAGGAAGGGCACATCCGGATCAGCGCTGGCACGAGCCACCACCACCATGACGAAGAAGATGCGGACGAATTGCAGCAGGCCGAAACTCGCGGCGACCGGCTCATCGGCTTGCAGCAGCGAAAGCGCGGCAGCGAAAATGTAGAGAAGGAACGGCAGCTTGCACCACATGGGCAGCCTGCCGCGGGGCAAGGTGAAGAGAACCGCAGCAGCGAGCAAGTCGATGATCGTCACCTGCAGGCCGTATACGAAGCCAATCCAATAGCCGGACCAGGAAAGCAATCCGATGTCAAACATCGGGATGGCGGCGGCAAAAAATGGCAGGGCACCGAAAACTATCCAGAATGGCTTGCGCAGCGCGGGCGTGCTTCTTAACAGCAAGCCGAGCGGAAAAATCGCAAGCAAAGCGAGAAAAAGCACCCCGAACTTCAAAGAACGATAACCCTTATGGCTCGACATGGGTGCAATAACATGGCGCCTGGGAACTCCGGGTTAACGTCCGAGAACAACCCGACGGAAGGTTAACGACAACGTGGTCTTCGCATTTCGTGTGTTTCTCATGGCGTTGCTGATCTTGCCGGCGAGTGCTCGCGCCAATCCACCCGCGGTCGAAATCGCGGAGATCGCAATGGCTGCACCTGATATCATCGCTGTCGAACTGCGCGATCCGTCGTTCGTGCGTGGGCGGATCGTGACCTTGCCCGAGCCGATGCCGCAGATGCGTGGGCGGTGGACTGCCGTCGATGGGGTGCCAGGCCTGGTCATCGGGCCGAAAGCCGACCATGTCCGGCTCTCGGACACGCCACCCGGCACATTCCTCGACCGAGCCAGCGTCGATGCTGCCGGCCTCTACGGTACGATTGGCGGACGTCGCGTCATCTCGGTTCATCGCAAATCCATGCCCTACGATTCCGGGCTCTATCCCGGCCCGAATGGCGACACGCGGACAGGCGCCGCCTTCAAGCATCAGATATATCTCAAGCTCGACGGTCCCCTGCCGCAGGGCACACATGTCATCCGCTGGCCAAACGGCATGCTTGCCGACCGAAGCTTCACCTTCGACGACCGGACGACCCGCGCGGTGGCGATCCGTTCGACGCAACTTGGACATGCGACAAAGGACACGGCGAAGGCCGGTTTTCTTGCGCTCTGGCTGCCGGGCGGCAAGGACGACGGCGCGGTCGATTTCAGGGACTACGGCACTACCGCCTTCGACATCATCGATCCCGAAGGCAAGACGGTCTTCGCTGGCACCATAAACCTGCGCAAAAATCCTGGCGACGCCGAACCGGGCAATGGCCTGCCCAAGCCGCTGATCGACTACACCACGGCAACCGCACCGCGCATCGCGATCCGGTCACTCGACACGAATGCCCGGCGCGTGACGACGGTTGCGCCACACGGCTTGACCGATGGTCAGCGTGTAGGTCTCGAACGACTGGGCGGCGAACAGGATCCCAGTGCGGTCTTCGGCACCGTGTCCGAGTCCACGGCCAACGCATTCACGCTGGACGATCCAAACGGGCGGCTTCCGGCAACCCTCTCCCCCCAGGCAACAGCCACCCCAGCATACAGCGCCAACCGCGCCGGAACCTTCGTCTTCGAGCTCGACTACTCCGCCTGGATGCCGCAGTCAGGCGGACCATTCCGACTGCGTGTTCCGGGCCTCGGCGTTTCGGACCCGTTTCAGGTCGAACCGGATATCTGGCTGAGCGCAGCGCGGGTTTCCATGACGGGACTCTACCACCAGCGCAGCGGCATCGAGATTGATGGGCGTTTCGGCTACAGCCGACCTGTCGCCTTCCGGCCCGGCCCCGACATGTCCATCGTCGAAAGCAGGCTGCCACTGACCTGGTCGTCCAATTTCGACACGGGTTTCATTGCCTTCGAGGAAGGTGTGAAGCCGCGCTGGCGCACCGAAAGAAAAGCGTCGGACAGCTATTGGGGCGGCTACATGGATGCAGGCGACTGGGACCGTCGCATCCAGCATGTCGAGGTCGCGGCCCTTCTGCTCGAAGCCTTCGAGGCCCTGCCTGAGGCACAGCGCGGGACCAGCTTCGATCTGCCGAAGTCGAGCGCCCTGCTCACCAACCCCACCTATCGCGATACCGACGATCTGCCGGACCTTCTCCATGAAGCGATCTGGGTCATGGATTTCTTCCGCAGGCTGCAGACCGACGACGGAGGCATTCGCGGCGGGATCGAGAGCGCAGCGCATCCCATGCTGGGCGAACCAAGCTATCTCGAGCGGCAGGAGGTCTATGCCTACGCGCCCGACCATATCTCGACCTACAAATACGCCGCTGTTGCCGCAAAACTTGCGCGCATTCTGAAAACGCGGGGCAAAGCGGGCGCCGCCATGCTTTTCGAAGACAGCGCCCGCGCAGCGTGGGCGGCCGCGGAACGCGGCTTCGCCGACCCAGACACCTATTATCGCGACGCGATTGTCGTCGCTACGGAGACCGGCGCGTTCGGACCGGGCGGCTGGCCTGCACGACGCGAGCAGTTGCAAGGTATCGCTCGCGAATATCGCGGCGCCGCGGCGGCAGCACTCTACCGGCTCCTTGGCAGCACCGAACATCGCGATATCTTCGAAGCGTCCTGGCGCGATGACCAGGGACTTTTTGCACACAAGGGCGATGCTGCCTGGGACTATCTCAAGACAGCCGGCTCGGATGCGGGGATAGGCGAGGAAATTGCGGCGCGTTTCGCCGCGGAAGCCGCAATCATCACCGACGCGCAGCAACATGCCGCCTACCCAAACATGAAGCATCCTTATGCCCCTGCCGGGTGGGGAGAAGGCGGCGCGCCCGACTACAACCAGACGCAGACGCTGATCCGCGCGCATCTTCTGTCGGGCGACCCACAGATCCTGCAGGTCATGGAACAGGGATTTCAGGCCATGGTCGGGGTCAATCAGGTAGGCCTGAGTTTCGTGACCGGGATCGGGGCTCGACAGATCCTGCATCCATTGCACGAGGATCACCGTGCCATGGGCGTCGCCGCGCCGAGCGGCATCACCATCTTTGGCTTCGCTTCACAGAACGCGACCGCCTACAGCTGGGTGTTCGGCCCGGCATGGTCGCCGCTGGCAGAGTCGGGCACGACCGAAAACGCACCACAACGCCGCATCGAACCGCCACGCTTTTCCCTGCCCTATCACGAATATCTGGTCGAGCACCCCGCGGTCATCATGCAGCAGGAATACACGGTGCATCAGTCCATCGGAACCATGGCCGCGCTGGCGCTCTACCTGCACGGCCGGCAGTAACGCGGCAGGTCAATCGCTGTAGGCATTGCGCAGGTTCCAGCCGAACCGTGCCGTATCCCGCAGGCGCTGAATCGCCACGCGCGGCCAGGAGAAGTCGGCGCGATAGGTCTTGCCGACATAGCCGGAATAAGCCCAGGCAAACGAGAGTGAAATACCGCCGGAGCATTGATCAAGAGGCTCGGCACGGTACCGGCTGAGGAAATCCGCCGCGAAGCTCTTCAGCGTCTGCGCTTGCGCGTCGCTTACTCCCGCCGGCATGCGCACCGTCTGCGCGTCCAGCCCCTCGATCGTCGCCAGGACTATCAGCGCAATATAGGCCTCGCCAAGTTCCGTCGAATGGACGGTGTCGGTAAACAGCGCCCGTACGATGTCTTCAGGTGACATATCTTCAAAGCCAGCGCGGGGAGCGCTGGTGAGATGGTCGACCAGTTCGGCCAGGGCGAGGCTCGCCGGGATGAAGCCGATGCCTGACGTGCTCTTGCCAGATGCCGCGGCACCACTGGCGGCTTGCACCGCGCATCGCCAGACCGGCAAGGCAAGCCGTTCATAGGCGATCCAGTCCCGCGGATCCTCCTTGTCTGACACGTCCAGCCACGGCGCCATGAACCAAATCGCCCCCAAGGGATTGGTCTCGAGGAATCGGCCCTGGTATTCGGCGAGATAACGCACCGTGCCTTGCCGCATGATCGTATCGAGCAGGGAGTGCAGTTCCGTCACGAGCAGAACGTCATAGGTCGCGCCCCCAACGGACGGTTGGCGAAATTCGGCGAGGACGTCGACGGAGCCGCCATTGCGATCCATGCCAGCTTTGAAGCCCGACCAAGGGCGCTCGGGATCGGATCCCATCGAGCGCTGTTCGAGCGACGAGCCGCCGATATTCTGCATGTTCCAGACAACGGGCCGGCCTGTGCCCGCGGCCATTTCCGCCAGCTTGTCGAGCATCGGCCGGTCCGTGAGGCTGTGGCCGGAAACAAACAATCTCATCGGCGCAACCCGCTCCAGGGTTTGCTGCGCGGCAGCAAGGACGCTTGCCGCCGGAGCAATGAACAATCCCGCCGCGCACAGCACCAGCAGTCGTCGCAGGCCCCACATCACGCGTAGGATGCAATCAGTTCGGCGCGTTGACGATAGACCGTCGCCTCATCGAAACGACGACCGCAAGAGGCAGCATCACGCACCAGTTTGACGAGGCGGCCGCGATCCCGATTCAATTCGGTAATGAGCTTTGCCAGGCCCGCGAAATCATCCATGGCGCTGAACATGCCACCTCCGGCACCTTCGACCAGGCCTACCGGATAGTGGGTACCATATCCCACGATCGGACACCCCGAGACCAACGCCTCGATCAGGCAGCGGGGCGATTCAGGTGTCTTGTGGCAGAACAGGAAGAGGTGGCTTTCGCGTAAGGCGTCTAGCACCTTGTCACGGTCGCCTACATAGCCGGCCAGTTCGACATGGTTTCCAAGGCCAAGCTGTTTTACCGTCAACTGCATCTGGTCCAGCAGCGGACCGTCACCGAGCCAGGTCGCCCGAACATCGACGCCAGCCTGTACGACCCCGTGTATGACGCGCAGCCAGTCTTCCGGCCCTTTCATTGCAACTGCACGCCCAACATAGACGATGCGCAGCGGTGCAGCTGACTCAAGATCAGCAAGCTTTTGCTCGATCTGTTCGGCATTGATGAAATCCTCCGGCTGCGTGTGGACGTCATAGACGCATGCAGGATTGGACGAATACTTCTCGTAGGCTTTGAAAGTATCCATACCCTGGAAAAGGCCAAGCGAGGACTTGCGCACCAAATGTCGATGATAGGCTATCATCACCGGCAGCGTCATTCTTTCCTTGACGCGCCGTCGAAACCGCAAAGCATGCAACGTGTTGCGCAGGACGTCATGTTCGACGCGGTCAAACCATGTCGCGAAACGGCGCCCTTGTTTGATCGCTTCGAGGGCAGCAACACCACCCCAATCACCAAAAACGTACCCGAGCGTGAAGCACAGCTTGTCGGCTTTCCCGATCTCCTCCGCCAGTTGCCGACGCGTTGCCCGATATGCACGGGCAAATGCTCCGATCTTGTAGGCAAAGGGCAGCGGCACGATGCGCATGCGGTCCCGATTGGGCAGGCTATCTATGTCGACCCAGGTCACGGACGCGTCGTCGCAGTCATCGCTCTCCTGCAACAGACCGCAATAGACGACACGCTCGAAATGCTCGGTCCAGCGTACTAGCCCCGCACATGTCTGGTCATCCAGTTGCAGACCGCGCGGTCCCCGACGCAGACGCACCATGGTGACCAGGAGCAACGTTTGGCCGCGCGCGGTAGCTTCCATGGCCGCGCCCATGTGCCTTTGTTCGTCGTATTGCACCAGGCTCATGCCGACAGTTCCCTTTGCGCCGCTTTTTCCTTGACGTTTTTCAGCGCAACGCCAGTGGCAATGAATTCGGCTGTAATCGCGATGCGGCCACTGGCTTGGTAGCCGGACAGGAACAGCTCGGCGTCTACGCGAAACCTGGCAAGGAAGCTGCCGCTGGCAATATCCAACGCTACCGAAACGGCATGGAAATCGATCATTTGTCGCGACAGCGGGTATTGAGCCTTGTAGACGCTTTCCTTGGCGGAAAAGATGGCCTTCGCTAGGAGCCCTCGCCCAGGCTCAGCCTGCCTCGCCAGCCACCGTAGCTCGTCGTCATCGCATATCGTGTCGAGGAGGTCGGTTTCCAGCGGCGTTGCCGGTTCGACGTCTATGCCGAGCGCACTGCAATCTTGGCTTTCGCGCGCCACGGCAGCCACGCACCAGTCGGAGCAATGGCTGATGCTTCCAACGATGCCGGCCGGCCAGACCGGCGCCCGATCCGACGCTGCAGGGATCGCAGCCTGCGGTACGCCCAGCGACGCCATGGCCTGGCGTGCCAGCGATCGGCCTGCTGCAAACTCGCGGCGACGGGATTCCGTTGCGCGTGACACATAGGACTGCTCGACGGGATACAGCGCCGCGGCCAGCGAACGGGGATCGCCCTGCGCTGTCGCCACATCCGCATGGAAGAGCCCGGCGAGCAGGCCCATTAGCTTTCTCGCATGCGCTGCATCGCGGCACGGCGGTCGCCGAGCGCGGCTCGGCGCATGGCGGCGCGGTCTGCAACCTGGCTGAGCCGCTCATCCGACTTGCCGCGGTCGGCAAGATGCGCAGACAGCGCCGCCACCGTCGGGAAGCGGAACAGATCGGTGATGGCGATGTCGGGCGCCACCGATGCCTTCAGCTCCCGGTGCGCCTGCACGGCCAGCAGCGAATGACCTCCGAGCGCGAAGAAGCTGTCGTTGAGCCCGACACGCTCGACGCCGAGGATCCGGCGGAAGGTTTCAGCGATTTCCCTCTGCACGTTGTCGACCGGTGCGACGTAGATCTCGGCTTCCGCCTCGCGCTTGGCCTCAGGCTTCGGCAGGGCCTTGCGGTCGACCTTGGCATTTGGCGTCAGCGGGAAGGCGTTGAGCGTCACGAAATGCGCCGGCACCATGTATTCCGGCAGCGACCTCACCAAATGGGCGCGCAAGGCACTCTCGTCGAGTTTCTTCTCCTTGAGGCGCAGATAGGCGACAATGCGCACGTCGTCGGCGCGATCCTCGCGAGCCATCACGACGCTCTCGGCGATACCGGGGAATTCGGCGATCCGCGATTCGATCTCGCCGAGTTCGATGCGATAGCCCCGCACCTTGACCTGATGGTCGGTGCGGCCGAGGAACTGCAGGACGCCGTCGGTGGTGTAGCGCACCAGATCGCCGGTGCGGTACATCCTGCCGTCGGCGAAGGGATTTGCCACGAAGCGCTCGCGGGTCAGGTCGTCGCGCCCGAAATAGCCGCGCGCCACGCCCTCGCCGCCGATGACGAGTTCGCCGGCCATTCCAGGCGCGACAGGACGAAGCGAAGCATCAAGCACATAGAGCTGCGTGTTGGCGATCGGCTTGCCCAGCGGCACGACGCCCTCGCCAATGTCGGCCGTCATCGTCGAGGACCAGATGGTCGTCTCCGTCGGGCCATACATGTTTTCGACCGGTGCCGACGTCACCTTGCGCAGTTCGGCCAGCAAAGCCCCCGGCAGCGCCTCGCCACCGATGAGCAGATGGCGAACCTGCTTGAGGGCTTGCCGGTCCTCCTCGTTGACAAGGAACATGCGCGCCATCGACGGCGTGCATTGCAGGTGCGTCACGCTGTGGGCGGCGATGTCAGCTGCGAGCGCGCTCTGTGGCATGGCCTCGACCGCATCGGCCCCACGCGACCGTGCAACCACCTCGGCCAACGGCTTCAGACGCTCCAGCACGATGTCGCTCGGAATGCCATAGTCGATCAGGCAGGCAACCTCGTCGACGCCGACGGCCGCAATCTGGTCGACACGGTCCAGCGCATCATCGACGGTGCCGAACAGGCCGCTGTCTTCGAAATAGCGCAGGAAGGCGAATTCCAGGATCGCATCGAGTTCGTCCGGCTTTAGCGACTGCAGGTCGATGTCCATCGGCTGGACCACGCCCTGTGGCTTCTTGAAGGCTGGGAAGGCCCAGGCATATTGCTTGATTAGTGCCGCAGCGCTGCGCAGATAATCCTTCATCGGGCCGCGCGCGCGCTCCCGCACCTCCTCGCGATCCGCACCGAGCAGCGTGTGCAGCATCAGCGTGACCTTGTGCGCGCTCGGATCGTGGCCAGCCTCGGCCAGCGCCTCGCGATAGACGCGGATCTTGCCGGCCAGCTCGTCGATCGACTGGCCGAGCAGATGGGTCAGCACATTCGCGCCCAGGCGGCCTGCTTCGCGGTAGGTGTCGGTATTGCCGGCCGTGGTGATCCAGACCGGCAGCTCCTTTTGCACCGGCCGCGGCTGGGTCACGACACCCAGCTTGCCACCGCCGAAATCGAACTCGACCTTCTCGCCGCGCCACAGGCGGCGCACGGTCTCGATGTCACGCAGCATAGCCGCCTTGTTATGCGGCGGCGCGTTCTCCGGCCGCAGTACGAAATCCTCGGGCATCCACCCCGACGCGAAGGCCAGGCCGACGCGGCCGTTGCTGATGTTGTCGAGGATGGCCCACTCCTCGGCGACCCGCGCCGGGTGATGCAGCGGCAGGACGCAGGAACCGGCGCGAATTGCCAGGTTCTTCGTCACGGCAGCGACAGCCGCTCCCGTCACCGCGGGGTTCGGATAGGGACCGCCGAAGGCATGGAAATGCCGCTCCGGGGTCCACAGCGCCTGGAACCCGTGCTCGTCGGCGAATTTCGCGCCTTCCAGCAGCAGCCGGTATTTCGCCGGTCCCGCTCCGTCGTCATTGCCCCAGTAGAACAGACCGAAATCCATCGGCGCCTTGCCGCTTGCGCGGCGCGCCACTGCCGGAGCCGCGTTCTTGTGGTCATGCACGTCGCTTGCATGGATCACCACCTTGAAGCCGCGCGCCAGCGTCCAGAACAGCTCGAGCACGGAGATGTCGAAAGACAGGCTGGTGACGGCGAGCCATACGGGCTGCCCGGCTTCATCGACCGTGATGCGGTCGTCCATGCCAACGAAGAAATTCGCGACATTGCGATGCTCGACCATCACGCCCTTGGGGCGGCCTGTCGAGCCCGACGTGTAGATCATGTAGGCAAGGTTGGCCGGGGTGACGCCGCTGCGCGGCCGCTCGGCACTGCCTGGCGTCGCGAGGACGTCCTCGATGTTCACGCGCCGGGCGCCGTCCACGGCAAGCGATCCATCGAGCGAACGCTCGCTGAGCACCACCGGCGCGCCGCTGTCTTCGACCATCAGGGCAAGCCGGTCAGCCGGGAACATCGGATCGAGCGGCACATAAGCACCGCCGGCCTTCTGGATCGCCAGTGCGCCGATGACGAGTTCCGGCGAACGTGAGACATGGAGGCCGACCAGCGTGTCGGGTTTCACCCCGAGTTCGATCAGGCGGTTGGCGACGCGATTGGCCTTTTCGTCGAGTTCGCGATAGCTCAGCGACCGCTCGCGGAATGCGACCGCGATCGCGTCCGGCGTCAGTTCGGCCTGGCGTTCGATCAGCGTATGCACACAAGCCGTGCGGTCATGGTCGCGGGCGGTCTCGTTCCAGCCATGGAGCACGCGCTGACGCTCGTCATCGGACATCAGCGGCAGGTCTGAAACCGCCTTGTCGCCAGCCGCAAATGCAGCGGCGAATATGCCCAGCCGGGACAGCATGTCGGCAAGGTCGCGCGCGCCGATCCGCGCCCGATCGGCCAACACCAGGGCCTCGTCCGCACCGAGCACAAAAGTCAGGGCCGCCCCCTCGACAATGCTTGACTGGGCCGGCGACGCGGCTTCCACCAGCCCGACGGTCAGGCGCGGAGCCACCAGCCCGGGAACGCGCTCCACCAGGTCGGACACATGGGTGCCGCGCTCGCGCTGCTTGGCTAGGGCTTCATTTGTCCGCGCCGCGAAAGCCTCGGCCGTTTCACCGTCCGGAGCCTCGACGCGGAACGGAACTGACTTGGCGAAATAGCCTGGGAACTGGCTGTCCAGCGCTGCGATGGCGTCCGTTGCATAAGCGATATCGAGCGAATCCTGGCCGGAGAACCGAGCCAGGAAGGCGACAATCGCGGCTGCTCGCGAGCCCGTTGGGACCGGCATTTGCAGCGGCTGCGCGATCACCTGCGCCTGACCGTCCGGCGACCATGCCTTGACGTCGGGCAAATCGACATCGCGCGCGGCAGCAAGCGCCTTGCGGAAGCGCCCCTCATGGCGGGCGGTCCGCGCAACTGCCTCGTCCAGCACCTGTCCTTCTGCGTCGGTCATCGCAGGCAGGCGCATCGCCTGGCTGAGGCAGGAACTCAGCGTCTCGCCGGCATTCCGCCCAAGACCTTTTCCCTGCACCAGTACGTGCTGGTCCGCCGCGGCAATGACGGCACCGTCATCAGAAACCGAGATCACCGTGCCTGCAGGCTGGCCGTCGGCGTGCCCGATTGCCTCGAACTTCGTGACCGCGAACAGGCCGGATTCGGTACGCACCTTCGCCCGGGCCAGCGGGTTGGCATAGCCCGAGCCGAAATCGAGCCCGCGCGCCACGCGCGACAATGTCTGCGCATCGCGGTCGAAAAGCAGCGTTCCAGCCGCCGCCGGGCGGCGGTCCCTGGCGTAGTAGGTGCGCTGCGACAGCTCCTGCGCCTGCGGCGCTAACGCGCCTGTTTCGATGGCGGTCAGCATTTCGTCGAAGGTCGCGATGCCCGCTTCGAAGCATCTGGTATTGAGGGTGAGTGCCGTCTCGTCCGGGCCGATCTCGACCATGCGCTGGGCGTAGATATCGCCCTCGTCGACCCGAGCCGTCAGCGCATGCCAGGTGACGCCGTGGCCTGCCTCGCCTTCCATGATCGCCCAGGCCGGCGCATTGAGGCCGGCATAGCGCGGCAATGGACCGTCATGGAAATTCGCCGCACCCTGTCGTGCATTGCGCCAAAGTGCATCCGGGATGATGCGTAGGTTGGCCGCGCTGAAAAGCCAGTCATAGGCGACTGTCGCGAGCCGCACCTCGACGTCGCCGTCGAAGGCGCAGACCGGGAGGCCAAGGCCTTCCGCCCAGTTCCGGATCGACGCATTGTCCGTGACGATCATCGCGACGGCATGGCCATGGGCCCGCACGATTTCGGCGCATTGCACCAGAAGCGACTCGTCCCCGATCAGAACGCATTCCAATTGCCCTGATGGCATGTGCCCGACCCCATGAACTACGATTGCTGCCGTATCTATATACGAATTGATCTAAACAAGAATGAGAATACCCTCCTTGTTTTCCATCAGGACTTCAATGTTTGGTTAAGGCTGTAGCGCGACAGTGGCATCAATATCGTCGCAGGGGCTGCGGGTCTGACCTGACAGCGGAAAGCTTAACGCCGTTTTCATTCTAGATGTTTCTTAGAATGAGCCTATCGGCAGGACGATTGGATATCGGCTACTGTGTTACCCGTATCCAGGCTTGGCTTGCCAAAGGAATAATAGGCTCTCGGGGCATTACGCGATGTATGAAACCGATCAGGCGTCACCGAACGACATCGCCATTGTCGGCATGGCGCTTCGCGTGCCGGGTGCGCGCAATGTCCGCGAATTCTGGGAAAACCTGCGCGGCGGCGTGGAGTCGATCCGCGATTTGACGGAAGAAGAGCTGCTTGCCGCGGGCGAGTCCGCCGCACGCATGCATCTGCCCAACTACGTGCGCCGCACTTCCGAGCTTCCCGGTATGGAGATGTTCGATGCCGACTTCTTCGGGCTGAGCCCCAAGGAAGCGGCGATCATGGACCCGCAGCACCGCCATTTCCTGGAATGTGCCTGGGAGGCGATGGAAGACGCCGGGCGCACGCCCGATTCGAGCGCCGGCCCCGTCGGCGTCTTCGCCGGCTGCGGCATGGGTTCCTATTTCTACTTCAACGTCTGCAGCAATCGCCAGCTTGTCGACCAGGTCGGCATGTTCCTTTTGCGTCACACCGGCAACGACAAGGACTTCCTCGCCACGCGCGCCTCGTTCGCTTTCGACCTGCGCGGCCCGAGCGTCAACATCCAGACGGCATGCTCGACCTCGCTCGTCGCAATCCACACCGCCTGCCAGAGCCTGCTTGCCGGCGAATGCGAAATGGCGCTCGCCGGCGGCGTCACCATCGAATTGCCGCACCGGCGCGGCTATCTGTTCCAGGACGGCGAAATTCTCTCTACCGACGGCCATTGCCGCGCCTTCGACCATCGTGCCGACGGCACGGTGTTCGGCAGCGGTGCCGGCGTGGTCGTGTTGCGCCGCCTGTCCGACGCCATCGCCGATGGCGACATCATCCACGCCGTCATCAAGGCGACCGCCGTCAACAATGACGGCAGCAGCAAGGCCGGCTATCTCGCGCCGAGCGTCACCGGCCAGGCCGAGGCCATCATCGAGGCGCAAGGTCTCGCAGGTGTTTCCGCCGACGACATCCAGTATGTCGAGTGCCACGGAACCGGCACGTATCTCGGCGATCCGATCGAGATCGAGGCGCTGACGCAGGCCTTCCGGCAAAGCACCGCGCGCACCGGCTTCTGCCGCGTCGGCTCTGTGAAGTCGAACATCGGTCACCTCGACACCGCTGCCGGCGTGGTCAGCCTGATCAAGACCACCTTGGCGCTCAAGCATGGCGAGATGCCGCCGACGCTGAATTTCGAGAAGCCCAATCCGGCCATCGACTTCGCCCGCAGTCCGTTCGTCGTCAACGACAAGCTGACCCCTTGGCCGGCAGCTGCCGGACCGCGACGCGCGGCGGTGAACTCGCTGGGCGTCGGCGGAACAAACGCCCATGCGATCCTCGAGGTTGCACCGAAGCCGATAGTTGGTGCTGCAGGCACGGGCGACCGGGAGCCGCAGCTTTTCCTGTTTGCCACCAAGAGCCGCAAGGCGCTCGACCGCGCCATGGAGCAGATCGGCGAGGAAATTGTCCGACAGCCGGCGCTGCCCCTCGCCGATGTCTCCCACACCTTGTTTGCCGGGCGAAAGCACTTCGAACACCGCCGCGCCATAGCGGCACGCGGGCGCGACGAGGCAATCGCCCTTCTCTCCGGTTCAGAACCGAGGCGCGTCCACACCCATAGCACGATCGAGGCCGCCAACGCCGTGTTCCTGTTTCCGGGCGGCGGCGCGCAGCATGTAGGCATGGCGCGCAGCCTTTACGCCGAAGACGCTGGTTTCCGGGCGACCGTCGATGAGGGGTTGAACTATCTCACGCCGGAAGCCGCAACCGAGATCCGCCGCGTCTGGCTCGCGGCCGATACCGACCCGTCGCAAGCGGCGAGCGATTTCCTCCGGCCTTCGGTGCAGCTTCCCGCCATCCTGATCGTCGAAATCGCCATCGCACGCCTGTGGATGCGCTGGGGCGTCAAGCCCTCGGCGCTGATCGGCCACTCCATGGGCGAGAATGCTGCCGCCTGCATCGCAGGCGTGATGAGCTTCCGCGACGTCGTCAATCTCGTCCGCCTGCGCGGCGAACTGTTCGACACGGTCGAGGCCGGCGGCATGCTCTCCGTCCCGCTGTCGCCCGAAGCTCTTTCCGAGCACATGAACCCGGCGCTCGACCTCGCCTCGGTGAACGCGCCCGAGCTCTGCGTGGTTTCAGGCCGCAATGGGGATCTCGAAGCGCTGCGCCTCAGGCTGGCCGAGCGCGGTATCGATGCATCGCGCATTGCCATCGATATCGCTGCGCATTCGCAGATGCTGGACCCGATCCTCGGACAGTTCGAAGCGTTCCTGCGCGGCATCGACCTGCGGGCGCCGACCATCCCGATCGTTTCCAACCTCACTGGCGAATGGCTCAGCGAAGCTCAGGCACGCGACCCGCTCTACTGGGTCCGGCATCTTCGCTCGACCGTCCACTTCGCCAAGGGTCTCGCCGCGGTTTCGGCGCAGCCGGGGCGGGTCTATGTCGAAGTAGGCCCGAGCCGGGCTCTGTCGTCACTGGTCAAGCTTCAGCCGGGCATCGAGGCGAACCAGGTCATCAACAGCCTGCCGCATCCCGACGAGGCTACCGACGACCGCGTGCATTTCCTCGCCGCGATGGGCCGTGCCTGGGCGACCGGTCTCGACGCGAGCATCGCCAAGCTGTGGGAGGGAAGCGGCGCGCGGCGCGTGTCATTGCCAACCTATCCGTTCCAGCACCAGCGCTACTTCATCGAGCGCAGCGTCGCGGCGGTAGCCAACGAGAACGAGCAGGATTTCATCGGCAAGCTGCCCGACATGGCGGACTGGGGTTTCCGGCCAAGCTGGAAACAGGCATTGGCCGATGTGACGATCGACGCCGATGCCCAGCCGGCATCCTGGCTGGTCTTCATGGACGATACTGGCCTGGGTGCAGCACTGGTCGAACGGCTTCGCGCCAAGGGCCATCGCGTTGCGACGGTCAAGGCCGGCGACGGTTTCGTAAGGCACGAAAGCGGCGACTACACCCTGTGCGCCGAACAGGAACGGCCAGGCTACGACGCGCTGTTTTCAGGGCTCGCCGGCGACGGCGGCGTCCCCGAGCGCATCGTGCATCTCTGGCTGGTGACGGCCGAGGAAACCTTCCGCCCGGGTTCCAACTTCTTCAACCGCAACCAGGAACGCGGCTTCCAGAGCCTGTTCTTCATCGCCCAGGCGCTTGGCGACATCGAGGGCCTCGAGCCGCAGATCACCGTCGTGACCAACGGCATGCAGCGTGTCGGCGGCGAAGCCCTGCCCTATCCGGAAAAGGCAACCATCCTCGGCCCCGCGCTCGTCATGCCGAAGGAAATGCCGGGCGCCACGGTTCGCCTCGTCGACCTTGAATTTTCGGCGCCGTCTCGGCCGGAGAAGGGCGGCTTCTTGCGGACGCGCACGGCAGCGAGCGACTTTGCGGCATCATTGCGTGACCAGCAGCTCGACCAATTGTGGGACGACATCTTCGCTGCGCCCACTTCGGAAACGGTTGCCCACCGCAAGGGCAAACGCTGGATTCGCAACTACGAAAAGCTGGCACTGGGCGAGTCCAATGCCGATAACGGCTTGCTGCGCACAGGCGGAGTCTATCTGATCACCGGTGGCCTTGGCGATCTCGCTCAGGTCGTCGCCGGCGAACTTGCATCGCGTTTCCAGGCAAAGCTGGTCCTGACCGGACGGCACGCACTGCCGCCTCGGGAGGAGTGGGAAAGACTGGCCATTCCGCTCTCGCGCAACGACCGGATACGCCGCGCCATCGAAGCGATCCAGAGCCTGGAGGCCAAGGGGGCCGACGTGCTCTACGTCACCGCCGACGTGGGCAACCTCGAAGACATGGACGCAGTGGCCGACAAGGCGCGCGCCACATTCGGCGACATCAACGGTGTGTTCCACGCGGCCGGTCTGGTCGACGACAACCTGATCCAGCTGAAGTCGCTGGACGAGATGGAGGCTGTGCTGTCGCCGAAGCTGCGTGGCACCGTGGTTCTCGACCAGGTCTTCCGGGACAGGCCGCTCGATCTCTTTGTGCTGTTTTCGTCGACCAGCACCGACACGGCTCCCGCCGGACAGGTCGACTACGTCGCCGCCAATGCCTATCTCAACGCCTATGCCGACAGCCGTTTCGCAGACAGCTCACGCAAGACCGTCGCGCTCCACTGGGGCGTCTGGAACGCTGTCGGACTGGCGGCGCGTGCCACCGGCCAGGCCGGGCAAGCGGGGCAAGCGGGGCAAGCGGGGCAAGCGGGGCAAGCCGACGCGCCAAACTCGCATCGTGGCAAAGCACAAGGACCGATCTTCACCGACTGGGTGGAGGACACATCAGGCGATGTTTGGCTCGAGACGCGCATTTCACCGCGCAGCCACTGGATGCTCGACGAGCATCGCCTGGTCTCGGGACAGGCCATCTTGCCGGGTACCGGCACGATTGAAATCATCGCCCAGGCGATGAAGGAGTACGGCGTCGATCAGGGTGGGGAGATTGCTGATCTCTTCTTCCTGCGCCCGCTCGAAGTCGATGACGGGCGCGACAAGATCCTGCGCGTGCGGCTTGCCGCCGAAGGCGAGCGGCAAAGGGTGCTTGTCACCGCCGCCGATGCCGAACTCGTGTCGGAAGGCTTCACCGTTCACGCCGAAGCGACGCTACGCAAGCGCCTCGCCAAGCCACACGCCGCCTCTGATGTCGCTGCCGCCTCGGCGCGCCTGACCGTGGGCCAGCGCGCCGAAGGCGAAGCTGCGCTGCGCTCGGTACAGGAAGATCATATCCACTTTGGGGCACGCTGGAAGGTGTTACGCTCCCTTGCCCGCGGGGATCGGGAAGCCTTTGCCGAGCTCAGGCTCGATGAGACCTATCGCGGCGACATCGCCACCGGCTTCATCGCCCATCCAGCGCTGCTCGACATCGCCACCGGATTTGCGCTCGACCTGGCGCCCGGCCATGCGACATCCCACGCCCTGTGGGCGCCGATGTCCTACGGCAGCATCGCGCTCTACATGAAGTTGCCCGAGGCGATCGTCAGCTGGGCGCGGCTGAGTGAGGCATCGGATCTCGGTGACGGATTCGCGACCTTCGACATCACCATCGCCACACCGGACGGTAGTATCATCGCGGAAATCGAGCGTTTCGTCATGAAGCGGCTGGACGACGACCTCGCCTTGGCTGCAACGCAGCGCGTTGATCGCGCACGCAAGCCTGCGGGCGATGACAAGGAACCGCTGTCGCCGGCGGCACTGCAGCTTGCTGCGCAGGTCAGCCAGGGCATCCTGCCGGCCGAGGGCTTCGAAGCCATGATGCGTGCGCTCGGCACCGGCCAGCCGCAGCCGATCGTGAGCTCGATGGATCTCGGATCGCTGCGCAAACGTGCGTCCCAACCGCGCGCCGAAGCGCAGGGCGCGGGCGAGGTCTTCGAACGTCCCGATCTCGACAATGACTATGTCGCGCCGCGAGACGACATCGAGCGCACGCTTGCCGGATTCTGGAGCGAATTGCTCGGCGTCGAGAAGATCGGCGTCCACGACAGCTTCTTCGACATTGGCGGCCATTCGCTGATCGCGGTGCGCCTGTTCCGGATGATCCGGAAGCAATTCGCAATCGACTTGCCGATCTCCGTGCTGTTTGAGGCGCCGACAATCGCCGAGTGCGCGGCGCTGATCGGCGAGCAGGCCGCGCCGCTGTCAGCCAAGACGGAAGAAGCCGCCGCTCCGAAGGACAATAAGATCGAGAAGGCCACTCACCTAGTCACGATGAGCGCGGGACGCTCGGACGGAGGAACACCGTTCTTCCTCTGCGCCGGCATGTTCGGCAACGTGCTCAACCTGCGCCAGTTGGCCATGCAGCTCGGCACCGACCGCCCGGTCTACGGGCTCCAGGCGCGCGGCCTCTATGGCGACCAGGAGCCCCACGACAACTTCGTCGAGATGGCACGCGACAATCTCAAGGAGGTTCGCGCCGTCCAGCCGCACGGGCCCTATCTGCTGGGCGGGTTCTCCGGTGGCGGCCTCGTCGCCTACGAGATGGCGCAGCAGCTGCTCGCCGAAGGCGAGGAAGTCGCGCAGCTGATCCTGCTGGACACGCCGCTGCCGACACAGCCGCCGCTGTCATTGCTCGACCGGCTCTCGATGAAGCTTCAGGATCTGCGCCGGGAGCGGCATAATTTCGTCGCCAGCTGGATCGACGATCGCCGCCGGTGGAAAGAAAGAGTCGCAGGCCGCGCGGATGCCGAACAGGCCGAGCAGTCTTCCGAGCAGTTCCACGACCTGGCGATTGAAAACGCCTTCCGCGCCGCATTGCCACGCTACGAGCTCAAGCCTTATGCGGGCAGCGTGCTGCTACTCCGGCCGAAGCTCAACGTCATCTATCGTTTGAGCGGCGGGCGCATGTTGCAGGACGGCCGCAACGTCGCGATGGAAGACAATGGCTGGACGCCCTTTGCCGCCGGCTTGACCGTGCAGGAAGTGCCCGGCGACCACGACAGCATGGTGCTGGAGCCTTTCGTGCGCATTCTCGCCGACCGTATCCGCAAGCGGCTCAAGGAGCCGGCGCGCGGGCTCGCCTACGGCATGGCGGCGGAATAGCTATTCGGCAACCGCAGTCTGCTGGACGCCTGGTACGCCGAAGAGTTCGCCAATCAGGCCCGTTTCCGCCGCGATCGTATACTCGGCGGCGATCAGGTCGTAGCGCGCATTGTTGAGATTGATTTCCGAATTGGCGAGGTCGGCAATCGCCCTGATCTCGTCGAAGGTCGAGCGCTCGCCGACCTTGCGTTCGGCGCGTACGCCCTCGAGGGCCGAGGCGGCGTTGCGCCGTTCCGCCTGGGCCAGGGTCTGCATGCGCCTTGCCAGTACACGGCGGTCGAATGCGGACCGGATTGCGGCAGTCACGCCAATTCGCGCGGCATCGGCTTCGAACACCGCGGCGCGGTTTTCATCGTTGCGCTGTCTGATACCGGCACTGACACGGCCACCCGTGTAAATCGGCATCGAGAACCGCACCTCACCACGACCCGCGACATGGCGATCGACGCCGGGAAGCGTGTCCTCGCCGCCCCGCACGCTCAGCCCCGCGGACACGGTCGGCAGCAGATCGCCCTTTGCCTGATTGACCCGGGCCTTTGCTGCATCGGCGCGGGCATCGCGTTCCTTGACGCGCGGATTGTTTTTCACAGCCAGTTCGATGAGGTCTTGTTCTTCGCTCGGCAGATAGAGCTTCGAGACCTCCGGCAGTTTCGTCTCGGGCGCGATCCCGAGCCGCAGCGCCGTGCGGCTTGCCTGGGCAATCAACAGCCTGGCGCGCTCACGCTCGACCGACAAGCGCGACAACTGACGCCCGACGTCGTCGACGTCGACGCGACTTGCTGCGCCTGCCTTCAATTCAGTCTCTATGCCGCCTTTCAGGCTGGCGAGAATGGCTGCCTGCTTGCCAAGGATCACCACGGCGCCCTTCTGGCGGTGGACTTCTATCAGCGCCAGCGCCAGTTCATAGGCGGCGGAGACACGCCTGTCATTGGCCACCTCGCCGCTGGCGCGGTAATCCGCCTTGGCAGCAGCCACGGCGGACTGTCCCCTGCCGCCCTGGTAGAGCGGGATGTCGACCGTCAGCGCATAGGAATAGGCATTGCCGGTCGTACGGTTGTCGAATTCGTCGCCGTCGCCAGCCGCAACCCCGGCGCTCGCCTCTATGCCGGCACTTGGCAGCAGGGTCGACCGCGCGCGCGCAATCTCCTCGCCAGCCGCATCGCGCCGTGCATCGGCTGCCAGTATTTCCGGATGGGTATTGATCGACGCGAGGTTGCTGCCAACGCTGCCAGTCACTACCTTGCCGGTCGCGGGAGTGGAAACCTGGCGGACAGCGCCGTTGGCGCACCCTGCAAGCGCAACGCAGGCACTCAACACCGCTACAGCCGTTCTGCAGTAAGACATCAGCGATCGCCAACCCGTTTTCTCAGACCAGTTTATGCGTGGCGGGTCCCAGGACCACGCCGTAATAATAACCAGGTGGTAAACAAACACGGTTAAGGCATGGTAAACACTTGATGCCCAGCGTCAACGACAGCTTGCATTAATCCTTTGGCTGCACACCGGGAGTTGACAACTTCTTGAGGTAGTTTCAGGGCCCCAAGAACTGCGCACCTCTATTGTTCGCCTCCCACACAGCATGCAAGGAACCCGTTTCGCGTGCAAACGCCCAGTGTTCGGCTTGCCCATTGCAGGAAATAGGGTCGGGGAAGGGACTGATCGCGGCATACCTGAAATGTCCATCCCAACATCACCAGGAAACGGGCGATAAATCTGAAATCCTTCTGATCACATGGGCGTCATTTTTATCGATCTCCTCTTCAATTCTTCTTTATTGAAAACCCTGATGAACCCCGCGCCTTGATTATTCAATTTAAATAGCTACCAATAAGACATGGAATTCGTGCTTGTTGTCCGCAGTGAGCCGAGGAGGCTCAAAACAGGAATCTAGCCCGGACGTCGACGAAGCCCTGGCCGGGCGTCCGGGAGAGCCAGGCTCCCCAACCTGTTCCTTTGGGTACGTCCGCGCTGCAGGTCGCTTGCTGCGTGCGACACCGGCAGGCACGCACGGAGGCAGCCATGCAACTCCACGAGGTCCTTGCAGAAGACGGCATCGACTTGAACTTTGTGGCCAAGGAAAAGCACTCTGCATTGGCCAAGCTTGCGGCCATGCTCGCAACCCAGGCCGGCATCGACGACAAGATCATTCGCCGCGAACTCCTCGCACGCGAACGCCTGGGCGCAACGGGAGTCGGGTGGGGAATCGCAATTCCACACGCATTGATGGATGAGCTTACCAAGCCAGTGGCGTGTATGGCGCGCCTGAAAGAGCCCATCGACTTTAGCGCGATCGACGACGCTCCAGTGGACATTCTGTTCGGCTTGCTTTGGCCGCGCAGCAAGGTCGGTACCTTCCTGCCGGCCCTGTCCTACCTGGCTCGCACGTTCCGCAACCAGACAACGCGACACCTGATCCGGCAGGCGACGACGCCTGCCGCAGTTCTGAGCTGCCTCGATCATTGCGAAGAATTGCCTGCCGCCGCGCACGACTTGCCCTCTCCGATGCCAGAGGGGGAGTTGTGGCACCCTTGGGTGCCTGGCAGTCCATCCCGCACGGACGGCACGTGACGGCACACCGGCTGCTCGCGATGGCGCGAAAACGGCAGCCTCGGCAAGAGGCTGCCGTTTTCTTATAGCTCAGGAACTGAACAGCAAGACGCCGAACACTGCGAACAGCATCAGGTGCATCAAGCCCTGCACCGCAGAAGTCCGCTGACCCAGGAATGTAAAGGCGGTCAGGCCGATCGTCAGAAGCAGCAACACGGTCTCCGTCGGTGTAATTCCCAGGACGACGGTCTTTCCGGTGACAAGCCCGACCACCAGCACGGCCGGAACCGTAAGGCCGACGGTCGAGACAAACGCGCCGAGGCAAAGATTGATCGCACGCTGCATCTCGTTGCGCAGTGCAGCCTTGACCGCGGTGATCGACTCGGGCGTGAAGACGATGATCGCAATCAACACCCCGCCCAGCGCCACCGGTGCACCCGCGAGCTCGATGCCATGGTCGATCAAGATCGCCAGATCATGGGCCAGCAAGATGATCGGAAGCATCATGCCGACCAGGGTGATCGAGCGGATTGTGTTACCTCTGGTGTCCAGACTTGCCTTTGGATGGGTTGTATCGCCATCCGGGACCGCCCGGGTCGGAATCGAAAGCGACCCTGGCTCGGGCTGCATGAAGAGCCGGCGATAGCCGCGCATCTGCATCAGCAGGAATGCCCCATAGAGCACGACTGTGAACGCCGCGAAGGCGATTGCCTGCGCCGGCCAAAAAGTGCCGTTGCCAGTGCTCAACGTATTCGGCAGCACGAGCGCGGTTCCGGTGAGCAAAACCGTCATCGAGATATAGGCCAGCACCCTGGGCGTTGTATTCCTGCTCGCCATAGCGGATCCCGCCGACGAGCAGGCAGATGCCCGTCACCAGGTTCAGGATGATCATCATGACGGCGAAGATCGAATCCCGGCCGATCGTGGGAGCCTCGCCTGGCCCCAGCATGACGGCGGCAATCAGGATCACTTCGATCGACACGATCGACAGGGTCAGGATCAAGGTACCATAGGGCTCGCCAAGCTGATGGGCGAGGTGATCGGCCTCACGCACGACACCGAAAGCCGCTGTCAGGATCGTGGCAAACAGCACCACGAAACAGACGATGGCTGTGACCGGCGAGATGGGCTCGGAGAGCCAGGAACTGCCGCCGAGCTGAAATGCGACCACGACCGCCCAGGCAACCATAAGCCGCGCTACGGTGACCTTGGGAAACAGCTCTCCGAGTGAAGCGGTCGAAGGCGCGGTGTTGGATATTGCAGGAGAAGACATCACGTTGACCCCTGGTGGGGTCGTCCCCTCAATACTAGGTCGCAACGGGTCGTCCCTGCTGCGTCAGCAACCGACACCCGGCTGCTGCGCAGGGAGATAGCACCGGGCCCTCGCAGTGTCCAGCCACGGGCTAGCCACCGCCGGACCGGTTCTCCAATATCGAAACTGCCTTCCGCCTGCCTTCATTGCGCAGCGTGCTGAAGCACGCTCAAGCCACCGTCGATGACAAGGCTGGCGGCGTTCATGAACGGGCACTCGTCGGAGATCATGAACACGGCGGCCTTGGCGATCTCGGTCGTGGAAGCGATGCGCTTGCCCGGATGCAGCGCCAGCGTCTCGGCCTTTGCCTTGGCGGGGTCGGGGAAACTGTTCCAGTAGTCGACGTTCTTCTGCGTCTCGACATAGCCAGGCGCCAGCGCATTCACCCGTACGCCCGCAGCCGCATATTCCAGCGCCAGCGACTTAGTCAGCCCAAGCAGCGCATGCTTGGCCAGCGGATACGGGAAGGTATGCGGGATGATGGTGAAAGCGTGCGTCGAGGCTATGTTGAGGATCGCCCCTCCGCCAGCCGCAATCATGCCCGGCAGAGCCGCCTTGCAGCAGTTCCACGCGCCCTTGAGGTTGACGTCGAAGCAGCGCTGCCATTCTTCGTCGGTGGTTTCCAACGGCGTGTTGAAGACATTGATGCCGGCATTGTTGATCAGCGCATTGACTGGCCCGATCGTATTTCCGGCCGCGGCCATGGCGGCTGCGATTGCGCCGGCATCCGCAATATCCGCCTCTGTATGGGCCAGCGTGCCCTCGCCTGCGCCGAGCCGAGCCATGGCCTCGCGCAACAGGGCGCCATCGCGGTCGACCACGAAAAGACTCGCGCCTTCCTTCAGGCACTGCTCGGCGATGGCAAGGCCGATGCCTTGCGCCGCGCCGGTGAGAAAGATGCGCTTGCCGGCGAGACGTTCGCTCATGGGATGTCCTCTAGGTTCGAAACCGTGATCGAGAAGCCTCCGGATAGCGCTTCACCGGAGGCAAGCATGTGCAGCGCCGCCGGTCCGGCGAGCATCAGCGCATTAGGAGCGTGGGTCATCGGCTCCAGACAGAAGAAGCTGCGATCTTCCTCCGGCGCGTAGAGCATGTATCTGGAAAAGACCGGATCGGCCGCAATATCGGCAGCAAGGCCAGCCTCCGGCCAGACGATCCTGGCCAAGCCGTTCCAGCCTTCGAAGCAATTGTTCAGCCTGCGGCGAGGAAGGCGGCGCGAGGTCGAGAAGTCGGCACTGTCGGGGATCGGCGTGCGCACGCCGGGCAGGCAGCCGTCGCGCTCGGTCCACCATGTTTGCGCCGGAGCCATGAGCCTCGTGCCCTCGGTGCGTGGAAAATAAGGATGGAAGCCGATGCCGAAGGGCAGCGCCTCCTGGCCCCGGTTTGTCACCGAAAGCTCCAGCCGCACCGTCGCCCCATCGATGGCGACGGTTTGGACCGCACGATAGGCATGAGGCGAGCTGGCCGGCCGCAATTGCTCGAAGGCGAGCTTCACATGCGCAGGCGACACCTCCTCGACGTTCCAGCCCACCAGCCAGCCGTCGCCATGGATGTAGTTTGGCTCGTCGGTGTTGGGCTCGAAGCGATAGTGCTTGCCGCGAAGTTCGAACCCGTTGCCTTCGACACGGTTGCCGATCGGCACCAGCGGAAAGCAGGACGAGCGCAGCACGTCGAACGCACCATCCCCGTGGGGCCGCAGAAACGGACGGCCGTCTTGCGTCACCCCGTCGATGATCGCGCCGCCTTGCGCACTGAGACGCAAGGACAGGCGCTCATTTTCGAGTGTGATGAAGCCGGGCATCGATCAACTTAACGCCGTCCGAGGGCATTCGAGCGTAGGTTGTCGAGCAGCACTGCCAGCAGCAGGATCACGCCGCGGACGATGTACTGGTAGAAGGCCGGAATGTTGAGCAGGTTCATGACATTCTCGGCGATACCCATGATCATCACGCCGACGATGACGCCGGCAATCGCCGCCCGGCCGCCGGCCAGCGACACGCCGCCGAGCACGCAGGCCGAGATGACCGACAGTTCGAGACCGACTGCCGCATTGGGCTGGCCGGAGGTGATGCGCGAGGCAAGCAGGATACCGGCGATGGCACAGACGGCGCCCTGCAGCGTGAATATCCAGATGCGCGTGCGATCGACATTGACGCCGGCGAGACGCGAAGCCTCGGGATTGCCGCCGATGGCGAGCGTGTTCTTGCCGAAGACGGTGCGATTGAGCACGAAGCCGAAAACCACGAACAGGACCAGCAGTACCCAGATCGGCGTCGGCACGCCGATCAGCTTCGACAGTGCGAGCTGATAGAAGTTGGGATCGTTGATACCGACAGCGCGACCGTCCGACGAGATCAGCGCCAGACCTCGAACGATCTGCATGGTCGCAAGCGTGGTGATCAGGGCATTGATGCGAAATTTGGCAATGACGACACCGTTGATCAGTCCGACGGTGGCGCCGCAAAGGAGCGCGGCCAGGATGCCTATGATGATCGATCCTGTCGCGTTCGACGCCATCACAGCGACCATGCCCGCGAAAGCGACGATCGAGCCGACCGACAGGTCGAAGTCGCGTGCCGCCAGGCAGAACATCATGGTGCAGGCGACGATGCCGACGGTGACGACCGACTGCAGCAGGCCCAGCATGTTGCGTTCGGTCAGGAAGTTGGGGACGAAGATCGACACCAGAGCGAAGGCGAGCACGAAGATGACGACCAGCCCCTGGTCGCCGAGCAAGATCTTCTTGAAGGAATTTGTCATGCCGCGGTCCCTCTAGGATGCGATTGCGTCTGGCGTTTTCTTGTCGGGCAGAGCGGCGGCCAGAATGGCCCGCTCGCTGAACTGCTCGCGGTCGATATGCGCCGAAATGCGACCGCCGCACATCACCAGGATGCGGTCGCAGATGCCCATCACCTCGGGCAGTTCGCTCGAGACGACGACGATCGCCATGCCGTCTTCCGCAAGCCGGTAGAGGATCTCGTAGATCTCGGACTTGGCGCCGACGTCGATGCCGCGGGTCGGCTCGTCGATGATCAGGACGCGCACGCCCTGCTCGGAAAGCCAGCGGCCGAGAATGACCTTCTGCTGGTTGCCACCCGACAGGTTGACGATATCCTGCTTGCGCGAAGGCGTCCGCACCTTGAGCTTCTTGATGAAGGTTTCGGCGATCTCGACTTCCTTGCGCAGGTCGAGGATGCCGAACCTCGAATGATGTCGGCGCGAGGAGATATTGATGTTCTCCTCCAGCGAACGGCCCTGGACAATGCCGTCGTGCTTGCGATCTTCCGAGCAGAGCACGATGCCGGCGCGGATCGCCTGGCGCGGGTCGGCTATCTCGGTTCGCTCGCCATCGATCGTCATCGAGCCGCCACGACGGGCATCAGCGCCATAGACCAGGCGCATCAATTCCGAACGCCCGGCCCCGATCAGGCCAAAGAAACCGAGGATCTCGCCGGCGCGCGCCTCGAAACTGGCCGGCACGGGCAGCTTCTCGCCCGACATGTCCTCGACCTTCAGGCGCACCTTGCCCAGTTCGCGCGGACGCCAGCCCCAGACGTTGGAGATCTCGCGACCGACCATCTCGGCTACAACCTGTTCGCGGGTAACGTCCTTGAGGCTCGGGTGATGTGCGGCAAGCTTGCCGTCGCGCAGCACGGTCAGGCTGTCGCAAAGGCGGAACACCTCGTCGAGCCGGTGAGATATATAGAGGATGACCTTGCCCTCGGCGCGCAGGCGCTCGATCAGGGCAAACAGGATTTCGCTTTCGCGCGACGACAGCGACGAGGTCGGCTCGTCGAGCGCGATCACCCTGGCGTCCAGCATGATCGCCTTGGCGATCTCGACCATCTGGCGTTCACCGATCGACAAAGTCTTGACCTTGCGACGCGGGTCGATGTCGATGCCGGCCGATTTCAGCTTGTCGCCGACTTCGGCGAACATCTGCCTGGCCTGGATGACACCGGCATTGGCAGGAAAGCGGCCAAGCCGCAAATTCTCGGCGACCGTCAGTTCCGGGACGAGTTGCAGTTCCTGGTGGATGACGATGACGCCGGCGTGAAAGGCATCGCGCGTCGATGCGTATTTCTGGACCTGGCCATCGATATTGATCTCGCCGGTGTCGGAGTGCTGGTCGCCCGACAGGATGCGGATCAGGGTCGACTTGCCGGCACCATTCTCCCCCATCAGGCCGTGCACGGCGCCCTTTGCGACACCGAACGACACGTCCGACAGGGCCTGGACGCCGGGATAGGATTTCGAGATATGCGAAAATTCGAGAAACGACATCGACGGTCCTCCAGCATGTCCGGCGGCAGTGAACCCGCCGCCGGACACCGTTCAATGATGCGATTTACTCGATGCCGAGTTCCGCACGAACCTTCTCGAAGTCGTCGCGCTTGGCAAGGGCGCCAGCGGTCAGGATGAGCTTTTCCGGCTCCTTGTTGTTGGCGACCCAGTCAAACATGTTGAGAGCCGTCTCGTAGCCGTGCCGCTTCGGCGAAATGATCACCGAGCCGATGAACCCGGTGGCCGCCGGCTTCTTGAACTCGTTGATGGCCGAGTCCGCACCGCCGATGCCGACGCCGATCACGCCGTCAGCCGGGATGCCGACGCTTTCGGACGCACGCACGGCACCCAGGACCGCCTCGTCGTTGAGGCCGAAGGCGACCCACTTCTTGATGCCGGCGTTCTTGTTGAGGACGACGGTCGCGGCATTGAGCGCGGCTTCCGTGTCGGTCTTGGCCTGCGGGGCGTCGAAGATGTTCTCGGCCTTGAAGCCATTCGCCTTCAGCACCGAGATCGCACCCTCGACACGGTCGACGGCAGTCGGAAGCTGGTCGTAGGAGACGCGGATGGCACCGACCTCCTCGGCCTTCCAGCCGCGCGCCTTCATCTCGTCGACGATGGCCTGGCCGACCGCCTCGCCGATCTTGGTCGCCGAAATGCCCATGTGAGGCACGTCTTCGAGCGGCTTGCCGTCGGCGCTGACCAGTCGGTCGTCCACGGTCATCAGCTTGAGGTTGTTGGCGGCAGCCTTGGCGACGATGCCAGGTCCGAGCTTTACGTCAGGCGTGCAGACGATGAAGCCCTGGGCGCCTTGCGCGCCGAGATTGTCGATGGCCGACATCAGCTTTTCGCCGTCCTCGGCACCGATCTTCACCAGCGTGAAGCCTTTTTCCTTGGCTGCCTGATCGGCAAACTTCCACTCGTCCTGGAACCAGGGTTCCTCGGGCTGCTTCACGATGAAGCCGATCTTGGTCTCCTGCGCATAGGCAGAAGTAATGGTGGTGGCGGACAGGACGGCAAGGGCGCCCGCAAGGAGCGCCTTCTTCAAAAATCGCATGGTTTCCTCCCAAAAACGCGCCGGGCAAGCAGCCCGGATGACAAAAGCTAGCGTCATTCATCATACCAGTCAATTGCCTTGGTATGATGAATGAGATAGTTTCTTTCCGGAGGAGATGTGCTGCATGCCGAGACGGAGGATTGTCCGGCATACGGGGCACACATAAGAACGACGAGACTGACGTTAGGGGAGGAATGCATGGATAGTGCCAGGGCTGGTACGATGGACACCGCGTCAAAGGCGCGCCGTCCGCGTGTGATGCCGGACGTGGTGCGGGCAATTGCCTCCGACATCCTGGCCGGCCGTTATCCCTCCGGCGCCAACCTGCCGAGCGAAAACGACCTTGGCGTCGAACACGGCGTCAGCCGCACGGTCATTCGCGAAGCCCTGAAGATATTGGCCGCAAAGGGCCTTGTGCTCAGCCGCTCGCGGATAGGCACCGTCGTCTGCGAAAAGGAAAACTGGAACATCATCGACCCCCAGGTCCTGGAGTGGCACCGGCCGAATACGCTCGATCCAAAGCTGTTCGATTCCATCCTCGAGACACGGCGCGCCATCGAGCCGCTGGTCGCAGAGCTCGCTGCCGAGCGCGCTTCGCTGCATGAGATCGCCGATCTGGAATTGGCCTGGAAAGGCATGGAGGCGGCCGGCAGCGACGTTGCAAGTTTTGCCCGCTCGGACGCCGCCTTCCACCAGGTTCTCTATGGCGCCTGCCACAATCCGATCTTCCGGCAGATCGGCGGCCTGATCGAGACCGCGCTGAACTTCGCCCTCGAGGCGACGGCGAACTCCGTCGACCGGCGCGATGAAGCCGTCAAGGTCCACTACGGCGTCGTCGAGGCACTGCGAATGCGCGACGGCCCTGCAGCGCGCAAGGCCGCCAACGAAATCCTGGACCTCGCCGCGCGCGACCTCGCGCGGGCCAAGGCCCAGAAGAACCAGAGCTGACACCGCGCGAGCATTTGGAAAGAAGCGTCGAGCCATGAAGATCACCGCGTTCAAGACCTACATCGTTCCGCCCCGCTGGATGTTCCTCAAGATCGAGACCGATGAGGGCGTCAGCGGCTGGGGCGAGCCGGTAGTCGAGGGCCGCGCCCACACCGTCGAAGCGGCGGTGCACGAACTTTCCGACTATCTGATCGGCAAGGATCCCAGGCTCATCGAGGATCACTGGAACGTCATGTATCGCGGCGGATTCTATCGCGGCGGCCCAATCCTGATGAGCGCCATCGCCGGCATCGACCAGGCGTTGTGGGACATCAAGGGCCGGGCGCTCGGCGTACCGGTGCACGAACTGCTCGGCGGCAAGTGCCGCGACCGCATCAAGGTCTATTCCTGGATCGGCGGTGACCGGCCCTCCGACGTCGCCGACGGCGCCCGGGACGTGGTGGCGCGCGGCTTCACCGCGCTCAAGATGAACGGCACCGAGGAACTGCAGATCGTCGACAGCCACGACAAGATCGACGCCGCGGTCAAGCGCGTCGCCATGGTGCGCGAGGCCGTCGGCCCGCATGTCGGCATCGCCGTCGACTTCCATGGCCGCGTCCACCGGCCCATGGCGCGCATGCTGGTCAAGGAACTCGAGCCCTACCGGCTGATGTTCATCGAGGAACCGGTGCTCAGCGAGAACCGCGAGGCGCTCAAGGAGATCGCGGCTATGTCATCGGCGCCGATCGCGCTCGGCGAACGGCTCTACAGCCGCTGGGACTTCAAGAGCGTGCTGCAGGAGGGCGTGGTCGACATCATCCAGCCCGATCTGTCGCATGCCGGCGGTATCACCGAGTGCCGCAAGATTGCAGCGATGGCCGAAGCCTACGACGTGGCCGTGGCGCCCCACTGCCCTCTCGGGCCGATAGCGCTCGCCGCCTGCCTGCAGCTCGACGCCGTCAGCTACAACGCCTTCATCCAAGAGCAGAGCCTTGGCATCCACTACAACAAGTCCAACGACCTGATCGACTACGCCAAGAACAAGGACGTGTTCCGCTACGAGGACGGCTACGTCACCATCCCCGATGGCCCCGGCCTCGGCGTCGATGTCGACGAGGACTATGTCAAGGAACGCGCCAAGGAAGGCCACCGCTGGCGCAACCCCATCTGGCGCCATGCCGACGGCTCGTTCGCCGAGTGGTGACAGGCGGGCGCGGGCCCGCCCGCAATGGCGTGGTACTGCCTGTCGCCCCACGCTCAACTCAAAAAAGAGCCAGACATCGTCGATGTCTGGCTCTTTTTCATACGGCCGGCGCGTGCGTGCTCAGATCCGAGTCACGGCCCACCGCGATGGCAGTCAGGCGGCGGTTGCAAACCCGTCGCGGCACAGCCCGTTAAGCTGATCGAGCGACATCGTGTCGAGATCGAGCGCAGTGAGAAGATCGTTCTCGGCGTTGAAGTCGCGGCCATACATGGCCGAGAAGATACGCACGCCGGCTTCGTGCAGCTCGGCGGGCTGGCCGGCAAGCCGGCCGATCTTGGCGGTCATGACCAGGCCGAACGGCACGTCCTCGGTGACATAGCGGCTGTCGGCGGTGGTCGGGCCCGTGCCGCCGTTGCCGGCTTCGTGCATTTCCTGGTTCATCTGCGAGATGGAGTTCATCGGCACGTGGAACGACAGATGGAAGTGCTGGAAGATGTTGCGCACTTCGAGGCCGAGCTTGGTGGCGATGGCGATACGTTCCTCGTCGAGCCGCTCGAGCAGCCGCCCGACATTCGGCGTCACGTTCTGGCCCTGGCTCCAGTTCTCGCCGCGCTCCATGCGCGTCATGTTGCCGAGCGCGATGCCCATGTGGTTCTGCGGGTTGAGGTTGGAGAGCGCGATCGCCATCAGGCTGCCGCGGTCGACGAAGCGGTCGCCGAACAGCGTCTGGCAAACAGCGAAGCCGTCGGCGCTGCGCGAAGCCGGCACCGTGGCGAGGTCGACCTTCTTGCGCACGGTGTTGACGTTGACCAAGGTCGGGCTGAGCTGTCGCCCCGACACCACGGTCGTGCCCCAGCCTACGACAGGTGCGACGACGCCGCGAGCCGCGAGCAGGCGCGACAGGTAGAGTGCGCCGAAGGACGCATGCGAGCTGATGATGATCGTCTGGGCCGGCGTGATGTAGGGTGCGATGGCGTCGAGCACGGTCTTGTGGCCATAGGCAGGCAGCGCAATCACGATCGCCTCCGAACCGGCGACAAGCGCTTCGGCGCTATCTGCTGCCGATGGATGGAAGGTGCCTTCGACCGCGCCTTGGGCGACCAGTGCCTCACCCTTGGCCAGCGCCTTGGTGCGCTCGCCCGACGGCGACCACAACGTCGCGTGGTGGCCCTGCTGTTCGAGAAACGCCGCCGTTCCAAAGGCGATCGAACCCGCGCCGACAATACCTACCTGCATTCCACTATTCCTTTCTGGTAAATCATCATCCCGGCACCAAGAGGCCGGTCATCATTTCGGGCGTATCGACGCCCTGAGTGTGTTGGTTCCCACTTCGGCCGAAGCCACGACCAGGAACGCCCTCGCCCCGACCGAGCCGGCGCCCACGCTGGTCAGAGAGTGCGGCACATCGGCTGCGTAACGCGCCGTCTCTCCCGCCCGCACGATCATTTCGTTGCCGGCACTGCGCACCACGATCTCTCCTTGCGTGCAATGCAGGTGCTCGATGGTCCCGGCGCCATGCGGATCGCTGACCAGCTTGCCCTGGCGCTCGAAGCTCAGGAGGTACCATTCGATCATCGACACCATGCCGGCGGGCGACAATATCTGCATCGTGCAGCTGCCATCCGCACTTCGGATAGTGGGCGTCATGTTGCCGGGCTGCAGGTCGATGCGGTCGCTGCGCTCTTCGCTGGCGCCGCTGACTAGGCTGTTGAGGTCGATGTTGAGCGCGCGCGTCAGATGCCACAGCGTGCCGTAAGTCGGGTTGGCGTTGCCACGTTCGATCTCCGACAACATGGAGCGCGACACGCCGGACATTGTCGCGAGATCGTTGAGCGTGAGCTTCAGCTCCTTGCGGTGTGCCTGCAGGCGCGGCCCAATTTCGGGCGGATTGATCGAATTCATGCTTCTCCTCCCCCTTGACCGATCTACTTTGCGTGCTGGCCAGTCATTCTCCGACCGGCTCGCCGAGCGTGTGCATGAGCCGGTTGGCCCAGCCGAACAGCGACGAGGACAGGATCAGGTCGAGAATCTCGTCCTTGCCCAAGCCGGCATCGACAAGCGACTGCATGTCCGAAGCATCGGCATCGGAGGGGCATTTCGACAGCTTGACCGCGAAATCGAAGATCGCCTTGAGGCGGGGCTCGATCTCGGCATCGACTCCTTCGGCGAAGATCGCCGCAATGACGGTTTCGTCCTTGGTGATCTGGTTGTAGCGCCCGGCGTGCACCGCAGCACAGTAGATGCAGCGGTTGACGATCGAAGCGCCGACAGCGCCGATCTCGCGCTCGGCGCGCGAGAGGCCGCCACGATTGTACATCACGCCGTTGAACAACGGCGATCGGTGCGTCAGCGTCTCGACGTCATGTGCAAGCACCAGCACGTAGTCCGAAACCTTGGTGTTGGACGGCGTGATCTTGAGTGCTTCGAGCTGCTCGGCGCTGGCCTCGGCAAGATCGAGCGGCTTCACATAGGGCTTCCACTCGGGAATGGTGGTGGTGAATTCGTGAACGACCTTGCTCATGCCAGCCCCCGCATCAGCCGCAGCCCGGCGGCAACCCTGATCTGATAGCTGACGAAGGCAACGAGTTCCGACAGTCGCACGATGTCGGCATCGGTGAGCCCGGCTTCCTGCAGCAGCTCGATATCACGCCGCGTCGCATCCTTGGGCGCGTGCGCCACAAGGTCGACATGCCGGATCAGCGCCTTGACGCGGACGTCGCTGCCGCCGTCGAACCAGATGTCAGCGATGCGTGCGGTGGCGCCGGAAGCGCCGGCCTTGTCGAGCAGCGCCTCGAAGTGCTCCTCGAAATCCTTGTCGTCGTTGATCTTGGCGATTCGGCAGGCAAGTGCTGCACGCTCGGCGTGCGACAGCCCGCCTGGTTCGACCGGCGTCAACGCCCCGTCGTGGGTCTGCTGGGTCAGTGCCATGATGTCGGCACGTCCCGCCACGACTTCGGCCAGCGCGCTACCGGGTTCGATGCCGACGATTGCGGCGATCACGTCCTTGTTGTCGGCCATGCCGTCCTCCTATGCCTGCTGGCGGACGGCGGTCCGCGCCTCGTCCGGCAAGGGCGATGCCGTCCACTCGTCACCGCGCAGTTCGGGCGTGTCGTAGTCGAGCAGCCGCTGCCAGTACTGGCCGAAATTCTCGGTGTAGAGCTTGGCGGCGATCTCGCGCGCCAGCCATGCCGCACCTTCGCTGATGCCCGGTATGTCGCCGCTCATCTTGCCGAGGCTGGCGGCAGCACCGGAGTTGAAGCTGTGGATGTTGGCAAGCCACGGCGCCTGCCCTGGCTCGCGCTCCAGGAAGGTGAAGTCGTTGGCGAGGTAAGGGTAATTGCCGAGTTCGGTGTTTTCCTGGCCTTCGGGCGGCGTGAAACGGTCCTGCCACAGAAGGATCTTGTCGGCGTAGCCGTCGAGTTCCTTTCGCGCCAGCGGATCGACGCCGAAGCCGGTGCCGAGGATCAAGAAGTCGGCGCGCACCGTCTTGCCCTGCGATGTCGAAACGACGATCTCGTCGCCATCGAGCTCGGTCTTGTCGACGGCTGCATCGAAATGGAAATAGGCGTTGGCATGCCGGCTGACGCGCATCGTCGAGCCACGCGGTGCCGGGGTCTGGGTGCGCAGCGAGTAGTTCATGATCTGCCAGCGCCTGGCATCACCCAATTGCGGGAAGGCAGCGGTGAAGCCGAACGAGCCGATGCCCATCAGCTTGTTGATGCAAGGCATCTCCTTGCGTCGGATGAGGTGGCGGACTTCCGCGGCACCTGCCTCCAGCGCCTCGGCCGCATTGTCGACGGCAGATGCGCCGACCCCGACCACGACCACTCGCTTGCCGCGCAGGGCGGCAAAATCGATATCATGGGACGAATGCGCCCAGTATTTCGCAGGCAGGTTGTCGACGAAGCCGGGAATGCTGGGATGACCCATTCCGTCGCGGCCGGTCGCCATCACCACCTTGCGGGCCAGCACCGATTTTTCGCGCGCGCCTTCGCCCGAAAGCGTCAGCCGCATCAGCTCGCCTTCCGGCAAGATAGTCTTGACCTCGACGCCATTCTCGACCGGCAGGTCGAGCACCTTGCGGTACCAGCGCAGATATTCCATCCACATCGGACGCGGGATCTTGTCGAGTTCAGCCCAGGTCTCGTTACCGAATTGCGCGACATACCAGGCACGGAACGTCAGCGACGCCATGCCATAGGCCGGGCCGGTCAGTTGCTTGGGCGAGCGCAGCGTTTCCATGCGCGCATAGGTCAGCCATGGGCCTTCAAAGCCCACCGGGCTGCGGTCGAAGATGCGGATGTTCTGGATGCCGGCACCGATCAGCGCAAAGCTGGCAACCAGGCCGCACATGCCGCCGCCGATGACGACGACGTCGTGGACCTGTTCCTCCCCCTCGACTGCGGTCGGCACCACCCAGTTTGACGGCGGGTAGCACAGGCATGCGAGATCGTCGTGAACACGCTGCTCGAGTTCGGCCAAGCCGCCGGCGGCCGATTGAAGCGGCGCCTGTACGTCATACGCCATGGGTCGCCCCCGCTGTCCGCTCGAAATCGTCATTTCGCATGTCCTGCCCTGCCTGCTGTCGGCCCGCATCCGTCACCGGCGCGGGCCGTTGTCGTCTCAGTTGTGTGCGTGGCGGTCGGGGATGACCGTCGTGGTCTCGGGCTTCCAGCCGACCCAGATGTCCTCGCCATTGAGCTGGGCAACGTCGGAAGGGTGGACCAGCGCATTGAGAACCGCCCCGTCGGCAACCTCGACCGAAAGCGAGGTGTGATTGCCCTTGAACACGCGTTGGCGGACCTTGCCCTTGATGCGGTTGCCGCTTGTCGGTTCGTCGGCCGAGCAGTGGATCGCCTCGGGGCGCAGCACGACATAGAGGTGATCTCCGGCCTTGGGGGCCAGCCCGCCCTGTGCCGCCTTGATGGTGACGCCGTTCCAGTTCAGCGCAGTCGTGTCGCCTTCGGTGCCGACAACTGTGCTGCGCAGGAGGTTGGTCTCGCCGATGAAGTTGGCGACGAAGACGCTGCCCGGACGGCCATAGAGCGTGTTCGGATCGCCCATCTGCTCGATCTTGCCCTTGTTCATGACCACGATCGTGTCCGACATGGTCAGCGCCTCTTCCTGGTCGTGTGTCACGAACATGAAGGTCTTGCCGGTCTTTTCCTGGATCGACTTGAGCTCGATCTGCATCTGCTGGCGCAGCTTGGCATCGAGCGCCGATAGCGGCTCGTCGAGCAGCAGCACGTCCGGATCGGGCGCAAGCGCACGCATCAGTGCCACGCGCTGGCGCTGGCCGCCGGACAGTTCCGACGGGAGACGCTTGGCGTAGTCCTGCAACTGGACGAGTTCGAGCAGTTCCGATACCCGGCGGTGGATCTGCTGGTTGTCGAGCCCCTTGAGCTCAAGGCCGAAGGCGATGTTCTTGGCGACGCTCATATGCGGGAATAGCGCATAGTCCTGGAACACGATGTTCACGTTACGCTTGTTGGGCGGAACGCGCGTCACGTCCTTGCCGCCGAGCAGGATGCGCCCGGAATTCGGCATTTCGAAACCACCGAGCATGCGCAGCGAGGTCGACTTCCCGCAGCCGGAGGGGCCGAGCAGGGTGACGAACTTGCCCGCCTCGATGCTGAGGTTCAGGTTTTCGACGGCAACGTGCTTGCCGTAGCTCTTGGTGACGTTGTCGAACTGGACGACGGGTTGCATCAGCGGGTCCTCGCGCGGCGGGTCAGGTATTCGGCGTAAAGTCCGACGGCGGCGGTAACCACCAGGACGAGTGTCGCCATTGCGTTGATTTCGGGAGACATGCCGCCCTGCACTTTGGCGAAGATCAGCATGGGAAGGGTCGGACGATAGCCGCCCAGGAAGAAAGTGCGGACAAAGTCGTCGATCGACAAAAGCACGCAGAAGATCATGCCGCCGACCAGCGCCGGCTTCAGGTAGGGCAGCGTCACGCGGAAGAAGGCAACGACGCTGTCGGCGCCCAGGTCACGCGCCGCGTCGACCAGATTGCCCGGCATCGAGCGCAGCCGCGTCAGCGCCATCACCACCACGAAGGGCACGGCGTGCACCGTGTGGCCAAGGATGATGGCGGCCGTTCCCGTCGGCATGTCGATGGTCGAGATGAAGATGCGCAGCGAGATCGCCGAGATCATGCCGGGCACGACGGCCGGCAGGCAGGCGAGCGCGAAAATGATAACCTGGCCCTTGATGCCTTCGGCAACAATCAGCATGGCGATCCAGGTGCCGAGCGTCGTCGCGGCCAACGTCGAAGCGGCGGCGATCATCACCGAATACAGGCAGGCCTCCAAGAACTGCTTGTCCTGCATCACCTTGGCGTACCAGTCGAGCGTCCAGTCGCCGATCGGGAAGGCGACGAAGTTGGCGTCCTTGAAGCTCATCGCCATCATTAGCGTCAGCGGCAGGAGCAGATAGAGCAGGAAGGCCCAGTAGAACGCGGTCAGCGTCGTGCGCGGAGCGTCTGCAAACATGTTGCGCATCAGAATGCACTCCTTTTTTTGCCGCCGACAAGGCGCATGAAGATGCCGGCCGTGATCAGGGCCGTGACCAGCATGATCAGTGCGAAGGCGGCGCCGACAGGCCACTTGTCGCTGGCGCCGTGGAAGAAGCCGCTGATCGTCTCGGGGAACAGCACGGTGGTCGGGCCGCCGAGCAGCATGGGCGTAGCGAAGACGCCGATGCAGGTCAGGAACACCAGCGAGCACCCCGACACGATGCCGTCCTTCGACAGCGGCAGGATGATCCTGCGGAAGCGCGTGAACGGGCCGGCGCCGAGATCGGCCGCCGCGTCGAGATACTGGGAAGGAATCTTCTCAATCGCCGAATAGAGCGGCAGGAGCATGTAGAGGCATATGAGATAGACAAGGCCGAAGCCGAGCGAGAAGGAGGTGTAGAGCATCGGGATCGGGCGGTCGATCAGCCCGATTTCGCGCAGCAGCACGTTGACCGCGCCGCGGTTGGCCAGAAGCATGATGACCGAGAAGGTGCGGATCAGTTCGCCGGCCCAGAACGGTACCAGCAGCAGCAGCAGCGCCTTGGAACGCCCCTCCGGCTTGACGATCTTGGCGACGTAGTAGGCGACCGGATAGACGACCACCAGGGTGACCGCGGTCGCTGTCGTGGCGAAGATGAAGCTCTTGATCAGCGGCGTGAAATAGAGCGATTCTTTGAAGAAGATCGCGTAGTTGTCGAGAGTGAAACGCGACTCCACGCCCGGCTGGACCGGGTAGTGGGACAACAGGCTGATCTTCAGCATCTGATAGATCGGCCCGACATGCATCATGACCAGCCAGATCAGCGGCACACCAGTCAGAAGCATAACCCGGCCGATGCGCGACTCCACCGCAGCCCCCAGCGTATGCCGGTAGAGCGCGGAGTTTACCACCTTGGCAATGCCGGTCGAATATTTGGGCACGGACGCGTCGCGCCCTCCCGCATAGCCGGCTGTCGTGTTGCTACTCACCATCAAACAATCTCGGTTGGCGCAACCCGACCGGTGCCGCATGACATGATCGGCCGTCGGTCATTGCGCGTTGTTGGATTACAGCGCCGCATCCGCCCCCGGATGCGCAATGGGACGCAGTAAAACTGTGAACGATGCATGCCCTTTGGTAGCTCGGGTCATGCACTGAACAGGCCTGCGAAAGCGGGCTGCCTGCCCCGGAGATCGTCGCAGCGCTCCGGGACAGGTCGAGAGGCTTCGTTGCCTCGTCAGGCCGCTTTGACCTCTGCGGTGGCGCGGTCGATCATCTCGTTCTTCATGTCGCGGTTGACCGACGAGAAGAAGACGACGCGCTCCAGCTCTTCCTGCGGCAGCGTCGCGGCGAGCTTTTCGCGATCGTTGAGCAGGTCCCCGACGCCGTTGATGGTCGAGCTGTAGCCCGACTGGCGGGTCATCGCAGCGCCCACTTCCGGGCTTGCCAGCACAGCGTCGAGCAGCTTGTAGGCGTTCTCAGCGTTCGGCGCATTGTTGACGACGTTGAGCGTGTAGCAGAAGCCGAACGTGCCTTCCTTCGGCACCGACAGCTGGATCGGATGACCATCCATGATCAGCTTGGCGGCAGGGCCAGACCACGAATGGGCGAGGTAGATGTCCTCGTTGATGAACATCTGCTGCACTTCCGAGCCCGCGTCATAGTACTTGCGCACCATGTCCTTGTTCTTGATCAGGAAGTCGCGCGCTTCGTTGGTCGCCTTCTGCGCCACGTCGGCCTTGTCGACATAGCTGACGAAGTCGCCGTCATGGCCGAGATACTGCATGACGATGGTCATGAAATCGCTGACGATATAGGAGGTCTGACCCTTGTACTGTGGGTCGAACATGATCTCCCAGCTGGGCGCGTCCTTTGTCCCCCGTCAGCGGCTATGGCACAGATTTGAGGTTGTGATTTAAGGAGGATTTGGGCTTCGTCGTAGTGACGAAGGAACGAAGATGAAGCCCAAATCCTCCAATTCAAAATCACCGACCAAGCCCCCTGCAGAGCGGGTGGTCAAGGACATCCGGCGTCAGACCCGCCGCCACTTCTCGGCCGAAGACAAGATCCGCATCGTGCTTGAAGGTCTTCGCGGTGACGACAGTATCGCCGAGTTGTGCCGCAAAGAGGGCATCGCGCAGAGTCTGTACTACAGCTGGTCCAAGGAGTTCATGGAAGCCGGCAAACGCCGCCTGGCCGGGGACACCGCCCGTGCGGCGACCTCCGGTGACGTGCAGGACTTGCGCCGCGAAGCCCGTGCGCTGAAGGAGTGCGTGGCGGACCTGACGCTGGAAAACCGCTTGCTTAAAAAAAGCATGATCGCGGATGGGGGCGACGACGAATGAGGTATCCCGCATCCGAGAAGCTGGAGATCATCCGTATCGTCGAGCAGTCGCACCTGCCGGCCAGGCGGACGCTGGACCAGCTCGGCATTGCCCGCCGGACCTTCTACCGCTGGTATGACCGCTACCGGGAAGGTGGGCCGGAAGCGCTGGAGGATCGCCCTTCGGCGCCGAACCGGGTGTGGAACCGCATTGGCGAGGACATCCAGGACCAGATCGTCGAGATGGCGTTGGAGGCGACCGACCTCAGCCCACGCGAACTGGCCGTGCGCTTCACCGACGAGAAACACTACTTCGTGTCGGAAGCCACGGTCTACCGGTTGCTCAAGGCCCATGACCTGATCACCAGCCCAGCCTATACGGTAATCAAGGCGGCCGATCAGTTCCACACCAAGACCACGCGGCCGAACGAGATGTGGCAGACCGACTTCACCTACTTCAAGATCATCGGGTGGGGCTGGATGTACCTCTCGACGGTGCTTGACGACTTCTCGCGCTACATCATCGCCTGGAAGCTATGCACCAACATGCGGGCCGAGGACGTGACCGACACACTGGACCTCGCGCTCGCCGCCTCGGGCTGCGACAGCGCCACCGTTCTACACAAACCCAGGCTGCTATCGGACAATGGCCCCAGCTACATCGCGGGCGAGCTGGCCGAATACATCGAGGCCAACAAGATGAGCCATGTGCGCGGCGCGCCGTGCCACCCGCAGACCCAAGGCAAGATCGAGCGCTGGCACCAGACCCTGAAGAACCGCATCCTGTTGGAGAACTACTTCCTGCCCGGCGACCTCGAAGCCCAGATCGAGGCCTTCGTCGAGCACTACAACAACCAGCGTTACCACGAGAGCCTGGCCAACGTGACGCCTGCCGATGTCTACTTCGGCAGGGCACAGGCCATCATCAAACAGCGCGAAAGGATCAAACGAAAAACCATCGAATATCGGCGCTTGCAGCACCGCAAGCTCGCAGCCTAACATCAAATCCCAGACGAGGCCCGCTCTCCGCTAGTCTACGCCCCAATCTGCGCCAAATGTTCTGACGACGGACACGAAATAATCCGGATAAGATTTAGGGCGCGCCCGTTCGGCAAAATCGCGGCCCGTTTCTGACGGAGCACCGGCGGCTAACATATCGTCCAACCGTACGCTTCCGTCCGATCGTGTATTGGCGCAATGCTGGCACACTCGAAAATGAGGTGCTGCCAATCGAATTATCATTGACCAATCGGATCTGGTCGTCGAAATGCAGTGGAGCTCCCGGCTGCAACAGCCCCTGATGCCTGCCCCGAGCTCCGGCAATACCTCATTGAGCGAGAGATCATTTCTACAGGGCAGCGCAGATCGCGGCCAAGTTAGCCCAAGAGCGCGTCACGCCGCGACTTACCTTCTGACCGGTCGCCAAAAAAGGCGGCCCAAAAGAAGCTGGTTAAGCTCTGAATCTGCGACACGGCGTATGCCGAAACGCCTGCCGGGTTTGACTTCGACGCCTATCTTTACGATTCTACAAAACTAGGGCGTTCGGGACAATTTTGGTGCGGCGAACACGCGGCACCTTTTGGGGGCGAGGTAGTAGAGTTTGTTGGGGGACCGTCAAGATACCGAAGCCTTCGATCTGCTTCGAAATCCTTTCGTTGTGCTGTCTGTTACCCCGTCAGCTACTAAGGAAGAAATTGCCGAAGCATTCGATGAAAAGCTTGCCCAAACCAATGTAGAGGAGGAACTCCTACGGGATGCTCGCCGTATCCTGCTGATTCCTAATCACCGGTTGAAGGCCGAAGTCTCATACCTATTTGACACTCCGGAAAAAAGCGCACGACTGACGCTTGGTCGCCTTGTCGACATATCTGTAATACAAGACCTGAAGGCACTGGCTCGCACATTACCCCCGTTGTCCAGGCTGAATATGCTCGGCCATATCGCGGCCAATTCATGTGACAACGAGATACTGATTTCCTATGTGGACGCTCAGGGCGAAATCGATCTTCAGTCGCTCAGCAAGCGGTTTAGCCGAACGCGTACAGCTGCGGGGCTCTCAAAACCTTCGGTTGATGCGATCGAAAGCGCGCTTCAACTGCTCTTCGGCAGACACTGTTCGTCCATGTTGGGCAGCTATGCCATGCCTGAGTATGCTGCTGATGATATGCGGAAATGCGTAGAGTATTTTGTGCAAACATCACAACAAGAATATCACGATGCTCTCGCTCCGTTGTTGAAGGGGTATCGTAGCCGAATCGTCTCAGAACAATCAAAGCTTGGTGCCGAAATCGATGCGGCTCTTGAGAGCCTTGCTCAGAATCCGGGCGATTACAACGCCACAACTGCATTGAGTGAGGCGCTGCATAGGTGGGACAGACTCAGCCAGCCCTTGCAGCTGTTCGAACAAAGCTTGGGCCGCGACGAGCCGGCTTCTAGAGCTATGTTCCAGAAGATAAGGGGATTAGCGCTAGACTTAGCAAACGACCATGACGCCTATCAAGCCTCACTTTCACTTTCCCGCTTGTGCAAAGAGGTCTTTGCCGAACTACCAAGGGCCGCTGAACAGCTTGATCGCGACATACAGACTCTAGATGAAATGGTGCTGCATTCCGGCGCGGCGCCGTTGTTTGAAATAATCTCCACAATTGACGAAAATCAAAAGCAACTTTCGGATGAATTGAAGGTTTCCAAATTTGGAAGTTCAGACCGAGGCATTTCTGGAAGACTTTATTCCACATTTCAGAATACAATTGAAAGATTTCTAGAAACAGCGCACTTTGATCTCCCCTGGCTGATGCTGCGCGACCTAACTCTCAAACTTAATAATGATTTCGATGACCCGGCTTCAAGCCTATCCATCATCGAATTCACTACCAAGCATCCTCTCTTCGAGAGAGTCTCTGATACCCTCCGTTCGAAGATTGCAGAGGACGAAGCTGCTGTCAGGATTAACGTCCTGGAGAGCAACTTTCTCAAGCAGATTAGCGCAGAAAACTTCGTGGCTGCCGAAGAAGTTGCACGCAAGCTGGTCCTCGTGGTCGAAGACTCCGAAAAAAAGCAGCAGTATTCTCAACTTCTTGAGGGACTGGTAAATAGGAACAAGCCGAAACGAAAGGTCTGGCCATATGTCGTCGGTGCATTCGTTGCCTTGATGTTTGTTTCAGAGCTTATGGACCAGAAGCAAAAGCCAACCTACCGACCCAATACAACCACCTCGCAAGGCGACCCAACCAATGATTACTCGCCTCCAATCAAAAGAACCGCGCCGCCACTTTCTAAGGACGCCGGTAGTGAGGTCAAACCTCCAGTTGGTATCGAGAATTCGCTAACTATTGAAAATCTACGATACTGTAGGCGGGAAGCCGAGCGCCTTGAGATCATTAAGGCTCGCATTTTTTCCGATGACGATAACGTCATCCGATTATTCAATATTGAAGTCGATGATTTCAATTCGCGTTGTTCTAATTACCGATATTGGGAATCGGACCTCACTAAAATCAACGCGGAACTCGTAGCACGAAAAGCCGCCACTTCTCAGGAAGCCCAGCTGCGACTTGAACGATGGCGGACAGAATCTAGTTCGGCCTCTATCCAGCCGGCCCCGAACCCGCAGCCCAACGTTCCGCAGCAAAGCCAGCCTGCATTGAGGAATTCCAAACTCGACCTTCTGAATCTCGAGGAAGCGGCGATGGTGCAGGCCGTACTCGGGGACCTAGGCTATTTCGACGGCCCCCGAAACGGCACGTGGGGGCCGCAGTCGAGGCATGCGCTGTTCCTTTTCAAACGATCCAACGGCCTGGGTGATGACGACGGTTTTGATGGCGAGACCGAAGAGCGCTTGTTCGGGAACTCAGCTATACCGTCTTCCGGAGTTGATACCCCACATGGCCAGCAAACGTACATCTACCCACCACCATTTGGGGCGAAGCTGAATCCTCTCAACGCCCGTGACGCTGCGGATATTAATATGAGGTTGCAAGAACTCGGCCTATACAAGGGGAAGCAACTTGAGATTTGGAGTGGCCTGTCGCGCGATGCCTTGTCAGTTTTCAGAACAAGCAAAGGGCTTCCTGACAACGCCTCGTGGGATTCGCAGGTTGAACAGATGTTGTTTGCAGGCCGTTGATTTTTGAATTTTTGGCGGAGAATATGGCATGTCAAAATCGCTAGCAGATCTTGCGGTCGAGTTCTGGAAACTTCTCAACAACTATGACCGATTTATCGACGTCGTGCCCGACATAGCCAAACCGAGACTTGCCGCGCAGGCCAGATTTGGCAAGACGCGGCTTGCGACCATCCTACAGAACGAAGGCATGCATTTGACCGTATACGACGGTCACGTCTTCGAACCAAACCTACCAGTTGTAGCAATAAATGATGATGAATTCGCTAGTTCTGATGTTTTGGTTATCAGTCAGACAATTGAGCCGACAATTCTTCAACAATTGAACGTGATCAACGTTGGTAAAGTCTACTTGGCTAAATCCGTTTCACCTCGGGGACTATAATGTACTTTGGCATCGATCTGGGAACATCGAATTCAGCAATCGTCGGCAATGGCAACGGCCGGCTGTGGTTCTTCAAAACCGCCGAGGGCATGGACGTAATGCCAAGCGCGATCATGATAGACCGCCGCGGCGGGATGTTTGTCGGCCGAAAGGCATACGATCATGCGGCCTTTTCCCCAGAGAATGTGTGTTTGAAGTTCAAGCGGTTGATGGGAACGTCCAGCGAATTGCCGTTTAAATCCCTCGATCGGAAATATACGCCGGAGGAGGCTAGCGCGGAGATCCTAAAGGCATTGATGGCGCAGGCAAAAATGTCGGCTGGCGATGTCGATGTCGACGGCGTGGTGATTACGGTTCCTGCCGCATTCAATCAGATGCAATCCGAGGCCACAATGAGAGCTGCGGGACTAGCCGGATTGTCAAAGGTTGCATTGCTGCAGGAGCCTATAGCAGCTGCTATGGCTACGATCGCCGGATCAGATAACAAATCAGGGCAATTCCTGATCTACGATCTTGGTGGCGGGACGTTCGATGCGGCAATTGTCCAAAGCATTTCGGGCAGCGCGACCGTTGTAGCGCACGCGGGCATCAATATGCTGGGCGGTAGCGACTTCGACAGGGCGATCGTCAATTCGATCGTTCGTCCGTGGCTGCTGGACACATTCGACCTCCCCGACGAATTCCAGAAAATGCCCGGGTATGAGCGCCTCATGCGCATCGCTAACTACCGATCCGAACTGGCAAAAATTGCCCTTTCCACTCACGAGAACGACAGAATATTTGCCGATGAGAACCAGATAGGTCTCAAGGACCGGTCTGGCCAAGAAATTTATCTTGATGTTGAGATCAGCAGGAAGGACCTCGAAAACCTCGTTTTCGGGCAGATTGACCAATCTGTAACCCTGTGCAGGAAGCTTCTTACTGACAACGGCTACGAGCCCTCTGATCTGGACCGGGTCATAATGATCGGAGGCCCGAGCCGTATGCCATTTGTGCGTGAAACAGTAGCATTCCAGCTCGGTATTGACCTCGATCTCGGCGTTGACCCTATGACGGCTGTTGCGATGGGAGCGGCAATCTATGCTGAAGGGCGCGACTGGAGCGGCGTGACTCCAACCACGAAAGCGTTGAGGTCTTCAAAATCGGCGAAGCTGGTCGAATCCCAAATTGAACTCGATTATGAATTTGCGCAGCGCACGGCCGATGCACAAACAAGAATCCGGGTAAAGGCCAAGCATGGCGAACCCGAAAAGGGATATGCAGTTCAGGTGGAGACCGACGGAGGCTGGAACTCTGGGAAGGTCAATCTAAAGTCTACGACCGACATCAAGGGCATTCCGCTTCGACCTGGTCGCAACATCCTTAGGATATCAGTGTTCGACCCCTCTGGAGTACGAGCAGCTAATGCCTCTCCGGACATCGAAGTAATAAGAGTCGAAGCGACATCGGACGGGATGCCTCTCATGCACAGCATTGCTGTCAAAGTAGCGAGCGGCGGTCAAGGGATGGAAGTTAACACCCTTAAGGCGATTGCGCAGAAAGGAACCCCGACACCGGTCCGCGGAGTCCACAAATTCAGATCCGCTAAGACTCTCAGGGCTGGTGATGGCACTTCTCTGGAAGTTGAGCTCTACGAACAGGTGGATGGCGTGCCTGACCCGGAACTGAACCTACCTATTGGCATGTTTTCCCTTAAAGCTGACGACCTGGAACGAGGTGAAATCATTAGAAGAGGCGACGAAGTTTTCGTCAACTGGGTCATCGACGCGAACGGACTAATGGATTGTACGATCGAATTCCCCACCATTTCACAAAGCTACGATGTTGGGTATTTGTCCACAGCAGGTCATAGGAATTTTGACGGCGAAGAGGGCGATGCTTTGGCCCTTTCCGCAATAAATTCGGCCCAATCGGATATTGGCAGACTCGATCATGCCCTTGGTGAAAGGGTTGCACAGGACATCAATCGGTTTCGGGCGCGGTTGGAAGAGAGTAAGGCCCAACTGTCACTGACCAATGAACCCGATGTCCGAAGATCCGTCGTCGAGGATTGCCGCGCACTTCGCCAGGAGATCAACAAGATAGAAAATCGCACCGAGAATGCAAAATTGGTGCTGCGCGATGACATTGAAAGCTACGTTGAAGAACTATCAAGTTATCCAGTAAGCGTATTTGATGACAACACGAAAACAAAGATGAACCGTCTGGCGGCTCACGCCAGAACCGTACTCGACAAGACCACCGCTGACTCGCTCGAAGAAAGTCAGAAGTCTTTCAATGAACTGAAAGCGCTGGCTTTCTCTGAGATTTCAAAGCACCCGGGGTTCTGGTCCGAGGTATTTGAATCTATGGCCGAGGATCGGTCGAACACTGTCGACAAGCGGAAGCACGATGAGCTTGTTCGTCAAGGGGGTGACGCGCTCGACAGGCAAGATCTCGACCTTTTGCGTTCCACCATCTTTCTGATGCGGAGGAACATGATCAAATCGACGGACGTCGGCAGTGGTCTAATTTCCGGGCTGATGGAATAAGTATCATACTCTGTAGCCACGGAACTAAGGCGACAGGGCAAGGCGCACATAGTTCGAGCACTTGTGCAATTCCTTACGCTACAAGCGAATATTGCGGCTGTTTCCCATTTTCTGACGTAGCCGCCGATACTCAACGATGCCGCGCATCTGGAAAGGGCGCGGACTGACCACATCGCGGACTTGAATGCACTTCGGTTGGTCCGGCTGGTTCGGTGCTAGAACCCGCAGCCAATGTCTGAACTGATTGATGCACCTGGTTGATCAGACCTGCGAGTTCGGCAGCCGGCACCGGATTGTTCGATACGTAAGCAGCAACAATGTCTGCATCAGGGGTAATACAAGTGTATAATCGGCAATTTTGTCGGACGTGGCCATGCCTTATTGAATGATGTTTGAGATGTCGCGACTTCTGTCTAATAGAGTATATTGATGTCGGCAACTAAAATCTAGACAACGACTTTGCCGAGTGGCACAAGTGTGGAATTCTAGTGTTATCAGTTCGTAATACGAATTTGATGTGGGCTAATGGAAATGCCTTTTCTTAGGCTGCTTAACCAAAATATGAGCGAATGAGGGTTAATACGGTTAGGCGATAGAATTTGTTCTGCACAATTGGTCATCTCCCGCTGGACTTCCGGGCAACAGCAAGCATGTGTGGTGTCGAACGCAATGGCGGAGGCACTCATGAAGGAAAGTAAGCGGTCAGCTGAGACCGTTCATGGCTGATAGCTCCATGGCATCAACTCGTCGATCCGGGAGACAGGCCAGCGAAGCGGATCTAGACGCTGAAGCGGAATAGCGCCAGCTTGTATTGACGGCAGGTTTGGGCACAGTCACCGTCCGGCAGAGTGATCGCAATGGATGTCTGCCTTCGGCGTCGGCTTGGTGGCCAATGCGATGCCGCATTGGCTTGTCCGCATTCAGGTTGCAGCAATCGCAGGCTTTGCGGCCACGATGAGGTCGCCGCGAATGGCCGCTTTCTGACATCCGCTCGCAACATCAGCCCGTCCGCTCACGGCCCCCCTCGCGCACAAGACGCTCCGATCGTTTCTCCAATGGCCAAAGTGGGCCGAAGGAGAACGACAATGGGTATTTCACAATATGATCCCGCAGCCAAAGGTCGGCCGGCATGGAACGCTGGTCAGCAGGTTGGAGCCAAGCGAGCCTTGAAACCTCGCCAGATTTGGGCGATCCGCTTCTTCCTTGATCGCGAAGGGCGCATGCGCGACCGGGCACTCTTTGACCTCGCGATAGACAGCAAGTTGCGAGGATGCGACCTAGTGAAGATCAAAATCGGAACGCTTGTAGCGGGTCGGGAGATCCGGGCGCGCTCCATGGTGGTTCAGCAGAAGACCGGCAAGCCGGTCCAGTTCGAAATCGCGTCAGATGCGCGAGCAAGTCTGCTGTCATGGCTTGAGAGACGTGGCGGAACGGTCGACGACTTCGCTTTTCCCAGCCGTGTTGATGCCAACGGCCATTTGAGCACTAGGCAGTATGCCCGACTGGTGGATGAATGGGTGTCTGCGATCGGTCTGCGCCGAGAAGAGTATGGTACGCACTCGCTTCGTCGGACCAAGGCCTCGATCATCTACAAGGCGACGGGCAATCTCCGTGCGGTTCAGATTCTGCTCGGTCATACCAAGATCGAGAACACGGTGCGATATCTCGGCGTCGATGTGGACGACGCATTGGAGCTCGCAGAGGCCACCGAGGTCTGATCAAAAGCGGCTCCACTGTCCAGGTGGGGTCGCGAACTACAACGCGCCCCATGTCGGGCGTATAAGCGGAGTTAACCTTCACCTGAAAACGGGCGTGACTGCGAGCCGCGAGAACGACGACTCCCCCATCGAACCAAATGCGGCTTGCGTCCCATAAGCATGTGTGTGTTGCGAGGCCTCATCTGACTGTTGGTCGGGGCCGTCGCGAGCAAACCGGTGAGTCTTCTGGCGTGTCCCTGCGCTTTTCCACTTCCATCTTCGCGCTTCGCCCGTACTTTTCCGGATGCTATTGTTCTCGCGGAGTGGGAACAATGAAGATCGTTAGACTGGACATAGATGGATTTCGCGGCATTCAGAACGGCAGAGTTCTGTTCGGCGACTTTACTATTTTTATCGGCGCGAACAATTCCGGCAAGACTACGGTCGTCGAGGCGCTTGCGCTGCTACTGGGGCGCGACCGTCTGGTACGTCATCTCACAGAACATGATTTCTTCGGCTCCGATCCAGTGGCGGCAACAAGAATAAAAATCGTCGCCACGATTTCCGGTTTCGCGCCCAACGATCCCGCCCATCACCATGACTGGTTCCGGCAGGGTCGCGGCGTCGAGAAATGGTTCGACCCCGCGAGCGGCAACGTTCATCCGGCCGCAACGGCGCAGGCGACGGAGCTTGCCTGTCAGATCGCATTCGGTGCGTGCTTCGATCACACCACGCTCGAAACAGAGACCGTGCGATACTTCTATGACGATGCACATGACGACGATCCATTCGCGGATGACTCGCCGGTCGTGCCGCTCCCGATCAGCCTCATCAAGGACCTCGGTCTCTTCCTCGTCCCCGCCAACCGCACATGGGACCGGATGATGTCGTTCGGTTCCGACCTGTTCCGGAAGACGGTCGCGTATGTGGGCGGCAACCCAGCGGAGGCGGTGCTGGCCGAGCGCGACAGACTGCGCAATCCCGACCAGCCTCTCGAAGAAGACGAGAAGCTTGCTGCGCTCGTCGGTGACGTAAACGACGACCTCAAGACACTCTTCGGCCGCCAGATCGATCTCAGTCTTCGTTTGACCACGACAGACAGCGAAGGCGTACTCGATGCCGTGATGCCGCACTTTCAAGAAGCGGGGCGGCCACCGCTGCCTGGCCGGAGGCATGGGAACGGCATCATCTCTCTTCAAACTCTCGTCCTGCTCATGCGCTTTGGCAGCTTGCGCAAAGCGCGCGGCGATAACTTCATCATACTGATCGAAGAACCGGAACTGCATGTTCCGCCACCGCAGCAGCGAAAACTGCTCCACTATCTGAAGAAGATGGCGACACAGACGATCATCACAAGCCATTCGCCGACCGTCTCATCGGTGGCCGATCCCCACCAGCTCGTGCTGATAGTCAACAGCACAGGCGCGCTATCCGCCAATCCGCTGCTGAAATTGCCGATCGACCAGAATGCGACGGCGGTGCGGCGCTCGCTCTTTCTGACCGAGCGCGCAGCGACGGTATCGGCAGTCATGCACCCTGCCGTTCTCATTCCCGAGGGCAAGTTCGACGCGTCATGGCTGCGCTTGTTCGGGCGCATTGCGGATCTGACGGAACTTCCCGTAGACCCGCAAGGCGCGACCTTCACACACGAAGTGGGCGTTATCCCGACCAAGGACGCGCGCATCGATGAAACCTATCGCGACCTTGCCATCGTTCATCCAGCTATCACGTGCCTTGTGGACGGTGATGGAGCAGGCAACGACTATAAGGCCTCCCTCTCCGGAGGCGCATCACCTTGTCCGCGTGTCATCCAGTGGCCCAATGGCTGGATGATCGAGGATATTGTCGCGTGGGTATGCGCCGCCGATGCAACCGTCATCGCGCATGCGGACCTCGCACCCTACGCCTTGCCTGCGAACATCGGTGATCTCGCAGCTCATCTGAAAACAGACGCAGCCAAGCGCGACGAGATACTGCACGGCACACTCGCGGATGCAATTGTGGGAAAGCCTGCATGCAGCCGCCGCGTGCGGCACGTTCTCTCGGTTCTCGCGGCGATAGCGACCGGCAAACAACCGTTGGCAAACTCGGTCGTGCAAGTGGCGCATGCCAACGGTGTCACAATGCACTGGACGTTCAACAATGCCTTTCCGGGGATTTGAAGGACCTGCAGGCTCTGGAAAGACCCACAGGCTCATGGAGTCCGTGGGAGAGCGGCTGGCGCAGCAACCGTTGCTGCCGCACCAGAAGGTTCTCGCCCTCACTTTCATGCACGGATCGCGCCGACGCCTCGATGAGGAGCTACGCTCGAATCCGCAACTGCGCGGGAAGTCGGTCGCCATGACGATCGACAGCTTTTCCCTGCAGATTCTAACACGCTGGCGTTCGCTCGTGGCGGCGCTCGATCTTGCAGCAGGAGATTTCAACGAGACGTGCAATGCTTGCGGACAGCTGCTCGAACACCAGCAAGTCGCGCTGTGGGTGGCGCGGTCCTATCCGGTCATCCTAGTGGATGAGGCGCAGGAACTTGCTCCGCCGCGTTTGCGAATCATCAGCGCGCTTGCGCCGCATGCTTCCGTCTTTGTAGCGGCGGACGAATTTCAATGCCTCAACGAGGAAGTTGATACGGGTCCGTTTATGGAGTGGTTCCAGGGTGGAGAGATCACCCAGCTCAACCATATCCATCGAACGGCGGTTGCAGGCTTGCTCAATGCAGGCGCGAACTTGCGGCAGCTAGCGGCACCGGTAAACGGGCCGGGTTTGAGGATGGACTATTTCTTTCCCAACCTTGCTCCGTTCCGGATTGGAACAGCGATCTATCAAGCGCAAGGAACGCGCGCCGTGCTTTTTCCTCCAGCTGGTCGCGACTGGGCGGATGCGATCGCCCAAAGGCTCAGCGAAGGGTTACAGTCCCCCAACTACAACATCCCGCCAATCAAGTTGATCCTAGAGCCACGTGCCTTGGACGAGATTGCCACGGTGATGGCGGTCATCGGAGATGCCGACGTTCTAAGCCCCGCACAAATTGCAGAGCGATTTGCGCAACTGGAAAATCCGCCGCGATGGACACCGCAAGTCATCGCTGCAGCGTTCCAATCCATGACTCGGCAAGGAAAAACGCTCTGGTCCGCCGCAGAACTTCGAGGCCTCGTCGACCGGAAGGCGGCAAATTTCCGCGCTTACGCGAGCGATCGCGTGCGCGGCATTCCGCTCCTTGGAATCCATCAGGCGAAGAACCGGCAGTTCGATCACGTCGTTATTCTATGGCCGCACGGCGTTCCAGGTAGCGATCAGCTCAAAGCCAGACTGCTCTACAATGGCATCACGCGCGCGCGCATGAGCTGCAAGGTGTTTGTCCGCGGCGAGAACCTGCTTCAGCAAGCACCGTTCGTATTCAACGCTGCGTAACTGCCGCCGGCGCGGCGACCAAACTCACTCGATCCCAGCGACGACGATCGGGTAGCTTCCTAGCTCAAAGCCCTTACCCCCCAAACGCCGGTCTGCAGCGGCGTCGCGCGTCGTCGGGCGCGAAAGTACGCCCTTGGAAAGCACCTTACCCTAGCGTAAGCATTCGAACATCCAGATTGCCCCTTTTTTTGGGGGGGTCGCCGCGAGTACAACAAAACTGCGTGAGAATAGAAAAGCTTAGCATTCATCTTCTTGGCGGATCTATTGCATGTGTCTATCGATTGTTTGGGTCGGGATTCGATCCGGAATAATGGCTTTGCCGGGGGGCGAAGCGGGGGGAAGCAGTGGCCACGACCATCAAGTCAATTCATATCGAGAATTTTCGCTCCATTAGGTCGATCGAGGCCGATCTCGCCCAACTCGCCGTCTTTGTTGGGAGAAATGACTGCGGAAAATCCAACATCCTTCGAGCGCTCAATCTATTCTTCAACTATGAAACTAATCCGGGGGTCGAGTTCTCATTCGCCGAGGATTACAACTTCTTCGCACCGGTGCGTGTCCGGAAGGCCAAGGAGATTGTTGTCCGCGTGGAGATTGCGCTGCCAGAGACCTATCATGCCACCAACGGCCAAGTCATCATATGGACCAAGCGGTGGCGCGAGGACGGACTGTGGAGCGAGGAGTACGATTATTACGGCCAACGTATCACGCGTAATCGGCGGGGTCAGGAGGTCCGGGCGGACGTTGATATCCCTGAGAAGTCCAACGTCCACGCCCTGCTGCGGAAGATTGAATTCGAGTATGTGCCAGCAATAAAGGATTCGGAGTATTTCGACGATCTACGAGGCAGGATATACGGCATCATTTCGGAAGTGGCAGCACGCACTTTCCATGAGTCTAGCGCTGCATTCGAACAGTCGATCGGCGACCACCTGAACGAACTCACTGCGAGCATCTCGGCCTCGCTTGGTTTTAATACTCGGCTGGCATTGCCAAGGGACTTATATCACATCTTTGAGCGGCTCGATTTTCTCAGCGGTGAGAAGTCCGTCTCTCTTAAGAATCGCGGCGATGGGATCAAAGCGAGGCATATCCCCTTAATCCTGCGTTTTATGGCGGAGAAGAAAGCCGCCCTACAGCGTCGTGGCGGCGCTCCGATCAGCAGCATCTGGGCGTATGAGGAACCCGAGAACAATCTCGAGATAGGCAGCGCGGTTCAGCTCGCGGACGAACTTCATAGCTTGGCCAGGGCTGGCACCGCTCAGATAATGCTAACTACGCATTCTCCAGCCTTCTACGATTTGGGGCAGCGCGAGAGCGAGGTCGCACTGAACTTTGTAACCCGCACGTCGGACACCGAGGGAACGGTAACCAAGACTGATGCGAAAGGGATCGATGAGAGCTTGGGGACATTGGCGATGCTTGCTCCTCGGATTTCCGAGATGGTCGCTCAAGTCCGCCAGCAGGAGGCGGCGAAGGCCGAGGCGGCGCGAATGGCCGAAGAAAACTGCCCCCGCATCTTCGTGGAAGGGGAGAGCGACCGGATAGTGCTCGCGCGGGCTCTCCAATTGTTCTTTCCTGAGGCGGTTGGGCTTGTGCGCTTCGAGACTAAGCGTGACGGTGCCGGACACAGTTACGTTATCGACATGCTCATCGGCTGGCGGTCGCAGCATAAGCATCATCCGGAGCGCCCGAGGGCCGTCGGCATCGTTGACGGAGATGCGGGACAGGCAAAGAGTGAGTTTAACAAACAGCCTGACAATGTGAAGTCGGCGAAATGCTTCGTATATCCGGCTCCAGCGCCATTACGTGCGGCCCGCGCCGCTCATTTCGGCGTCTATGCTTCCTTGGAAACGCTATATCCAAAGGAGATCTGGGAGGAAGCAGCGCGCCGCAACCAGCTCGCTCGCCGGAACGTAGTAAAGGTCTGTCCGGCGGCGCTGGCCAATCGGATCATCTTGGGCGAGGCCCGACTGGAGGATGAGCTCGATCAAGCTTGGGCTCACTTCGTGATGAATGATTTCATGCCAGAGTACAAGATAGCTGCTGCCGAGCGCCTCTGCCGTCAGGAAGATGCCACATGTAAGGCTACGCTGGCAAACTTCGAGCCGCTCCTGAGGGAAACGCTGGAGTTCCTTGGTATCGACGCGGCGAGGCGGTAGCTCAGGCTTGAAGCGTGTAGCCGGCGATTGGCCGCTCCCCAGTTCCCCAAAGATCTGCCAGTTGGCAAAAAGGCCGCGACATCGCCGTATTCAGCAAGTGGTGCTCCGCAATTATCTTGGAGTTCAAGGCGCCTGGCGTCGAGCGACGAGCATATCGGCGATCTGTCGCATGCCCAGTTGCTCGCCGCGAAGTCGGGCGGCAAGCTGTTCTCGGGCCGGTTTGAGCGTCTAGTGCTGACCTAATAATTGTCGATTTTGGGGAGTGAATTCGTGACGGAAGAGAGTTTGGCTCCGACTTTCAAATCGCACCGTGATTACTATCATTTCCGACGCGAGGTCGTGAAGTCACGTCGTTTCATTCGGTCTCCGGAGACGGAAGCATTTCTGCAAGCCGTCGCTGCCACGTGTCATGGCCGAGAGAGCATCGTCAACATGGGCGCGGGATTGCGGCGCGCCCAAGTGGCACATGGCCTGAGACCGATGTATCAAACCGGCGACGACTTTGAAGACATCTACATCGACGATATCGAGTGCGCAGCCAACAAGACCCGCATGATGCCTTTGCGTGACCGGGCCGGCGACGGGCGCGTGAACCCCCGCGGCATACCCTGTCTCTATATGGCGACAAACGACGCCACGGCAGTATCGGAAGTCAGGCCTGCGATCGGCGCTTACGTGACCGTCGCCGGTATGAAATGCTTGCGCGAATTGAAACTGATCGACTGCAGCGTTCTCGCCGAAAAGCATTTCATATACTTCAAAGAGCCAGAACGCGCGGAGATGGAGAAGGCCGTCTGGTCGGATATCGACAGGGCATTTTCAGCGCCGGCAGACAGGTCCGACGACGCAGCGGAGTACGCTCCCACACAGATCCTCGCGGAATTGTTCCGCTCCCTCGGTTACGACGGCGTGGCGTACAAAAGCGCGTTCGGTGAGGACGGCTACAATGTCGCGATTTTCAATATCGATGATTTCGAAGTCGGGTGGTGTCGGCTGTTTCAAGTGAAAGACATTACGCACAGAATCGAGCAGCAACCCGACTGATCTGCACCAACGGGGCGCACAGCTGGCACCTCCGCGGGCGACGAATGGCAGCTTTCAGGTATCCGCGCATCAATTCTGGATGACCTAAATGGGGTCAAAACGAACGGCAGCTTGTCGGACTTTCTCGCCAAAACCCGACAGTCTGGAACCGGCCCGCAGAGGCCGAGAAGCAACACCCAAAGTGCGCTTAACAGCATGTTTGTCCCCGTGCTTCATTGCTTCCACGCCGTGCTCTGGCGCTGCGCCAGTCGTAAATGCTCAGCTTGCTTCAATGTCTGCGCAGTGCGCTCATGGGCAGCGATCTGCTGGGCCGCACGCATCACCGGCCAAGCTTGATGCAGCTTTTCACGCTCGCCTGGACGAAGGCCTGCGGCGGCCTTGTCGAAGAGAGTGCCCGAGGGCTCGCGGGCGGTGTTAGCGAGCAAGGCTCGCTCACCGAAACGTTCGGTGACAGCACGGTTGAAGCCGTCGATCTCAAGCTTCGCCTCGCGACTGCTCAGGGCATGGCCGCGCGCGGCAGCAAGATCGTTGCGGGCGATCGCGTCACGGATCTTTTCCAATACGGATCTTGCCGCCAGCGACAGCGCCGGGATGTCGATCGAGACGCGATGGCGGAGAGACTGCTCCTCCCTCTCGATCCTCTCGGCCGCGGTCTGACGGAGCTGTAGATAACGCTCGATGTCACGTTTCAGCGCAGGCACATTGACCTCGGCAACACGGCGCGCCTCCTTGTCGGCTCTCGATGCAAGAATGCCCGCCCGTCCTTTCAACGGACCAATCGAACCGGGCTCGCTTACCAGGCGGTCGAGCGTCTGTTTCGCAACCTTTGCATCGGTCAACACGGCATCGAAGTTCATCGACCGGAAGGCGGTCTCCGGATCGGTGAAAATATAGCGGAAGCGCGTCGAAGCCTCGTCCCACTGCTTTGCCAAGGCCGGATCGGCAAGAAGCCTTTCCTCGACGACATCGGCCAGCGATCTGGCAAACAGCGTAACACCGGCGACCATGGGTTCGGCCGCCTTCCAGGTTTGCGTTGAGGGCGGCTGGAGCAGCCCGAGGCGCTCGCCGTGGGCACGCATTTGCTGTGTCAGATCGGCGAGCCGCTGCCTCTGGCGCAGCGTCCAGTCGAGCCGATCGCGGACAAGGGTTCGGGCAATTCGAACGAAGTTGAGGCCGCGGTTTTCGGCAAAGCGCAGGGCCTGCCGGTAGAGCGTGCCGTGCTCGTAGTCCAGCGTCGTTTCCTTGGCATTGCGTCGCGCCAGGATCGCAATCAACCCGCCATTGAGACCGAAGGACCGGCGACCATAATAAAGGGACATGTCTTCCCGGTGCCGCGTCATTGCGACATAGGTCAGATGCCGGTCGAGCGAGAGGGAGGCGAGCACTTTCACCCGGTCGACGGTGGCGCCCTGGCTCTTGTGGATCGTGGTGGCGTAGCCATGATCGATGTTGTGGTAGAAACGCTGCTCGACCGTGACGAGCCGACGATGCTCGCCCTCGCCGATGGCCGCGACGATCCTGTTTGCCGCCGCGTCCATCACACGGCCAATCATGCCGTTCTTCACGCCGAGCGAGGTCTCGTTCTTCAGGAAGACGATCTGGTCGCCAGCGTCGAACTGGCGAAGACCATCCTCGGTGCGGAAGGCATGACCTTCACCGACGATCCCGCGCTCGACAAGCCTCTCGCGGGCCATGTCGTTCAGGATGCGCACGTCTCGCCGAAGATGGGCAAGGATCAGACTGGTCTCTGCGGGATCGTAGTCGCGGTTCCAGTCGGCGATCAGACTGTCGATCGCCTGAGCCTTCAACTCTGACCCGAGCACTCTGCCGTGCTGGCGATAGGCGGAGACCGCTTCATCGACGCGACCGCGCGCCAGATCGAGAGAGGCGGCTCTCATCCAGTCGTCACGCTGACGGTAGATGGTCTCGAGTTCAGCGTAGCCGATGCGGTCTGCGATCGCCCGAAACGCAGCCCCGGCCTCGATGGGCTGGAGTTGGTCGGGATCACCGATCAGCACCAGCTTCGCGCCTGCCCTGGTTGCCGCCTCGACGACCAGCGCCATCTGCTTTGAGGCAACCATACCCGCCTCGTCGAGAACGAACACCGTCCTGGCGTCGAGGAGGTCCCTGCCCTCTTGCCAGCGCAGTTCCCAGGACGCCAGCGTCCGACTGACGATGCCCGCTTCCTTCTCCAGGCCCTCCGCAGCCTTGCCGGCAAGGGCAGCACCCACAACGCGATAGCCTGCCAGTTCCCATGCCTCGCGCGCTGCCTTCATCATCGTGGTCTTGCCCGCGCCGGCACGCCCGACGACAGCAGCGATCTTTCCTGCACCGGCCACATGCTCGATGGCGACGCGCTGTTCCTGTGACAGCCTGGAATGACGAGCAAAGACGCTGTCCAGCACCTTCTCCTGAACGCCATGGGTCGCGCGCTGCAAAAGCCGGAGCGATTGCTTCGCCATCCTGGCTTCGAGGCGGATCAGCTCACGCGTTGTGTAGCGGGACCGGAGCCTCTCTCCTGTCGCAAGATCGATGCCGTTGCGCTCGATGCGCAAGACCTCGGGGCTTTGCAGGATACGCACCATCAAGTGCTGGAACGTGCCGGCATCGTCGACATAACGATGCAGGATCTTTGCGATATCGCGTTCGTCGAAGACGCTCTTCTCCGAGGAGATCATCTCAAGCACGATCTCGGGACGCTTGAGGATCCGGCCTGCATTCTCCTTGCGCCGCGCCTCGAACAGCTCGATCCGTTCGAGTGACGGCTGTGAGCCATCGCTCACGGATTTACGCTGGATTGCCTGGGCGCCGACGCCGACATGGATGATTGGGACGAGATCGATGCCGCGCTCGGCATAAGAGCGGCCATCGACGCGAAGATCGATCCCACCGAGTGCCAGATGCTTGTTCTGCGTCGTGAACCAGGCATCGCGAAAGGCCGTAAAGTCGGCCACGCCGCCGGCCCACAGCTCATAGACGATCTTGCCGGCCTGGTTGCGCAGAACCTCGCCATTCTCGCCGATGACGGCAATCTTCTTGGCCCCGAACCCGTCCTCAGTTAGCGGCCGCAGCGTCATCATCAAATGGACATGAGGATTGCCCGGCGCGTCGTGATAGACCCAGTCCGCAACCATGCCCTTGGCGAGGATATGTTGCTCGACGAAATCGCGGACGAGCGCGATGTTCTGCTTAGCCGACAGCTCCAGCGGCAAGGCCATGGTGATGTCCTTGGCGAGTTGGGCGTCCGAGCGCTTCTCAAAAGCCTCGACCTTGTTCCAGAAGGCTTCCGCAGCACCTGAGACCGATCGATCGGCAATGAGGCTACTCACCCATTGCGGCGCATCGGGTGGTGCCAAAAACTCCTCATGGAGCAGCCCCTGCTTGCGTGTGTAATCGATCGATCTCGCTTCGCGTTCGTACTCCATCTTCGCGCAATGGCGATAAGCGGCCGACAGTACGGCGCTGCGGCCGTTGCCGCGGCTGATGATGGCGACAGAGAAATGGGGGACAGCCACGACAGACATTGCTCCTGAACAACGAACGGACCATGCGTGCGTTCGTCAGGGCGGCTGGCCGGGCAGGCCATTGAGCAACACGTCGCGTCAGCGACGTATAATTGCGCCCTTGGACCCGCTCCTTCGGAACGGCGGGATCATCTTTCAAAGCGTCGGCTCCGCCGACTGCAGAATAAACGGGGGTGCGCTTCGCGCCCTCCCCGCCGATCCTTGTCTGACGCTTCGAAGGGCACGGGTTTCCAAAGTCGCGCACTGCCGGGAACGCAAACACCTAGCGGCCTCGCGATGACCGCAATTCGATTTCGCAGATAATACGGCCGGGCATGAGGCTCATAATTCGCGAGACGCACCGGCTTGGTGGTGCTTTCGTCGTCCCGATCGGACGCTGGCGCTGGTCAGCGTCAGCATGCCGGCGCTGCCTCCGCGCGAACGCAAGACCCACGATAGCGTGTCGACACTTCTCGCCCGCCGCCTAGGTTCCCTCGGCAGGTCATAGCCGTGACTTGAACATGCCGGACTTTGTAATCCTGCTGATACCCGCATACCCAAACTGTGTCAGCTTGTGAGAGCCTCTTCTATGCGGCGCGCGGTTGCCAGTATGCTCTCGCCCAGCTTGGCCAAATGCGCTTCCGACGCAGCGTCCGAGGGCAACCCAAAGCTGATGGCTGCTTCAATGTCGCTATGGCCCTGCGCTATCTTCGCGCCGACAGTGACCACTCCTGGAAAGAGTTCGCTCCTGATCAAGGCGTAACCATTCTTTCGTGCGAACTCTATCTGAGCATCGAATTCAGCAAGAAAGGTTTCCCCCACGGCATTGTCTTGAAATACGCGATCCTTGAACTCTTTGAGACGTGCTTCGGACAGGTCCGCCAGAATCGACAGCCCCATCGCCGTAGCGACCAAAGGCACCTCCGTACCGGGTGCAAGCCTGATGCTGCTCCGGCGCGCCGCGGAGAAGTCATAGAGGTAAACGATGCTTGTATCCTTGCGGACGCCCAGGAAGCAGTTGACGCCTAGCCGTTGACCAGCCTCCTGCAGGATGGGCTTGGCCACAGCCTCGGTCTTCATTGTTTCGGTGTAGCTCTGGCCAACACGGTAGCTTTCGATTCCGATGATGTACTTGCCGGTCGCGGGGTTCTTTTCGAGAAAGTTGCGATGGCGAAGGGTGGCTACGAGCCGGTGCGTAACCGTCGAGCTGAGGCCGAGAATATGCCCGATCTCGCGCAGGCTCAGCTCACCGTTCGTCTTGGCCACGAGCGACAGAACATCCAGGCCGTTCGCGAGAACAAGACTGGTGCTGGTGTCCTGCTTGCGCTCGGCGGGACCAGTCCCTTGCAGAAATGTTTCGCTTTCGCTGTCCTTCGACACTTTGACCTTGCCTGTTCATGCGTCATGCGGAGAGTCCGGCGGCCAAAGATCATGGTCGCGCCTGAACGACAAGTCTCGGAAACAAATATCTTTTTGAGCGCCGTTCAGAGCGGATTCGGAAATGACTATCTCGCGCGCCGTGCGCGCCGGCAATAGCGACGCCGGGCACGCGGTACCCGCCACCGCCGCCGTCAGGGCCGGAGCTCACGTCCGTACTGACGATACGGATCGTCTAAATCGTCGGGCATCTCGACCACCTCGCGCGTGCGACAGTAGCTGCGGCCGGCGATGCGCCCGAGCGGCTTGAGCTTCCGATGATCGACCCGATGCCCGGATACCAGGCCGGATCGCGCATGCACCGCCACCACCTCGCCGGCAATCAGGGTAGCTGTTTCCCCGAACCTTTCCGTGCGCTGCAACCGGCACTCGAACGACATCGGCGACGCTGCAAGGCGTCGTCCGTCGATCGTCGTGCAATCGAGTGTGTCCAGACCGACGATCTCGGCTTCGCTCTGGTCCGAGCGGAACGGAAACGCACACGCCTGCGTCGCCTGCGCGAGATCCTCGTCCACCACATTGATCACGAATTGCTGCGTGCGCAGAATATGCGCATGGGTATCCTTGATACCGTCGCTGTATTGGCCCGACACGATGCCGAGGATCGGTGGCGTCGCCGACAGGATGATGAACTGGCTGAACGGGGCGACGTTGACTAGACCCGTCGGTCCTATTGTGGACACCAAGGCGATGGGCCGCGGCACGACCGACGCGGTCAGGAACTTGTAGCGGTTAAGCGGCGTCAACGGATTGAGATTCACCTGCTCGAAAGCGGCTTCGCCGAATGCGGAAGACATGTCACTCATGGTTGAAGAAGCGCCTCGATGAATGGGGATAGCGTTTGCTGCAGAAGGCGCGCGCCGTCAGCCTCGTATTCCGGCGCGCCATAGTCGTTCTCGTCGCGGACGAGAAGGTAAGCGTTCATGGCGATTTCGATCTGAACGGAATCAATTCCGGCCTTTGGGTTGCCGAAATGACGCGTGATCCATCCCCCTTTGAAGCGGCCGTTCGATACCCAGGTGAAAGGCGACTGTTCGGCAACAGCCTCGAGCTTCGCCTGCATTCGCGGCGAACAGGATCGGCCGTCATCGGTGCCGATGTTGAGGCCTGGCAACGTACCGTCAAAAAGGCGCGGAATGCGCGGTCGGATCGAATGGCAATCCAGCACCGCGACCCGCCCGTGCCTTGCGCGCAGGCGTTCGATCTGCTCGCCCAACGCTCGGGCATAAGGCTCATGGAACAGGCGACGACGGCGCTCGATCTCGTCGGGCGCAGGTTCGGAGCCGGATCGGTAAAGCGGCGTCCCGTCGAAGTCCGTGGTCGGGCAGAGCCCCGTGGTGGCCTGACCTGGATAAAGGGATTGCCCGTCCGGGGGACGGTTCACATCGATGATGCTTCGGGAGATATCTGTCCGGACCACCGTGGTGCCGGCGGGCAGGATCGGCCGGAAGACCTGATGCAGATGCCAGTCCGCGTCGCGTGTCGTGAGCTTTGTGTTGGCGAACCCTGCCGCAAACTCGTCCGGAACCGTGGTTCCGGTATGAGGCAGGCTGACGATGAAAGGGAGATTGCCTTCGACGACCTCCAGCCAATCCCCTCCTCCGCACAAGGCGGCCTCACCCATGGGTAACGCCGCCGCTGAAGGTTTCGAAAATCGCCACCACTTCGTCGAGTTGATCGGCGCCGGTGAAGAAGTGGTCGGCGCGCAGGCCGCACACGGGCGCGGCCTTCAGCCTGCGAGCGTTGACCGGCTCGAGCGCCGTGCGGATGAAGCCGGGCACGTCGAACGGCAGCTCGGAATTCGTCGAAAGCACCTTGAGCGGGCCGAAATGCTTGCGTTCGAGCGACGCAATGCCGAGCGCGCGCCATGTCTTGACGTCGATCACCAGCGAGAAGCCGAACTGGTCGCGCGTCACGGTGCAATATTTCGCGGTCGACTTCTCGAGGGCCGAAACAGCCACGGCCAGGTGTTCGACGGGAAGGTCAACGAGATAGTACTCTTCCGGCCAGACTTTGACCTGCATTGTCTTCCAGGTTTCGATCGGATCGTATGCCATTGCTTTCGCTCGCAGTTTTCTTCAACCGATGACGGCGGTCGAACGTGTGAAAAATCGAATGCTTTCGTCGCCGAGTTCGCCAACGCCGGCGCCGGAGCCCTTCCAACCGCCCGCGGGCAGGCCGACGGACAGGCCGGGGGTCGAGTCGTTTATCTTGACGGTGCCGACCTCCGCCTCTGCCGCGAAGCGGCGGGCCTTGGCCCGGTCGGTGGTAAAAACGCACGCCGCCAGCCCATAGTCGCTGTCGTTGACGCAGGCGATCGCATCCGTCAGATCGGAGACTTGCGTCACGGCGAGGATGGGGCCGAAGAATTCCTCACGCATCAGGTCGTCGTCGCGCGGGACGTCGTGAAACACAGTCGGCGCGAAGAAGGCGCCGCCCGTGCTGTCGCCGACCGTCGTCAGTTCCAAATGGAGCTGGGGGATGCCGCGTGCCAGCGCGGCCTCGCGAACGCCGTCGAGCTCCCGCCTTTTGTCACTGGAGATCACCGGACCGGCGACTGTCCGTTCGCTCTGGGGATCGCCGAACCCGAGGGCGGACACCGCCTCAGACAACAGAGCCAGGAAGGCGTCGGCGACCTCGTGCTCGACATAGACGCGCGAAACGGCCGTGCACTTCTGCCCCGCGAAACCGAAGGCGCCATAAGCGATCCTCCGCGCTGCGTGCCGAAGATCCGCGTCCGCTACGACGACAGCTGCGTTCTTGCCGCCCATTTCGCACTGGATCGCGCCTTGCCGCTGCAGCACCGTCTGGCGGATCTGCTGCCCGACGGCGGTCGAACCGGTGAAGCTGACCGCCTGGACACGCGGGTCGGCCACGAGGCGGCGTGCCAGGTCCGAGCCTTGTTCGTAGAGCGTCGTCAGGACATGGTCGGGAAGGCCAGCCCGCACCGCGAGATCGGTGACCAGAGCCGAGGTCTCCTGGCAGAGCGGCGACGGACGCCATATGACGACGTTGCCGGTCACCAGGGCACCCGCGATCTTCTGGACCGGGCTGGACAGCGGGTAGTTCCAAGGGGTGATCAGCCCGACCAGCCCCTGCGGCTTCAAGAGGACGCCCCCTTCAGGAAGGCTTGAAACCACACCGACTTGGCCGGTCCGACCCCAGAAAGGCCAGCCCGCGAAATATTCCAGCATCCGCACCGAAGCGTCGACTTCCGCTCGGGCTTCCCCAAGAGGCTTGCCGACCTCGCGGATCAGCAGCTGGGCGAACCGCTCCTTCTCGACGCTGATCAGTTCGGCGAGACGCGCGAGTATCCTGGCGCGGGCCTCGACAGGCATGCAGCGCCATTCGGGCCGCACCTTGCGGCCGTTCTCGATGATCCGGTCGAAGCTCGCCGGATCGGTCTGTAGGTTGGCACCCGTACGCTCTGAGGACAGGGCGACGGTCATGCCGCATTCCTCGGATCCGTACCGGCGCGGTCCGGCTGGGGATGGCCCAGGAACGGAAGCGGTCGGTCTGCGGACACGGCAATCACGAAGTGACGCAGCGCCTCGACATATCGTGGATTGCCGGCGAGATGCTGTTTCAGCGTCCCCCCCTCCGGCACGGTCAGGTCGGCGGGATTGAAGAAGGCGCTTTGGATGATGTGGCGGGCGCCCATCGACTGCAGGATGGGGCGAACGCCGTAGTCGAGCGCCAGCGCATGGGCCAGCGACCCCCCCGTTCCGACCGGCCAGACGACCTTGTCGGCCATGCCGTACTGGGGAAGCGTGTCGATGAACGACTTCATCAGACCGGACAGCGAAGCCTTGTAGATCGGGGTTCCGATGACGACGCCATCGGCGGCCTCGACGGCCTCGATGGCCGCCTGCAGGGTCGGTTCATTCAAGTTCCCCGACAAAAGCGCTTCGGCAGGGATGTCGTTCAGAGAAACCAGCGTCCTGCCGATGCTGTCGGGGAGTTCGTTGAGTATCTGCGAGACGACTGCGGCTGTGGAAGATGGTCGCGAAGGACTTCCGACCAGAGCGACGACGCGGAGAGGCATGCCCATTAGCTGTCTCCCTTGGTTGCGGTGCGCTGCCAGAAGACGACGCGCCTGTATGTGAAACGAACCAGGGCGGTCATCACGGCACCCAGGCAGGACAGCGAGATGATGCAGGCAAAGACGATCGGAAGGTTGAACGACACCGAGGCTGCCTGGATGACGCTTCCCAGGCCCTTTTGGGACGCGATGAACTCGCCCACGACCGCGCCCAGCAGTGCAAAGACCACCGCGATCTGCAACCCGGCGAAGAACGAGGGCAGAGCCGTCGGGATCTTGATCTCGAAGAACATCCGCCAGCGGCTTGCGGAGAAGGCACGGTAGAGGTCGACAAGTTCGATCGGCACGCTTCGCAGGCCGGTCACCGCGTTGACGAACATCGGAAAGAAGCAGATCAGCGCCACCAGCACGACCTTGCTCGCCATGCCGAAGCCGAACCAGACAATCAGCAGCGGGGCGAGCGCGACCTTGGGCATCGACTGCAGAGCGATGATGTAGGGGTAGATGCTGCGATCGACGATCTCGAACTCGACGACCAGGGCCGCCAGGACCACCGCGACCACGCAGCCAATGATGAAGCCGAAAATCGTCTGGAAAAGCGTCGTGAAGAGATGCTCCCAGAGTGTGCCGCGAACGATGTAACCGTCGATCAGCGACTGCACCACTGCCCAGGGCCTGGGAAGGATGAATGCCGCGTCTGGCCCCCGTGAAGCGAACTCCCAGGCGGCAATGATCAATACGAACGTCACCAAAGGCGGAAGGTATCGTCTGATTGCGCTCATGGCCTTGCGTCCGTCTGGTTCTTGTGATCCCCGAGAAAGTGCGCGCGCAAATGGCTGCTGAGCCGCCCGAACTCAGGCAGGGACTGGGTGTCGGCGTTGCGGGGACGAGGCAGGTTCACGTCGATAATTTCGACCACCCGGGCCGGACGGGCGGAGAGAACGACGATGCGGTCGGCGAGGAAGATGGCCTCCTGGATCGAATGGGTGATGAAGAACACCGACTTGCGCGTGTTCATCCAGATCCGCTGGAGCTCAGCACCCATATGCTCACGCGTCATGGCGTCCAGCGCCGCGAAAGGCTCGTCCATGAGCAGCAGCTTCGGCTTGTGTATCAGGCCGCGGCAGATGCCTACGCGCTGTTGCATGCCGCCCGACAGTTCATGCGGATAGGCCAACGCGAAGTCGGTCAGGCCTGCGATCTCCAGGAGTTCGTCGCACCAATCCTTGTACTTCTCCGCGGGCAGCTTCAGCGCCCGGATCGGCATCATCACATTGTCCCGAACCGTCTTCCAAGGCAGGAGCGTCGGGTTCTGGAACACGATCCCGACTTCCTTGTTCGGACCGTCCAGTTCCTGCCCCTTAAAAAGGAGCTGGCCAAGGGTCGGCTTCAGCAAGCCTGCTATGAGCCGAAGCATCGTCGACTTCCCGCAACCGGAAGGACCCAGCACGGCGACGAACTGCCCGTCCTCGACCTCCAGGGTGAGGTTGTCGATGGCGCGGGTTTCCCCGCGCCTCGTGGAATAGGTGACGCCGACGTTAGAAAGGCTAAGAAACGAGCCGGCAAGGTTGGGGTTTTCGGTCAAGGCCGTTGGCACTACTTTACCTCTTTGGCGAGCTTGACGATGTCGTCCTTGTTGAAGTCGTTGAAGGCGGGAACCAGCTCGTTGGTATAGTAGAGATCCAACGATACGTTGGGGTCCGTCACGAGACGGCCCAGTTCAAGAGCCTCAACCAGGCTCGTCCAGTCGCCCTTCGAGAATTCACCGTACTGACCCGGGATATCGAGCAGCTTGGCCAGGCGCGCTTCAAGAACCTTCTTCTCGGTCTCGAGGGCCGCGCTTTCCTTGTCCGCAGTCGGCGCCAGTTCGGGATAAGCCTCCCAGTAAGCGCGAATACAGCCCTCGATATTTGCTTGGCAGGCAACGTTCGACTCGGCCAACACCCGGCCGAAACGCGTCCAGTAGTCCTTGCGCTCGGCATAGCCGGACTTCAGGACGGAAATCCCGTGGCTGGACCCGGCAAAGTTTCCAGGCATTTCCAGCAAGCGGATCGGCGTTCCTGCAAGCTCGAGCCGCTTATGGGCGGTATCGAAAAGGTTCAGAACGTCGATCTGGCCGCTCTTCAAAGCCTCATATGCCGCGGCGCCGACACCCACGGCCTGAAAGCTGACCTCGTCGGGAGAAATTCCCGCCCCTTGCAAGATCGCCTTTGTGGTCAGCACGTTGGACGAGCCTAGCGCAAGAACACCGATCGTTTTCCCCTTCAGGTCGGCGAGCGACTTGATGTCGGAATCCTCACGAACCGCCAGTTCCCAGATCGAGTTCGGAATATAGTTGTAGATGAAGAAGACACCGAGATCGGCTGCGTTCGGCTGATGGGACAGGATGGCGGGTTCAAGCCCGGAATAGGCGGCGTCGATCGCTCCGGCATGGAGTTGCGGGACGATCACGCCCGAACCCGTCAAGACGACAATGTCCAGCTCCAGGCCCTCTCGCTCGAAAAGACCAAGCTTTTCGGCGAAGACGAGCGGCGCGACGCCGGAGTTGATAGCCGACGGCCAGGCGAAGCGCACCGGCTCGGCGCTTGCGGCTGATGCGAAGCCGAAGAATGTGGCCGCCATCAAACTGGTCGATAGTACACGTGAGATCGCCATTTTTCCTCCTCAGTTTGTATCGGTCGTGCTGTGTTCAGTTCATGTCTCTTGCAGCGCACGCCGCGCTCCAGGGCGTCATTACATCCGGCTGGCCTGTCGCGACATGATTTGTGATCTTCAGGACGGATGGGCATCCGAAATTGAGCGGCGCCGCGGCGTGTTCGCAAAGCGTGACGTTGTTGACCTCCGCAAGCCTTCGTTTGACATCCTCGGCGATGCGTCGGTCGACGACAATCTGTTCGGTCGCGGAAACATCGATCCGCGGAAGGTGCGCCGCTTCCTCCGGGGTAAAGAAAAAAACTGCCAGATCGGCCAGGTGGCTCAGCACGGCCGGCAGAATCCGCCGTCCACCCGAGGCGCCGAGGCTGAGAATGTCGCCTGCGGCGGTTCGACAGATCACTGGCAACATGTTCGATTGGGGGCGAACGCCGGCGCCGATCGAATTCGGTTTGCCAGGTACCGGATCGAACCACATCATGCCGTTGTTCATGAGAACGCCAGTCTTGGGCAGGACAACTGCGCTGCCCATCAAACCGAGCAAGGAAGTCGTGAAGGCGATCGTCAGCCCGTCTGAATCGCACACGTTCAGGTGCGTCGTGCAGGTTTGGCGCTCGTTTTCCGCCTTGATTCCTTCGATCCGCCGGCGTGAAGCCCGCGTGAGGACACCAGCCAGATCGGAAAACCATTCGGCATTCCGGGCCGAGGGAACCGTCAATTCCGGTAGAACCTCACGCAACATGCCGCCGCCGCAATCGGACGATGGCAGGAACAGGCGATGGCCTCCCCAGTCCATGTGTTCGGCAGCGTCAAACGAAGCATCGGCCGCCTGCAGATCTGCTGACGACAGCCGTGACCCCACGGCTGCCATGTCGTCAACGAGAAGAGAGGCCAGTTCCCCCTCGTAGAAGCTGCGCCACCCGTCTCGCGCAAGCATCTCCAAGGTGCTGGAAAGTGCGCCTTGCGGGAGAAACGACGGGTTGCCCTTTTCAGCACCGACAGGTGGCAAACCGTTCGGAAGATAGATCCGTGCGGCCTCCTCGTACTGCCGCAACAGATGTCCCATCTGGGCGATCTTGACCGTCGAGAACCAATCCTTCGGCATGCCCCTTTTGGCGCAGGCGACGGCTGGAACGACGACCTCCGCCCAAGGCAGACGCCCGAAGCGATCATGAAGTCGTCCCAGGCCGGCAACGGCCTTCGGCACGCAAAAGCTCAGTGGACCGTGAACATTCCGGTCGCCCTTGACTTTTGGCCAGCCGAAAATCTCCGGAGACGAGCCCCCGCTCAGAGGGTAGTCGGCGATATCCACCGCGGCCGGGGCCACCGGCCCAAAGTCAAGCGACCAGGCGGCATCGTCGGGTTCTCGTATCACTGCATAGCCGATACCGCCGAGCCCGCTGTTCCATGGCTCCACGACCGCCAGAACGAGCGCGGCGGCGACCACGGCGTCGGCAGCGCTTCCGCCCATCTCGAGCATGGCGCAACCAGCGAGGCTCGCCTCCCGGGATTGGGAGACGACGACGCCCTTCGAGCCAGACGCAGACGGCTTGGTGACGTTCCAATTCTGCGTCAGATGCTGCGAAGGACCTGCCACGGCGAACCGATTCATCAGAGCGCCGCTCCGAAGCGTTGTTCGGGGCGACGATCCGGCCAGGTCTCCATGACGGGAATGACGTGCTTGCCGAGGGCCTCGATGGTCGCCTTGTTGTTTTCGTGGCCCATTCCATCAACGCGCCAGATAAGATCGTCGACGCCCATATCGTAGAGCCTGCGGGCCGTCTTCAGGATCTCGTCCGGACTGCCGGCCATGATGTAGGGCGACGTCTCGATCAGGAAGTCGATGTTTTCCGCATTCTCCTTAACTTCCTGAATGCGGCTCATATACTCGTAACCCTCGGCGGTCTGACCGAGCTTGGTCATCCAGCCGATGATCACCTTGAAGAAGTCGATCGTGTTCTTGCGCGTCAGTTCCCGGGCACGCTTGGAATCCTCGTGGCAGCTCGTGCCGACGGAGAAGGTCGCGAAACGCGACGTGATGGAACCCACCACCGGCTCCGCCTTCGCCATCCCGCGCTCATAAGCGTCCAGACAGTTGCGGACATAGTCCCAGCCCAGGATGCCGAGACCTGACATCACGCCACAGCCGGCAGCACCTGCCTGCTCATGGGACTCGGAACTCGTTGCCGAGAGGTGGACGGGGATGGGACGGCGCGAGGGCGTCCAGGGCGAAATCCGCCGCTTGGGAATGTCGTACAGATCCGATTTGTACTCAAACCATTCCTCCGTCAGCGCTTTTCCGATGATGTTCAGGAACTCATCGCGGTATTCACGCGTGCGGGACGGGTCGATGCGGAAAGCCTCGAGCGTGTACGGATTGTTCGACCTGGCGCCGCCAAGTTCGAAGCGTCCGCCCGACAGGATATCAAGCGTGGCCGCCTGCTCCACGACACGCAGAGGGTGGTTGAATGGCAGAAAATTGACGGAGGAAATGCGCAGCTTGATCTTGCTCGTGCGCGCCGCGACGTAGGCCAGGCAAACCTCCGGCGCTGAAATGATCGCTTCACCCTTGGCGAAATGATGTTCGGATTGGGCATAGGCGTGGAAGCCGTTCTCCTCCGCGAGAACCACCTCGTCGCTGATCTCGCCCAATCGTTGGTCCCAGCTTGTCCCCGCCGGACAGATAGCCTCGTGAAACAGGATCGCCTTCATCTAAAAATTCCTTATATAGGGATTTGTATTTCGATATACGGAACTTCTGAGAATTCTGTCAAGGTCAGAATTCAAAGCGTGGCGGTTTACGTCATGACGAGTCGGCATGACTCGGTCCGCTATCGGCTGGGGAAAGACGTTCCGGGTCGACTACGCCCGTCGTAGCCATTTCAAAATCGCAGGTCAGCGATCGCGCCGGCCTCGCCGGGGCCGAGCTCCCACCACACTTTAGACATGGCAAGCGTCACCCAAAACGGCTAGGTCATGCGCCGGCGAACCGGGACAGCGGTGGCGACAGATCCCGACTGACTGTCCCCCAAGTGCCAGGGAGAACGACAAGGTGGCGATCCGACCGATCGTGAAATTCCCGGATCAGCGGCTGAAATCGGTGGCAGCACCGGTGACCGTTTTCGACGAGAACCTGCGCGGGCTCGCGGATAACTTGCTCGACACGATGCGCGCAGCACCGGGCATCGGCATCACCGCGCCGCACATCGGCATCCCGCTGCGAGTGATCGTGCTCGAGCTTGCACCGGGCAACGGCGTGCGTGTCTACGTCAATCCCAGGATCACCTGGACTTCACCCGACAAAATTCAGCATCAGGAAGGTAGCGTTTCGATGCCGGGCGTCGTCGAGCAGGTCGAACGCCATGCCAGCGTCAAAATCAGCTACCAGGATCTGGACGGAAACGAGAAAACGGAAGAGGCGGATGGCCTGCTGGCCATCTGTCACCAGCACGAGATCGACCAGCTCGACGGCACCTTCTGGCTCCAGCGCCTTTCCCGACTGAAGCGCGACCGCCTGATCAAGCGCTATGAAAAGCTGCGCGCTCGCCAGCCTTGAGGTGGGAGACTCCCCCTGAACTCGCCAACGCGGAGTGATTGTCACCGGCCCTAAGCACCGCTGCGCTCTTTTCGACGGCGCACTGTATTGGCATCTGCCGGATCGAGCCCTGAAAAGGCATCCAAGAACCGGCGTTCAGGATCATCGGGCACGGCCGAAAGCAGGAGCTAGTCTAAGGGGTGCTGCGGCTCCTCTCGCTGAGAGGTTGAGGACGCGCAGACCAGCAGCAGCTAGATCACGCCCCAGGCCCTGTACCGGCCCCGGCCGGTGATTTCGCGCAGCTCGAGCTCGCCGATCAGGTTGAGCGCTCCGGCGGTGGTCACACCGAGCTCCTTCTCGATCATGCCGCTGCTGACCAGCGGCCGAGACAGCACCAGCGCGATCACCTCGGGCAGACGCGATGTCGAGCGCCGGCCCTTGAGCCGCCGGTCCATCTGCGCCTTGGCGAGCACCAGCCGGTCATGCTCCTTCATGCCGGCCGCGGCGGTCTCGTGGACCCCGTCGAGGAACGCCACCAGCCGCGTAGTCCGGTCGCGCGCAAACCGCCGCTCGCGCGCAATCGTCCGTGCACCGACATGCAGCGCCACAAGATGCGCAGTCGTCGTCGCCGACTGGCGCAGCAGCGCCGCAACCAGCAGGCGCCCTAGCCACGGCGCATGCTGCAGCGGCGCGATCGCCGTCCACGCATCGTAGGCGATGGCGGCGCGTACAAGCGCCGGCAGGCCCTCGCTTGCGGCGAGCGCCGCCTGCCACTCGACAAGCCGCTCCGGCTCATCCCAATCGGCATCGTAGATCAGAGGGTTCTTCTCATCCGCGGTCGTGCTGCGACGAGAGGTGTCGTCGTTCGACGCCTGCGGAATGGCGAGCGCCTGGTCGAGAACGGCCTGCGCACGGCCGAGCGCGGCATCGAGCGCGGCCAGTTCGGCACTCAGGCGATCGTCGCCATCGTCGTCCTCCTCCGCATCGCCGCCTTCGTGTGTTGCCACCTGCCCTTGCGGTTTCGGCACGACCGGCGCGGCGCCGCGCCCGCACAGCACGGCAAAACCCTCGCGGCCGAGCGCCCAGTCCGGCCTGTTGCTGAGGATCTGGCGCCTGAGGCGCAGGATTTCATGGGCACGCGTGAGTTCGTGCGTCGGTGCGCGCAAATCCATATGCGCATCGTGCAGCACGAGGTCCTCGACATGGACCAACTCGCCATCGAGCCAAAGCGACGAGGCCGCATCGGCAAAATGGCTGCGCTCGACAAAGCCCTTGGCCACCGGCGAGCGGGCGATGCGCTCGTCGAGCCGGACCAGCGTCTCGGTTGCCCGCATGGCCGGGCCGAACAGCTGTTCCGTGACCAGGGATTCGATCCTCATTGCCAACGCTATAATCGAATATTTTTCCTAAAGCTATCTGCTCTCTAGCTTCACCCGAATGACCGCTCATCGGCGCCGACCTACGACTCAAACGGCATGCGCCGCATCATCGCCGATGCGGGCGAGGAGGTAGTCATGTGCGCCTTCATGCCGGCCGCGGCGGGCTCACGGACACCGTCGAGGAAAGCGACCAGCCGTATCGTCTGGTCGCGCGCAATCGTCCGTGCCCCGAGGATTGCAAGCCACTAACCGCATCTGAGCACGATCTTGCCCATATTCGCGTTTTCGTCCAACAGGCGATGCGCCTGGGCGACCTCATGTAGCGGATACGTCCTGAATATGGGCGGTGCCACCTTCCCCTTCGCGACCAGCGGCCAGACATGCCGCTCCACCGCTCGCGCCAGCCGGCTCTTCTCGTCTACGGATTTGGGTCTCATTGTAGAGGACGTCAAAGTGAGGCCCTTCATCATGATGGCGGTCAAGTCGACCTGCACGACAGCGCCTTCCATGAAGGCAATACTGACATGACGGCCACCGGGCGCCAGAACCGCGAGGTTGCGCTTGATGTAACTGCCGCCGACAATGTCCAGAACGACATCCACGCCGCGGCCACCGGTCGCGCTTCGGCCGATCTCGACAAAATCCTCGCTGCGATAATCTATGGCTACGTCGGCCCCCAATTCGCGCACGAAATGCGTCTTTTCCGGACCACCGGCAGTGGCCAGGACGGTTGCTCCCGCAGCGCGCGCAAGCTGAATGGCCAAGCTTCCTATGCCGCTGGCACCACCGTGGATGAGCACCGTGTCGCCCGGAGCAACCCCGCCGCGTTCGAAAAGATTGTGCCAGACGGTAAAGGCCGCCTCAGGGAGGGCCGCGCTGGCGACGTGGTCCAGGCCCGCTGGAAGCGGCAGGCAATGCCCTGCCTGAGCGAGGCAATATTCGGCGTAGCCTCCGCCGGATACCAGTGCTGCAACCGATGTCCCCACCATCGACGGCGCGACGCCGGGACCCACGACAACGATCTCACCGGAGATTTCCAGGCCGAGAACGTCGGTGACACCCGCCGGCACAGGAATTGCGCCGCGGCGCTGCATGATGTCGGGCCTGTTGACGCCGGCGGCCTCGACGCGGACCAAGACTTCGCCCGCCCCCGGCTGAGGCAGCGGCCGTTCGACCAGCGTCAGAACCTCCGGACCGCCGGGATGGGACGCCACTACCGCTTTCATCGTCTTCGGCAAAACTGTCACTGCAAATCCCTGCTGTTGTTGATTTAGGTGCAGGGACCGACAGCCTCGCCATGCTGGCGCTTGACGATCACATCCTGCGACTTCCTGCGGTGCAGTTGTGACAAGGCTATTGGCTTCAGTACATTCGTGAATATCGGGCCCCGGCATCGGATAAACTGATCAACGGCACACCAAAGGGCCAATCACGCTGGAAAAGCCAGGCTCATCGGGTCAAGCATCGAGGCTGCCTGTTCGCTGCTGACCAAACCGCGCTCCACCGCAAGCTCGGCCACCTTTCTATCCAGCCGAAGCGCGTCGTTGGCCAATTCGGCGCTGCGGCGATAGCCGATCAGCGGCACCAAGGCAGTAACTGAACCTACGCTCGCTTCGAGATGCGTCCAGCAACGCGCGCTGTCGGCTTCGATGCCCCGCACACACTGCTCGTCCAGCGTGCGGATCGCGGCCTCGAGCATTTGCATGGAGAAATGCAGGTTGAAAGTTATGAGCGGCTCCATGGCGTTGAGCTGAAGCTGGCCAGCCTCAGACGCCATGGTGACGGCGATGTCGTTGCCGATGATCTGGAAGCAGACCTGATTGACGACTTCCGGAATGACGGGATTGACCTTGCCCGGCATGATCGACGAGCCGGGCTGGACTGCCGGCAACCGAATTTCGCCAAGGCCGCCGCGAGGGCCGCTCGACAGCAGGCGCAGGTCGTTCGAAATCTTGGAGAGCTTTGTCGCCAGCCGCTTCAGCATGGCGGAGAACAGGACGAAGGCGCCCATGTCCCAGCTGGCTTCGACCAGATTGGCGGCCGGCGTCAATTTGTGACCACTGAGTGCCGAAAGCTCGCCCAGCGCGATCTCGGAATACCCCCTGGGCGCGTTCAGGCCGGTGCCAATGGCCGTACCGCCGAGGTTTACCTCCGCCACAAGCGGCAGCATCTCGCGGAGCCGGGCGACATCCTCGTTCAACGCCGTGGCGAACGCCGAGAACTCCTGACCGAGCGTCATCGGCACCGCGTCTTGCAGCTGGGTGCGTCCCAGCTTGGCAATCTTTGCGAAAGCGGCTGACCGCTCCTCGAACGAGCCGACCAGCGAGCGCAGCGCCCGTTCGAGGTCGCCATGAGCCAGAAGCAGCGACAGGCGCACCGCGGTCGGATAGGCATCGTTGGTTGATTGTGAACGGTTGACGTCGTCATTGGCGTGAACCGGCTCGTTGGCGCCGCGCGCAACACCAAGCTTCTCATTGGCAAGATTGGCGATGACCTCGTTGGCATTCATGTTCACCGACGTGCCAGCACCGCCCTGAATGGGATCGAGCGGAAAGGCATCGAAATGTCGGCCGGCAATGATCTCATCGCAGGCGCTTTCGATTGCGTCGCACTTTTGCTGTGACAGAAAACCAAGACGTGCATTCGCACGAGCCGCAGCCTGCTTGGTCATGGCGAGCGCCACGATGACATGCGGAAAGCGGCTGAGTGTCATGCCGGAGATGCGGAAATTTGCGCGTGCGCGTTCCGTTTGAGGCCCCCACAAGGCATCGCAAGGCACATCTACATGCCCAAGGCTGTCATGTTCACGTCGAAACCGAATTTCCATTTCCCGCCCCTCGCCGCACCCCGAAGCGATATTTGAGGTGCTGGAACGAGGCTAAGGGGGCTTCCGCGAGACTGCCATTCGCAAAAGACTAAGCTGAAGAACGGCGAATACGATCAGATGCCACCCGCAGCCCCCGGCCGGTGGACTTTACGATCTTCTGCTTCGGAAAAACCAAATGGCGCCGATGCGGGCTGGTCGGTTAGCTAGGGCCAACTTCAACGAGCCATAGCTCGGGATCAATGTCCATTCAGCGCGCCACGGAAATACTTGATCGGCTTATCGCCTTCCCGACCATCAGCCGAGCCTCCAATCTCGACCTGATCCACTTCGTCAGGGACTTCCTGGCCAGGCTCGGCATCGCGGCCGACATCGTGCACAATCAGGAAGGGACCAAAGCCAACATCTATGCGACGCTCGGACCGGCCGAGGTTGCAGGCGTACTCTTGTCGGGCCATACCGATGTCGTGCCTACGGAAGGCCAGGCGTGGAGCAACGATCCGTTCCGGATGGCCCAGCGGGGCGAGCTTCTTTACGGGCGCGGAACCGCCGACATGAAGGGTTTCATCGCCTGCGTGTTGGTGCTGTTCGAGGAATATGCGGCCCGCAGCTTCAGCCGTCCGCTACATCTGGCCTTCAGCTATGACGAGGAAATCGGCTGCGTCGGCGTGCGCCGGCTGATCGACCTTCTGGCCAACAGATCCTATCGCCCTTCTATGTGCGTGATCGGTGAGCCGACCAGCATGCAGACCGTGGTCGCGCACAAGGGCAAGGTCGCGGGCCGGATCAACTGCACCGGGCGCGAATGCCATTCCAGCCATGCGCCGGAAGGGCTGAACGCCATTCATCTCGCCACCGACATGGTGGGTACGCTGCGCGCGCTGCAGGACGAACTGCTCGCAAGTGGCGCACGCGACCCGGACTTCACGGTACCGTTCACGACGGTTCACGTCGGCATGATCAATGGCGGAACCGCGCTCAACATCGTGCCCAACCATTGCAGCGTCGACTTCGAGATCCGCAACATTCCAACCGACAATGCGCAGCCGCTGCTCGACCGTTTGGCCGAGCGCGCCATGGAACTGACAAGCCATGCGCAGTCGCGCTTTCGCGATACCGGTGTCGCGCTCGAAATCGTCAACGCCTACCCCGGCCTGGATACCCAGCCTGACGCCGCGGTGGTTCGGGAAATTCAGAAACACACCAACGGCGGCAAGCTCGGGAAAATAGCCTTCGGCACCGAGGGCGGGCTGTTTCACGAACGGCTTGGCATCCCGACAGTCGTTTGCGGACCCGGCGACATTCGCCAGGCCCACCAGCCCGACGAATTCATCAGCCTCGATCAGATGACCCAGTGCATGTCGATGCTTCGCAGGCTGGCCGACGACCTGGCCGCATAGCGCCTCAGCGCATCGGCGCCATCCCCGGCAGATTAACCGTGGTCATGAGCTCGCGGCAATGCTCTTCGAATCTCTCGGTGGCTCGCGTCTTGCGCAAGCCCTTGAGCGTGGCAATGCCGAGCACCATCGGGGGATGGTCTCCCGCCAGTGGCACGTAGGCGAGCTGCTTTCCGTTGACGGCTGCCATGTTCATGGGACGCGCCGTCATGAGCGAATAGCCAAAGCCGCATGCCACGAAACTGCGAACCGTTTCAGGAGAGACCGATCGCGCGGTTATGTTCGGGGTAATGCCATGCGTCACGAACAGATTCAGGAAGTATTCCTTGCTCAGCGGCATATCCAACAGGATGAAAGGCTTCTCCGCCAGCACGGACAGCTCGATCGACTTTTCGTGGGCAAGCGGATCATCGGCCGGCAGCAGAATGTAGGTGGGCAATTCCGCCAAAGGCTCGAAAGCGATGTCGTCGGTCAAATGGATCGCATAGGTCAGCGCCAGGTTGATTTCGGCACGCCGCAGTTTGGCGATCAGCGCTGCCTCGTCGTCTTCGCTGACTTGCAGCTTCACGGCGGGATATTGTGCAAGAAACCCCTTGCACAACTCGGGAATGAGCATCGGCGCCAGGGTACGGAACGAACCGACCTGCAGCGGGCCAGAAACCGATTTGGCCACTTCGTCGGCAATGCCGTGAAGGTCCTCCGCCTGCTGCAGAAGCGCCTTGGCCGCGTGCAACAGACGTTGACCGGCCGGCGTCAGGGACAATCCCTGCGCATGATGGCGGACGAAGAGCTGGAGGCCGAACTCGGCCTCCAGCTGCGAAATCGCAGCCGAGATCGAAGGCTGTGAGACATTGATGCGTTCCGACGCAAGGGTAACCCCGCCCACCTCGCCCGCAGCCACGAAGTAGGCGAGTTGCCGCAACGTAAATCGCATTGAAAAGGTACGCAAATCGAGATCGTTCACGAGGCCCTGAGCTAGGTTAGTATTCAAGCTAGGTATTCCTCGCGGCGTCGGTCGGACGATTGCGTAAGGAACCATCGCGGACGATGGCGGCTGCGAATTTTGCTGTCAAGGCGTCATTGGCGCCTTACAGATCTCCCGGAACTCCATAAGACGGCGCGACCGACGGGTTGATCCCGCGCGACACGTAAGCGTCAAGTTGCGGCTCCCACAGCTCCCACAACCTGGAGAGCTCACCGATGGGATCGGTTTCATGCCAATCCACGCGCAGGTCGGCAACTGGCCAGGCAACCTCACGCACCAGCAGCATGCCAACCGAATGGACCGGGCCTTCTTCACCCCCGGCCGCCAGTGCTGCCCGCATGGCCTTGATCAGGCGGCTGCCGAGCGACCCGCCCTCGGCCATCAGGAACGCTTCGACCATTTTTTCGGGCACCGCCGCGTTCGACAGCAGATTGCCGGCGGCCACGACGTTGGGCTCGATCACGGTCCGATGCGTGCCGAGCGTGTTGCGCCCGGAAAAAGCAGCACCGCCGCCGTTGCCATCGACCAGCGCAAGCTGGCGATACTCAAGGTGACTGGCTTGCGATTTGATGCGCTCCATCGCGTCGGCGGCACTTAGTCCGGATGCCATCAAATCAAGACCAAGTGGCCCGAGAGTGGGGTCGGTGATGTTCTGGGTCGCCACCACACCGACGCCTGCCCGAGCATGGGCGCAGCGCGCGGCGACGCACGGGCTGGACGACGAAACCGCAATGCCGAACATTCCGGTCTTTGCGCAGCGTGCCGAAATCGAGAAGGTCAACTGTTCAACCTCCGGTCACGCGGCGTCGGGGATGACTGCGGTCACCTCGATTTCAACGACCCATTCGGGCCGGGCGAGCGCCGGGACGACGATGCCAGTGGAGCAAGGGAAAACGCCCTTCAGCCACTTGCCCATTTCCTGGTAGACCGCTTCGCGATAGCGGATGTCGGTGACATAGACGACGATGCGGCAGATGTGCGCCATTTCGCTGCCCGCTTCCTCAAGCAGCATCTTGATGTTTTGCATCGTCTTGGCTGTTTGCGCGCCTGGATCGCCGACATGCAGGCATTCACGCGAGTCGAGGTCCTGGGAAACCTGGCCACGAAGGAAGACCGTGGTGCCGCGGGCGACGACGCCCTGCGAAAGATCGTTGTCGAGCTTCTGTTCTGGATAGGTGACGCGGGTATTGAACGGGCGCAGGCGCTGGTGGATCATGATTGAGGTTCTTTCACAATATCGGGGGACGCCTGCGCCAACCGGAGGGACCGGCTGGCGCGAAGCGAGTTGAAACGGTGCTACTTCGCCGCCGCCGCAAAGCTCTGCGGACCGTAGACGCGGTCCGACAATCCGGCCGCTTCCTTGGTGAAGCGCAGTGGCTCCTTCCAGTCGAAGTTGTTGTAGACAGCCGCCAGGTGCGCGAAGGGTGGGGCCTGCGCGAAGAGCTGGAAGGTCAGGCGATGACCGGCATAGTCGGAATTCAGCAAATCGCGTGCGAAGGCGAGAAGTTTGCGCCGATCCTCGGCATACCAGTTGTCGTTTAGCGTGTAGAACTTCTCGAGCCATTGGCCGGCTTCAGGATCGCGGAAGCTGGCGTAGTCCGGCGTGATGCAGATCTGACCGCCGCAAAGCTCGCGGGCGATGTGCATCATGTGGTGGAGTTGCGAGCAAGCGAGCACGCGGCCAGCCATCAGCAACGACTGGTTCGGCATAAGCAACCCTGCAGGGCTGCGCTCGGCAGTGGCAATTGCCGCTGTCAGGTGCGCATTGATACCCTCGCGGTAGCAGGCCAGCGTGGCGAGCTTTTCCTGAACCGCCTGCTGCTTTTCAAGGCCGGTCTGGCGCACGTTCCACAACGCCGCACCGATCATCAGGTCGGCAAGCTTCTGGTTGCGCTGGACAAAAGCGAACGCCGAATAGCGATGCAATGTCGAGCGGATAAACTGCGCCGCCTTCGTGTACTGGTAGAACAGCACATTTTCCCACGGGATCAGCACGTTGTCGTAGATGACCAGCGTGTCGACCTCGTCGACGCGGTTGGACAGAGGATAGTCCTCGGCCGGCGCGCGGCCGGCAAAGCCGGTACGGGCAATGAAGCGAAGATTCGGCGATGAGAAGTCGCAAACAAAGCCTACCGCATAGTCCGACAGCTTTTCGTCGCCCCAGTTCGCAATCGTCGGCTTGGTGAATGCCTGGTTGGCATAGGCTGCGGCCGTCTCGTATTTCGCGCCGCGGACAATGATGCCGGCGTCCGTCTCCTTGACCACATGCAGAAGCATGTCGGGGTCCTGATCCTGCGGTCGTTTCGAGCGGTCGCCCTTTGGATCGGTATTGGCCGAGACGTGGAACGGGTCGTTCCTCAGAACCGTGTTGATATGGCGCTCGATGTTGACCGCAAAGCGCGGATCCACATCGTTGAGCATTTCGCGGCCGTCGAACAGCGACCACATTTCACCGACGGTCTCGTCGCCGACGCGGGTGACAATTCCCCGTGCCTCATCAAGGACGGTATCCGTGGAGCGGCGCTTGTCGTGCCAATCCTGCTGCGTGTACGGCAGCTTCAGGCCGACCGCGAAACGCTCGCCGCCTTCTTCGTAGGACATGACTGAGCTGTGCTTCGGGTCATGCGCCATATCGTAGATGCGAGCCCGGATATCGACGATAGGCTTGAACATCGGGTGCGACGTGACGTCTTTGACACGCTCACCATTGATCCAAACCCGCCGGCCATCCCGGATCGAATCCCGATATTGATTACCGGTTCTGATCATTGATACGCCTTTCTCTTGGGTACTTTGTTGCTTCCGGCCGACCGCTAGCTGTTCAGCGGCAAGGTGGACGGATGGCAATATGCGCGTCGGCAATGCGCCAGGGGGGCGCTTTCTGTGGCGGTTACATCCACCACACGGCCGACAAAAATCGTATGGGTTCCAACGTCGTGGCCGCTATCGACAACGCAGTCGAAGGTGCTTGCGGCATCCGGAAGGCGCGCCGATCCGGTGACGGTCGGCTGCCATTCGGCGCAGCGGAAATCGAATGCCTCGCCTTCGCGCGGATGCCCGGCAAAGACGTCGGAAATGTCGCCCTGGTGAACCGCCAGGAGATTGACGCAGAATACGCCGTTTTCCTTGATGGCCGCGCATGCCGGACTGCGACGGTTGACGCAAACGAGCAGCATTGGCGGGTCAGCCGACACTGACGCCATCGCACTGACGGTGACGCCAAATGTGCCGGCAGGACCGTCCGTGGTGATGACATTGACGCCGGTTACAGCGCCGCTCATTGCGCCAACGAATGCCCCGCGATCGACCGTCGGAAACTCCTGGCCGACAGCCTTGAACTCACGACTTGTACTAAGCGATGCTTGGAGGGTCGACATTTTGGGTGTCTCTCGAAGTTTCCATTGCCTTGTTCGATGGGTAAATATTGGCGCAGAAGGCATCTTTTTGAAAATAGAGCTTAAATATCTCTTGGTTCGGTATTCCTGATGCAGCCATGCCTTGGCTGGTGTCAGTGACCGCGCAATTTCTGCACGATCGCTTCGATGGCGATTTCGTAGCCGGCCGGGCCGAGTCCGATCAGGCACCCGGTGACAGCCTGGGAAATGAAGGAGTGATGACGGATCGCCTCCCGCTTGAAGACGTTGCTGACATGCACCTGGTAGCTCGGGCCTCCGAAGCTCGCCATGGCGTCCATGAGTCCGATGGAGGTGTAAGACAGACTGCCACCGTTGATGACGATGCCATCGGCCTTGCCACGCGCCTCGTGAATCCAGTCGATGAGCATGCTTTCGGAACTGGACTGGTTGAAGCGGACCGTGGCCCCGAGCAGCTCGGCCTTGTTGCGGCAGCGCGCCTCGATGTCGGCGAGGGTCAGCCGGCCATAGGGGCCTTCGGGGTCGAGACCATACAGGTTCGTGTTGGGTCCATTGAGGACCTCGATATGCAATGTGTCGGACATCACGCGCTCACAATCATGCTTTGATCTTGGTGTGATCGACCGCCGCCAGGCGGTCATAGGGCTTGGTCGCGACCATCGAAGCACGCGCATCAAAGTCGGCGAACCATCGCTCCGCCACCGGGCGTTGCGCCCGCCAATTCAGCTCGGGAAACCGGAAGTCGAGATAACCGAGCGCGCAGCCGAAGCTGATCGCGCCGATCGTCACCTCGCCGCCGATGTCCGGCAACAGAGCCTCGATCTTGTCCAATCCGGCTTCGACCTTGCGCAGCTGTGCGGCGCGCCATTGAGGCGAACGCGCGCCCTCAGGCCGCATCAGCATTTCGTAGCGGGCCAGCAGCGCCGCATCGAGCAGCCCGTCCCCCAGCGCCTGCTGCATGAGCGCTGCCCAACGGCGCGGACCCCCCGGCGAGAAAATCGTGGTGTCCCCGGCCAGTTCTGCCAGGTATTCGCAGATGACCCGGCTGTCGAACAAACACGTGCCGTCATCGGTCAGCAGGGCTGGAATCTTGCCGAGCGGGTTGAACGCGAGAAGGTCCCGGTCTCCCTCGAGCGGCGTGGTGCCGCTCACTATCAATTCAATCCTGCTGACCAGCCCGACTTCATGGGCCACCGTCATGACCTTGCGGACATAGGGAGAAGTCGGAGCGTAAAAGAGTTTCAAGACGCGAACCCGCCATTGCAAGTGTTCTGATTTGGACGACAGCTGCCTTGCCGATCGAGGCGATCGGGCGAGCCGGCGGCTAGGGCTTCTGGTCTTCGGCGCCCACGCCACTGAGTGCGGCACGCGCCACCTCGACGTCCTGGGCGCCTGTGCCGGAACCGACACCGACCGCGCCAACGCAGTGCCCGTCGATGAATATGGGCAAACCGCCCTCTAGATTGGTAAGGCGACCGCCGCCCGCGATGGCGAGCTTGATTTCGTAGTTCGGATCGAGGCGTGACGTCGGCTGGCGATGCGAGGCGGCGGTGATCGCCTTGGACATCGAGGTTTCACGCGACAAGAGTTTTGCCCCGTCCATCCGCACGAACGCCAGCAAATTGCCGCCGTCGTCGACGATCGTGATGTTTTGGGGAACGTTGAGCGACTCAGCCTTGGCAACTGCACTGGCGAGGGCCTTGAGCGCCCCGGCGTGCGTCAGCTTCAATGCAGGCTTGGTTGTCATGTCTACCTCCAAGGATGAGGCCGGCCATGACGATCTCGCTGGCAAGCCATATTCCTTGCTAGGTATCCACCCAAGGTCTTGGATCTGTAAAATAGTATAGCTCGTGCCTATGGATCACATTTTGCGATCTTTCGGCGAGACGGAACTAACCGGCGCGCCGACGGATGAAATCGACGAACAATATGGCCTGCGGTCCAGGCTCTATGGCACGCCAACACTCCAGCGCCAGGGTTGCCACCCCCGAAGCATCGATGGTGATGCAGCCGTGTGACAGCGGTCCAGATGCATTTGGCAGCCGTACCGTAACATCATATGCGCCGCAGGCGGGTTTGAGCACGCTGCCGTGCCAAGCCACGATCTTCTCTCCCGATCGCAACACCGCAGCCGGCTCTACTCCCAGCTCGACGCTCCACGCATGGCCGAGCAATGAGTTGGCTGCCTCGATGTCACCTGACATGAGCAGATTGCGCACGCGCGTCGACGAACAGGTGGCGTCGTCCCAGTGAATGTCCTCGACCACCGTCACCGCAAACCCGCGCTGTTGTCCAAGGCGTCGCAAAAGATCCACGTCGCCGCGTCGCTGCCGGCCGAAACGAAAATTGTGGCCGACAACCAACCGCGAGACCTTGAACCCGTCGACCAGGATTTCATCGATGAAATTCTCCGGCTCCTGTCCGGCGAAGGCGTGGTCAAAACGCGGGCTGTACAGGAAGTCGACGCCGAGCCGACCGAAAGTTTCCGCTTTGGTGGCGGGCGTGCCGAGACGGAACGCCTTGGCTTGCGGCGCAAAAAGCTGGCGCGGATGCGGTTCGACGGACATGACGCCGATCGGGCTGCTACCGACGAGCGCGGCCGCCTGGGCCGCCGCCATCAGCGCCTGGTGGCCGCGATGGAAGCCATCGAAACTTCCAAGCATCATGACGCTTGCCTGCAAGTCGGCCGGCAGCGTCGCTGCGTCAGTCACCAGCTGCAACGGTCTACCGCATGGCCCAACAAAGGGGACGCCCATGCCCTGATGCAGATCTCGCGGTGCAATGGATTGGTGGCGCTGGGCAAGATCGCCAATGCGGCCGCGATACGGCGAGAAGAGTGTATTTCGGGTATCGACCATCGTGTTCATGATCGAAAAAATAGCTCAACTTCATGCCTCGGGAAAATATGAAAGTGCAAGCAACAGGATCAGCAATTCTGATCCACCAGCCGGTGGCTAGGCACGCGTCTCCGGTTCGAAAGCAGCAACCAGGCACACGCTGTCCCGGCCTGGAGCAATATCGACCCGGGCAACGTCCCGCACGATCAGCGTTTCGCCGGCATCGATGCGGCCTGGGGATGCGATGCATTCGCCGCGCACGGCATGCACGACAAGCAGCCCACCTAGAGGAACGGACATGCTGCCTCCGTCGGAATTGCCGACCACGGCGACCCGTGCAGACCAGCGTCCGCGGCGCGTCATGACGTTCATGACCTGTGATGCACCGCCTGGCAACTGCGAACAGGGCGCCGATGCACTGTCGAAGCGATAGGGCGACAGGTGCCCTAGCGCGACCTCCTCCCCGTCCTCGAAGCGAAGGACCAGGGGATTTTCGCCAAGGCGCGTGATCGTCCGGTCGATGCCCGGAAACGGAGAGAACTGTGATTCATCGACGATCGGCGCCCGGCTGATGCGAATATCGAAGTTCTCATGCGTTGCACCTTGCGGCAGCAGGAGAACGTCTTCGGTGACGCCCCGGCCATTTTTCCAGGGCGTCGTTCGATAGTCCTGCTCGGTCAAGAATTCCAACATCAGGGATTGCCCTTCCTGCCAGCCAGGGCCTCGGCGCCGGCCGGCAATACGTCTGCACCGGCGCCCGAGGTTCAGCTCGACTTGTCGGCGAGGAGAATGACCTGCGACAAGTCGAAGGCGATCTGCGTCGGCATTCCCACGGGAACCCTGCCGACAACGTCGCCGCCAGGAAGCCGCATCTCGATCGGACCGAGGCCGTCAACGCGCAGGCGCGTGATCGTGTGCGAACCCTGATAGATGTGGGTCAGCACTTCACCCGTGACGACGTTGCAGCCGGCGTCGGCGGACGTCGCTATCCGGATGTGCTCAGGTCGCACGAACGCCTGCACCATCTCTCCCTGGCCGAACTGCCATTCCGCACGCCGTGGCGCGGTCATGCGGATATTTCCGATTGCCAGCGAGATCTCGCGGTCGGATGCCTGATAGATTGCCGCCGGCAAGGCGTTGATTTCACCGATGAAGGAGGCAACGAAACCGTTGGCCGGATTGCGGTAGAGATCGATCGGCTCGGCCACCTGCTGAATTTGACCGCGGTTCATCACCACGATGCGATCGGAAAGGCTCAGCGCCTCGCCCTGGTCGTGTGTCACGAAGATCGTTGTCAGGCCGGTATTGCGATGCATTTCGATCAACTCGACCTGCATCTGGGCACGCAGGCTCTTGTCGAGCGCCGACAAGGGTTCGTCGAGCAGCAGAACCTTGGGCTGGATGGCGATAGCGCGGGCCAGGGCGACACGCTGCTGCTGGCCTCCCGACAGTTGCGAGATGCGCCGGCCTTCCATGCCCGACAGCTTCATCATCTCGATGGTCTGCATGACCTTGTGCGTAACTTCGCTCTTGGAGAATTTCCGCTGGCGCAGGCCGAAGGCCACGTTGTCGAAGACGTTCATGTGCGGAAACAGCGCATAGCTCTGGAAAACCATGCCGGTGTCGCGCAGATGAACGGGAACATCGGTGACGTCGACGCCACCGATGTGGATCGCTCCGGCGCTGGGGTCGATGAAGCCCGCCACCATGTTCAACAAGGTGGTCTTGCCGCACCCGCTGGGCCCGAGCAGGGTGACGAATTCCCCGGTACGGATCGGCAGCGATACGTTGTTGACTGCGTGGAACGAGCCGAACGTCTTGCTTACGGCCTTGATCTCGACCGAGTGTTCGAGAGCTGTGATGGCGGTCATTTTTTGATGCATCATGGTGCTAAACCTCTAGCGCTTCAGCCGTTGTCGATTCCAAGGATTCGACGGAGGCCGAGGAAATGATTGGCAATGATCATGATCGCTGTCGTCGAAAGGATCAGCAGCGCCGATATCGCCGAAATGGTGGGGTCCGCATATTCCCGGATGTAATTGTACATCGCGACCGGCAGCGTTTGGGTGCGGCTTGCGGTGACGTAGAGCGAAGCCGTGAACTCGGTCAGCGACAGGATCGATGCGATGAGCCAGCCGCCTATCATACCGGGCAAAATCAAGGGAACCGTGATCTTGAACATCACCCTGGTGGGCGTGGCGCCGAGATTGGCCGCCGCGCGGGCGTAGTTCGGGTCGACATTGCTCAGCGAGACGAAAACTGCGCGAGTCACGAATGGTGTCACAAGCAGCAGATGGGCCATGACGATGACAGCAAAGCCCTGCGTCAGGTTGAGATGGCTGCCGAGCAGAAGGAAGCCAAATCCTGTGGTGAAATGCGGCACGATCAGCGGCGACCACAGCGCGGCTTCAAGAAGACCGCGACCACGGAAATTATAGTGGAAGATCAGATAGGCAAAGCTTGATCCAAGCAGCATGGCGAGTGTCGAAGACACCCCCATGACGATCAAGCTGTTTTTGAAAGCCACCTGAAAGTCCGGATATGTCAGCGCCTTTTCATACCAGCGCAGCGAAAAGCCGTTTGGCGGAAACGCCATGACTTCCGTAGGGTTGAACGATGTCGCGACGACGACCACGGCAGGCAGCGTCATATAGACCAGGATCGCCACTACGGCCGTCCAGAACAGAGTGCTTCGCATGTTCGTACCCTTGCTCATGACGTCGCCATGTTCTGCTCGAGGCGGGCCGTGAGGAGTTTCATCAATGCCAGGCTTCCAAGTGCGGCAACCAGCGCGACAAGGCTAAGCACCGCCGCAAAGGGCAGATTGAATGACGAGAAGCCCTGGAGATAGACGACATTTGAAATCATCAGCACCTTGCCTCCACCGATCAGCTGAGGTGTCGAGAAGGCGCTCATCGTCCAGGCGAAGACCACGACGAAGCCGGAGAGAATGCCCGGCAGGGTAAGTGGAATGGTCACCCACCAGAAAACCGTGTTCGGTGTGGCGCCAAGATTGGCGGCCGCCTTTTCACAGTCGCGGTTGATCTGGCTGATCGCGGTCGCCAGCAGGATGATCATGACCGGCATTGCAAATTGCACCAGGGCGATGACGACGCCCACCCGCGTGTACATGATCGGCACGGACCGATCGATGATGCCCAGCGACTTCAGCGCCGTGTTGACGACACCGTCCGAGCCGAGCACCAGCATCCAGGAATAGGTGCGCACGATTTCGCCGGTGAACAGCGGCGTGATCGCCAGGACCACAAGTACCGAGCGCACCCAGTTCCGCTCGGCGCGTACCAATGCAAACGAAATCGGATAGCTCAGCAGCAGTGCGAAGAACGCCGTCGCAAAGCTTAGGATGAAGGTGTCGAGCAAGACCCAATAGTAGATTGGCCGATTGATGCGGGTGAAGTTTTCCAGCGTGAAGCCACCGACATTCAGCGATCCGGGAACGAATTCGAGGAAGCTGTACTTCAGGACATTGAACATCGCTGCGGCGAAAATCACCGCGACGAGTACCGCTGGCACGAGAAACTGAACGAAAAAGGGGCGCTGTCTGGTCATGGCCGTTGGGCAGCGCACAAGGCGCTGCCCATCCTCTCGACTGGTTACTGCATCATGTTTTCGGTGAACCAGATCTTCCACTGCGGAAGAAGCTTGGCGTAGGTCGCATCGTCAAGCACAATCGCCTGGGTCTTCCACTGCTCGTCGGTGGTGAAGATCCCTGGCAGTTTCGCAAGCTCTTCCGAAATCTTGGCCTTGCGGTTCATCGGCGAACATTTGTGGAATTCGCAGATCTCCTGCTGAACGATGGGGTCCAGCGCGACATTGATGAACTCATGCGCGGCATCGAGCTTCTTGGTCCCCGTGTTGATACCCAGGGCGCCGATGCCAACCACGGCACCTTCCTTCGGGATGGCAATCTCGATCGGCAAGCCTTGCTCGATCAAATGGTAGCCATTGATCGACAGCAGGACCTGCACAGGCGTTTCACCGGTGCGGATGAGATCCTGGCTGGTCGCGTCCGACTGATAGAAGGCCTTGATGTTGGGCTTCAGCGCAGTCAGCTTGTCGGTGATGCTTTCCCAATCCGCCGGGCTTTTGCCTTCCATGACCGAAGCGGCGATGACGACATGGCTGGGATCGAAATCCGGGAGACCCAGGCTGCTCTTCATGGATTCGTCCCACAGAACTTTCCATGAATCGATCTTGAAGCCTTCAGGCATGAGATCGGTGCGGAAGGCCGGCGAATAGACGTAGGAGTAAACGCCCATCTCGTAGCCGCCGCGATCGCCGGCAGGGTAGAGGTCGGCGGCGTTCGGAACCTTGCTCATATCGAGTTTCTCGAAAAGGCCATCCGATTGATAGAGGGCCCCCACATGCGATGTCGTGTAGGTCACGTCGGACTCGGGATTTCCCTTGGCGACCTTGGCCTTGGCCAGACGGTCGAGCGTGCCGCCGGTGATGAACTCGACTTCCATCCCTGTACGCTTGGTGAATTCCTTGGCGATAATGGCCGTTCCGTCCTTCCAGTTTCCGCCCCAGGTGCTGACGATCAGCTTCTCCTGTGCGCCCGACTGCGTCGCGAACGATGCCAGCGCCATGGCGCCGATGCCAATCCAATAATTCTTCATTGCATGCTCCTCACTTTTTCATTGTTGTTTATTGACACCAACGTTGCCAAGTATCGCGTTCCCCAGCGATGCGAGACAGCGCAAACCTCAGGGATTTCCCTGAACCTAGTAGCCCCTTTGCGGATCGACTTGATGAAGGGGCGCTTCACCGCGGCGCACGCGCCTTATGCTCTCGGCTACATCGCGAACCGCCAGAGCGGGCACGGTAATGCTGGCCAGATGTGGCGTTATGAAAACGTTGTCCAAGGCCCAGTATGGATGGCTCGTTGGCAACGGCTCGGCGCCAAACACGTCAAGCGTTGCTTCGCCGATGGCTCCCGATCTAAGTGCCGCCACCAGGGCTGCTTCGTCGACCACAGCACTACGCGAAACGTTGATGAACTTGGCGCCAGCCGGCATCAGCGCCAGTTCACGCGCGCCAAGAAGAGCATGCGTATCGTTTGTCGCTGGAAGCATCGATACAAAGATCTCGCATTCTCCGAGCAGGGCATCGAGCGAGCTACGCCCGGCGTGACATGCGACCCCGGGAATGCTCTTCAATGAGCGCGACCATCCACGGACGTCATAGCCCATATCGGCAAGCGATTTGGCCGCATGGGCACCGAGCTCGCCGAGACCGAGGACGCAGACCTTGATTTCGGACAAGGCGCGCGGGTGGACATAGTGCCACTCCCCTCGCCGCTTGGCGCGCTCGAAGATATGCATGTCACGGGCGTAGCGGGTCACTGCAAAGATGACATAGCTCGTCATGAGCGACACCATCCCGGGATCCGAAAGGCGGGTAATAGGAACAGGCACGAGATCGTCGCGGTTCAACAGCGCGTCCACCCCAGCGCCAAGGTTGGTCAAAAGCTTGAGATTGCGGAACCTCTGGAAGAAGCCTTTCGGAGGCAGCCAGCACAAGGCGTAACTGACTTCCGCAGGATCGCCACCGTCTTCGTCAACGCGAAAATCCAGATCCGGCAATTCGCTGGCGAGAGCATCCCGCCATGCCGCGGGATCATCCACGGGACTGTAGAAGACAAGAGCATCACGCTTCATGCTAAACCCTTCTGCCGAGACTGATCGCGGCCTCACCGCCGCCGATTGGTCTTTTGTCCAGGCCCCTCGAGACCTGATCCTCGAACCAAGATATGGAAGTTCGCTGGTTAACGATGTGACGCCGGGGGACCATTGAAAAGAACTTTTAGTCGTTCCTTTGCATTGGATATTCCGATCCTATCGCAGGCCAGCCTAGCGGCTCGCATCTTGCCCTGAGCGCGCTATCGAAGGCTCGCTGCAGCGAAAAACTGCAATGCCAGTTGCTCGAATGTAAGCGCTGCAATTGGGACGGCTAAATGCCCCCGTATCGGGCGAATTCTTGCGGCAAAGCCTCGGGCCAGAACTCGCTCAAGCCAATCAAGATATGATCTGCTTGCCAATGTGGAAGCGTGCACGAGACTTGGTCTGGCGTCCTACGCCGTTTCACCGGCGTTGGATATTCGACGCCCCTTCATCATCAACGATGGCCATCGCACCAGCGTTGTTGGTTTTATTATTAAATAAGCACAGCACTATTTCAAACCAACCTTGATTTCCGACAACAAGACTCTGATGCGCCGAAATACATCGTCAATCACACCCCACCCGAACCGGATCTGGCTGCGATTTGATGGACCCTGTTGGCAAGCACGCTTGCCGGCGGACGCCAAAATCTCGTCATCACCAGATTTCATGGAAATCATAGTCATCCTCCAAGTTATGTGCTGGTCACAAGTGTAAGAATTTTAGAATCCGAGATAATTTGGCGTAACTGAATCAAATCTATCTGGTTCGACATCATATAATTTTCGCCTAGACACATTTCCTATTACGCTATGTGCATAATCAAATTGATACCTCATTCCGAACACTCGAACTATAAAACCAGATATTCCATGCTTAGGTAAATTTGCAACTTTCTTGACATAGGCATTCTCTATCTCGTCAGCTGTTGCATTCATTTTTACGCCTAGCACTTCGTATAGAGCTGATTTTGCCATTTCTGGAGACTCCAACGCATTCGGTGAGGCTGATTGACGTTGAGGCTGAACCTCCTGAATAAAATTACAAAACACCTTTTCCGAACCAGTAACTCAAGAATTCTGATCCAGTCCCGATTGCGAGATTGTTCAACGGGCGACGCCTGATCATTGAAGATCTCGCTGAGTCGCGAGCCGGGTGCCTGCCGGTTGTCGCGAAACACCGAGAAGCGCCCGTCAGCAGTTGAGCCTCTCGCCGAATAGCTTCGGGATGCGCAAAGGTCGTTGCGCCGCTTAAGGTCAGGCTACCTGCCAAATTGCGCGAACAGGGCAGCGATCTCTTGTTCAGGCATGTTGGCAAGCGCCAGGCACAGCAGAATTCGTGCCTTCGGACCGTTGAGGCGTCCGGCAAAAATAGCGCCCGCCTCCTCGAGGTCCCGTCCGCCGCCGTCGCCGTAAAGTGCAAGCACCCGACCTTTGGGGCAGCGGGAGGTAACGATGGTGACGATGCCTTTTTGCCTGGCACGGGCTACCGCGGCGACCACCTCAGGCGTCGCGTTGCCGCGGCCGAAGGTTTCAAGCACGATGCCGCGGGCACCAGAGGCTACCGCAGCTTCATACAGGCGCTCGTCTGCCCCCATTGCAAGGGTGATCAAGTCGACGCGCGTCTCGATGTGTTGTGCCTTGATGGCCGCATACCCCGAAAGCCGCCTGGTAATCAGGACCGCGCCATGATCGACCTCGCCCAGAGGCCCCAGGCCACTTGAATCGTATGCCGCCAGAACCGAGGTATGAACCTTGGTGGCGTCGATGGCCGACAGCACCTTGCCGGCGAATACAACCAGCGTGCCGAGATTGGCGGCATCGGCGTACGCAGCAACGGCAATGGCATCGGCGAGGTTGCGCGGCCCATCCGCGTCGGGCTGGTCTGCGCCTCGTTGAGCACCGGTGAAGACGACCGGCTTGGACGATGAAATGACGAGATTTGCCAGGAAGGCACTCTCTTCGAGCGTATCGGTGCCGTGGGTGACCACACAGCCGCAGATCGTGTCGTCCTTGAGCAACTCGTCGATGCGGCAGGCAAGTCGGAACGAAGTTTCGAGGTCGATGCGGTTGCTGCCGAGATTGCTGAATTCCTCAAGGACGACATCCACGGCAGGCGCAAGCGGGCCGAGCGTCGACAGCAATTCTGCGCCGGTCGCAACACTCATCAAGGCTTTCTCGACCGGATCATAACGCGAGGCGATGGTGCCCCCCGTCGAAACGACCAGGACCTTTTGCGCGCCATTTCGATCCGTATTCACACCGCTAGCCTAATGCAGGATCTGACTGAGGAAGAGCCGCGTCCGGTCTTGCTTCGGCGCATCGAAGAACGCCGAAGGTTCCGCGCTTTCGACGATCTGACCGCGATCCATGAAGATGACACGATCGGCGACGCGGCGCGCAAAATCCATTTCATGGGTGACGCAGATCATGGTCATGCCTTCTTCGGCCAAGCCCACCATCGTGTCGAGAACCTCCGTCACCATTTCCGGGTCGAGCGCGGACGTCGGCTCATCGAAGAGCATGATCTTCGGGTTCATGCAAAGCGATCGCGCAATCGCCGCGCGCTGCTGCTGCCCGCCGGAAATCTGCGAGGGGTACTTATGCGCGTGATCCGAAATCCTGACGCGCGACAGGTAGCGCATGGCGGTTTCGTTGGCGGCCTTTCGGCTCATGCCCCGCACCGACATCGGCGCAAGGGTGCAGTTTTCCAGGATGGTCAAATGCGGAAACAGGTTGAAGTGCTGGAACACCATGCCGACTTCCCGGCGCACTTCGTCCACCGACCGTGTGTCGTCGGTAAGGGCGATGCCGTCGACAGTCACCTGGCCGCCTTGAAACTGCTCGAGGCGATTGAGGCAGCGGATCAACGTCGATTTTCCGGAGCCAGAGGGCCCGCAGATGACCACGCGCTCGCCCTTGGCCACATCGAAATCGATGTCCTTAAGCACCTGGAATTGTCCATACCATTTGCTGACTGAACGCATGACGACAGCAGCATCGGATGTCTTAGCCGGCATGAGCATCGATCGGCTCCTTGCTTGGTGTTTTCTGAGGAATTGCCATTTCCAACGGGTCGAGCAGCACCTGCAGCGCCAGGGCATCCAAACCCAGCGACACCGCGACCTCCATGACGGTTCGTCCCGATGCAAGCGCTTGCTTGGCGATGTCTGCGGCCTTGGTATAGCCGACGACAGGCACGAGTGCGGTAGCGAGCGAGATGCTGCCCTCAGCGCCGGAGCGACAACGTTCGACGTCGGCCTCGATGCCCGCCACGCAACGCTCGGCGAGGTTGGTCATGGCCCGGCCGAGCAGCCGCATCGAGGTCAGGAGATTGTAGACGATCAGCGGCTCGAACGCGTTGAGCTGCAGCTGTCCACCCTCGGCGGCCATGGTGACCGCCAGGTCGTTGCCGATCACCTGATAGCAAACCTGGTTGACGGATTCCGGAATGACCGGATTGACCTTGCCGGGCATGATCGAAGATCCGGGCTGAACCGGAGGCAACCGGATTTCGCCCAGTCCGCTGCGCGGTCCGCTGGACAGCAGCCTGAGGTCGTTGGCGATCTTGGAAAGCTTGACCGCGATCCGCCGGAGGATGCCGGAGAATGTAACAAAGGCGCCGGTGTCCCAGCTCGCCTCCAAAAGGTTGCTGGCGGCTTTCAGCTCAAGGCCAGATATCCTCGACAGTTCGACGATGGCACGCTCGGCATAAGCGTGCGACGCGTTGATGCGGGTTCCTACGGCGGTGCCGCCCAAATTCACTTCCTGGAAAAACGAGGCGACCTCTTCCAGCCGCGCGGTATCTTCCCTGAGCGTTGCGGCGAAAGCTTCGAATTCCTGGCCCAGTGTGATCGGCACCGCATCCTGCAGCTGCGTGCGGCCAATCTTGACCGTTGTCGAGAACTCGCGCCCCTTTGCCTCGAAAGCCGAGATCAGCTTGGCAAGTGCGGTCTGCAAGTCGGAACGCGAGAGCAGCAGCGCCAGCCGAACCGCCGTCGGATAGACGTCGTTGGTTGACTGGGACATGTTCACGTCGTCGTTGGGATGAACCGTCTGGTAATCGCCCTTCGGGCGCCCCAGATGCTCAAGGGCGCGATTGGCGATGACCTCGTTGGCATTCATGTTGCTCGACGTGCCCGCCCCGCCCTGGAAGACGTCAACGACGAACGGCTCCATCAGCAGTCCTTCGATAACGTCGTCGCATGCCTTGACGATGGCTCCGAACTTCGGTTCGGGAAGTTGCCCTGCAGCATAGTTGGAAATGGCGGCGGCCTTCTTGACCATGGCAAGAGCGCGGACCAGCGTCGGAAAATGGCTGAGCGCTATATCGGAAAGCGAGAAGTTCTCGACTGCTCGCAGCGTCTGGATGCCGAAATAGGCCTCCATGGGAACATCCCGTTCGCCCAGTGAATCGCGCTCGCGCCGTGTGCGCGAGCGATTGTCTTCGTGCCAGGTCATGATGGATCTCAGGCCGCTGCGTAAGTCTGATTTCCGGCCTTTGCGGCGCTCGCTTCGAGCTCCGACTTGGTGCCGAAATAGTCCGCCCGCACCGCAGCGCCGATCAGGTTGACGAAGAACCGCCCGGCCGAGATCGCGGTGAGCTGGTTGACGTCCTTGGAAGGCGTGATCTCGACGATGTCCATGCCGACGACGCGACCCTTCTTGACCAGGCCGTGAAGGAGCTTGCGGGTCTGGGCGTAGGTCACGCCGGCCAGCGCGGGACCGGCGACGGCCGGCATCACCGAAGGATCGATGCCGTCGGCGTCGATGGTGATGTAATAGCGGCCACCATCGGGGATGCGGTCGAGGATGGCGTCCATGCCGACGTCGTGCAGTTCATATGCGGTGATGATGTTGGAGCCGTAGGCCTTGGCAGCCTCGTATTCCTCCGGACGCGCCGTACCCTGGGCGCGGATGCCGATCTGGAAGATGTCCTTGACATGAGACATCTCGGAGGCACGGCGGATCGGGCTCGACAGGCCGTCATGCACGCCGTTGATCTGGTCGCGCCAATCGAGATGCGCGTCGATCTGGATCAGCGTGATCGGACCCTGGTCGTCATAGGCACGCAGGACCGGAATCGGAATGCCGTGGTCGCCACCGATGATCAGGGGCAGAGCGCCGGCGGCCAGGATCTTGCGAACCGCAGCTTCCGCATTGCGGTAGTGAGCGCCGGGGTCCTTGGGGTCGCCGACGACGTCGCCGCAATCCACCGCCTTGATCGCGCGGTCGTCATAGAGCGGCCCGCCGACGTCGAAATCGTACCTGTCGAGGTTGCGGACGGCGCGGTCGGTTGCCTGGCGCACGGCGGTCGGCGCCCGCGTCTGGTCGTTGGTCACTTCGTCGATCGTGTAGGCCGAACCGTAGGGAATGCCCAGGAAGGCGATGTGAGCATCCAGCGTGTCGAGATCGGTATGCACCTTGGAATAGAGCATGCTCGTGTGGCCATGCTTGGGGGCGGAGGTGAGCTGTGTGGTCATTTCGCTGTCCTTCTTAGTGGATTGGCTGTTCGGCTGCAGGGGACGAACCTTTGCCTGCAGCTGGTTGGTCGGATGTGATCTGCGAGAGGAATTCGCGCAAACGAGGATTGGTGGGGTTGGAAAGCACATCGTTCGACGGACCGGCTTCGGCCACGTAGCCTCGGTCGAGGAAAACGACCCGGTCCGCGACATGGCGCGCAAAGCCGATTTCATGGGTGACGATGACCATCGTCATGCCGGAGTCGGCGAGCTCCCGGAGAAACAACAGGACTTCCTTGACGATTTCAGGATCAAGCGCCGAGGTCGGCTCGTCGAACAGCATCAGCTCCGGTCCCATGGCCAGCGCACGAGCGATCGCGACGCGCTGCTTCTGGCCACCTGAGAGCGAAGAGGGAAACATATGAGCCTTGTCGCGCAGCCCAAAGCGTTGCAACAGCGCGAGCGCTTGTTCTTCGGCTTCCGCGCGTGGTCGTTTCTGGACTTTGATGGGGCCCTTGACGATGTTCTCCAGAACGTTGAGATGCGGCCACAAATTGAACTGCTGAAAGACGAAGCCCATCTTCGGACGCATGCGGTCGATCTCGCGATGCGACTGCATCCGCAGCTTTCCATCCGCCTTCCGCTCGCGGCCGATATAGGAGCCGGCAACTTCAACAAATCCGCTGTCGGGAGCGGTCAGGTGGTTGATGCAGCGCAGTAGCGTGCTCTTTCCGCAACCGCTTGGGCCGATGATGCAGACAACCTCGCCTGCCGCCACGTCGAAGCTGATATCGCGAAGTGCCGTCGCGCCGCCGAAGCTTTTGGCCAGATTGGAAACCTTGAGCAGGGTCTTGGTCATGCCGGCCTCCGTGCGCCGATCAACAGATACTTGTCCGCCAGACTGGTCCGCGCCTGGTGAGCGCCTTGAGCGGCCCCAAACGCCTTTTCCGCGCGGTGCATGAAATGGGCAAAGATCGCGGTGACCACCCAGTAGACTGCGGCGGTGGTCAGGAAAACTTCGAACGGCGCGAAGGTTTCGCCCTGGACGACGAGCCCCTGGTAGGTCAGCTCGGCAACGGTAATCGTGCTGAGCACCGAGGTTTCCTTGACCATCGAGATGCTGGTGTTGGTCGAAGGCGGCACCAACAGGCGCACGGTCTGTGGAGCCACGATTTCCCACAGGCCCTGGAAGTAGGACATGCCGATCGCCCGAGCCGCCTCCATCTGCCCCTTCGGCACAGCGAGGATCGCGCCGCGGATGATCTCGGCAAAATACGAACTGGCGAAGAAAGCGAGCGCGATCGTGCCGACGATGGCTTCGGGCAGGCGAAGGTTGAAGAACGGCAGCCCGTAGAAGAACAGGTAGAGCACGACGATGAAGGGGATGTTGCGGAACCACTCGACATAGGCGGTGGCGATCCAGCGCAAGGTCCGGCGATGCGACAGCGCCATCAGCGCGATCGGTATGGAGATCAGGAACCCCACTGCGACGGCAGCGACGGCGATGATGATCGTCAGCCATGTGCCGCGCGCGAAAAGCGCCCAGTTGTCGAGAATGACGTTAAAGTCGAAGGCCATGACCTTATCCTCTGCGCGCGGCGAAGCGCGTCTCCAGAACCCTGCCGCTCTGGCTGATGACGAAGTTCACCGCAAACAGGATGATCGCTGCGGCGAGCAGGGTTTCGAGCGGCCTGAAGGAGGCGTTCGCCACCTGCTGCGCGGTTCGCAACACTTCCACGACCGTGATCACCGACAGCAGGGCTGTGCCCTTGACGATGGTGGTGAGTTCGTTGACCAGCGGCGGCATGATGCGGATGTAGAGCTGCGGCAGGATTACCTTGGTCCAGATGACCTTGCCTTTGATGCCGAGGGCGATCGCGGCTTCGACCGGACCGGAATCCATGCCGGACAATCCCCCGCGCATGATCTCGGTGATGAATATCGAGCTGTTGAATGCGATGGCCAGGATGCCTGCCTGGATCGGCGACAGGTCGAGGCCGAGAGCCGGCAGGCCGTAGTAGAACAGGAAGATCTGCACGAGGATCGGTGTTCCCCGTATGAAGCTGATCACGACGCCGATCACTGCGTTGAGCGGCATGATGCCAAGCGTGCGCAGGATCGTAAGTGCCGTGCCGCCGATCAGCGCCAGCACCATGGCGACAAGAGAGATCGCCAGATTGATGCCCATGGCCGGCAGGAGCTGGGGAAAGGCGCCGCCCAGGGCGGCAACGCTGAAGTCCATCGTCGTTTCCTTCGATGTCGGGGGTGGATGGCTCGCCTACAGCGCCGCTCGTCCTGTTGAGCACACAAGGGACGCTGTAGGATCTTGAAATTGCGCATGGGCCTGTTCGAAGATCGTTTCCGATTTTCGTGGTCATGCCGGTCCCGGGCCCTTGGCGTCGGAACCGCCAGGGAGGTGTTAGCGAGCACCCTCTGGCAGGTAGCCCTTCTCGGGCAGATCGTAGGTCATGCCGAGCCACTTCTGCTGCAATTCGGCCAGCTTGCCGCTCTTCTTGAGTTCGAGGATCGCTGCATTGACCGCATCGCGCAGGTCCTGGTCCTCGGGACGTACGACCCATGCATTGTAGCTCGGCACCACCGCAGCCTTGCCGACCAGCTCGAAGATGCCGGGGCGCTCGTTCATCAGGTTCTGCAAGACCGGCAGGCCGGCAAGTGCAGCGTCTGACGTGCCATTTGCGACGGCAAGGAATGAGTCATTGAATGTCGGGAACAGCTTGAGATCGGCAAAGCCTTCCCCGCTGGCCTTCAGGCGCTCATCCAGGGCCTTGGCAACCGGATCGACCGCCGAAGCAAGCTGCGTCGACACAACCTTGCCCTTCAGGTCTTCGACCGTCTTGATGTCGGCATTGCCGACCTTCTTCATGGCGTAGGCGGTGCTGTCGGCAATAGGCAAGGTGTAGGCGTAGCGCTTGGCCCGCTCCGGGTTGATGCCAACCGAGGTGGCCACGAAATCGAACTTGCCGGCAATCAGGCCCGGCAGGATGCCCTGGAAGGGCAGGTCGAGTTGCTCGACCTCTACGCCCCACTGCTTGGCGATCTCATCGAGCAGATCCTTGCCGAAGCCGACGATCTGGCCGTCCTTGACGAATTCGAAGGGCGGATAGGCAGCCTCGGTTCCAACGGTAACCTTCTTTGTCCGCTGGATCTTCTCGAGCGTGGTCTCAGCCCAGCTGGGGGCGGCATAGGAAACTGCGCAGGCCAGGCCAAGCGCTGCAATTCCGAACATGCGTCTGGTAAGCATTTGGTTCATTCCTCCAAAAAAACCGATGGCGTTGGAATATTGGAGACGGGCGTTGGGCGCAAACATAATGAATCTGTCGCATCTCCTGGAAACCGCAAACGTTCCAGCTCGGGCATTGGCTGGACGTTGTATTGGTGCGCGCAAGGATACAAAATTACACTGCAATTACAGTGCTTTATGTCACCATTCGCAAAAGATGTCGCGAAATGTTTCGCGTTGGAGCGGAGATTGACGATTACCGACATTTCTGAATAACATGATCCAAACTCATAGTAGCGGCGTGCAATGGTGACGAATTCGACTGCGCACAACCAGATGGTGGTCAGCCGGCTGGGCTTTGACCTTCAGGCTTTGGAGATTTTCATCACTGTCTGCAGGACAGGCAGCATGACTGCCGCCGCAGCCCATGCCGACCTGACACAGTCGGCAGTCTCGCGGCAGATATTGAATTTGGAGCGGCGTCTCGGTGTTTCGCTGATCGAGCGTGGTTCGCGACCGCTCAAGCCAACTCTGGCCGGTCAAAAGCTGGTCAATGTTGCCGAGCGCCTGATCGCCGAAGCATCTGCGGTACCTGCGCAGTTGCAGAGCGCCGACGTCCGGATGATCCCGCAACTGCGCCTGGGCCTGATCGACTCCTTGTCCGATCCGCTGGTTCCGATACTGATAAAGGCGCTTCGCGACCGCGTCGGCTCGATCTCGGTTGCGACAGGATTCATGGAGCCGCTACGCCAGCGGCTGCTCAAGCGTGAACTCGATGCGGTGATCTCGGCCGATCCGTTCGACGATGTCGACGGCTTCGAACGGTTTGAGCTGTTTCAGGAGCAGTTCGTGGTGCTCGTATCTCGCGGCGAGCCGCCTTTTGGAGATGAAAGCGAGTTTCGCAGCTTCGCCACGCGGTTCCCCATGATCCGCTCGGGCACCACCACCGGAATCGCCCAACGGGTCGAACAGCATTTTCGCCGAATGAGACTCGAGGTACCGCAGGCGTTCTCTTGCGACACGATTGAATCGATCGTCAGCCTGGTTGCCTCCGGCGTCGGATGGTCGATCCTGACACCAGTGTGCGTCAGAAAATGCATTTCGCTGGCGCCCGCAATCCAGGTTCTCCAACTCCCCGGAGCGGGGTTCTCGCGGCACATCTATCTGGTTGTCAGGCAAGGCGAGATGGGCAGCTTCGCCAAGCAGCTTTCGACAATCTGCCGGCGCGCTGTGCAGAAGAGCTACATGCCGCCGCTCGTCGCAGTGGCGCCATGGATGGTCGACGCGATCACGGTCGCGCAAAGCTAAGGCTGCCTTGCAGGTGACCTCAGGGTGCCGCATGAATGACAGCCGGTCGTCGATCAGGAACTCGGTGCGCTCGTCCGACAGATTGTTCGCCGTCTGGATCACCAACACCTTCAACATCATCACAGGATCATACGGCGGTCGGCCACCGTGCCGCCCGCTCGCATGGGCAAGCGCCTTTTTCCAGATCAGGTCGGAACGCCTCGAAGTCCACAATCCGCCCTTCGAGCTGATCGCCCAGATCACTCAGGAACGTCCATCTTGCCTCAAGCCGTTTACTCTGGCGCTACCCTAACGCATGCTGCCGAAACATCGGGAGTGACCCCATGAGTATTCTGTCCGCACGCGCGATTTCGTCGGCCGACGCCATCGACACGGTCTTCAGGTTTTTCAGCAGCTACCGCGACGGCGTCGACGACAAGGATGTGCGCGCCGATCTCACCTTCGGCAATCCGCACGAAATGCCGCTGCCTGCGATGGTGGCGGCGATCAAGGCCCGGATGGAGCCGAAAAGCGCGAACTGGTTCGCCTACAAGACCAGCGAAGAGGAACCGCGCACGGTGATCGCCGAGGCCCTTGGCGCCGAACTCGGGCTGCCGTTCCACCCCGAGGACATCGCGATGACACAGGGCGCCTTCGGTGCGATCGCGCTCGCCTTTTCCCTGCTGCTTGACCCCGGCGACGAATGCATCATCCCGCAGCCGGGCTGGTTTTGCTACGCTACCACGCTGCGCGCCCGCAATGCGGTGCCGGTTCCGGTCCCGCTCGCAGAAGGAACATTCGACCTCGACGTGGCCGCCATCGAAGCCGCGATCTTGCCACGCACGCGGATCGTGGTCGTCAACACCCCGCACAATCCGACGGGCGTCATCTACAGCCGGGAACGTCTGATCGAACTCGCTGCCATGCTGACCCGCAAGTCGGCGGAGCTTGGCCGCCCGATCTTCATCCTGTCCGACGAACCCTACCGCCGCATCCGCTTCGACGGCGTGCCCTTCACCAGCCCAGCCGCCGTCTATCCTCACACGCTCATCGACTACAGCTATGGCAAGATCCTGCTCGCGCCGGGCCTGCGCATCGGCTACCTCGCAATCTGCCCGTCCATGCCCGAGGCCGACAAGAAAGCCCTGCGTGCGGCAGCGTTAACTTCGCAGGTCGGTGGCGGCTGGAATTTTCCCGATGCACCGCTGCAATATGCGGTCGCCGATCTTGAAAGGATTAGCATCGACATCGGCGAACTGCAGCGCAAGCGCGACCGGCTGCACGGCGCGCTCACGCAATGGGGCTACAGCATGACCAAGCCAGAAGGCACATTCTACCTCTGGGGACGCACGCCCGGCGGGGACTCGGTTGGTTTCACCCGCAGACTAGCGGATCAGGGTGTCTTCGTGATGCCGGGAACGCTCTTCGACCGGCCCGCGGATTTCCGGATCAGCCTGACGGGCACTGCAGACATGATCGAGGCAAGCCTTCCTGCCTTCCAGGCTGCAACCGAACGCTAATGCGGTTTGCTTTTGGAATGAACCGGGGGATTTGCAGTCCGGGGGCTCTGATACTGTAGCCCCCCCTCGCGACCGAGCGCCCAGTCCGGCCTGTTGCCGAGGATCTGCAGCCTGAGGCGCAGGATTTCATACGCCTTGTCAGGCGCGCCGGTCCATATGCGCATCGAGCAGCCACAGGTCCTCGACATGGCCAGCTCGCCATCGAGCCACAATGACGACGCCGCATCGGCAAAATGGCTGCGCTCGACAAAGCCTTTCGCCACCGGCGATCGGGCGATGCGCTCGTCGAGCCGGACCAGCGCCTCGGTTGCCTGCATGGCCGGGCCGAATAGCTGCTGCGTGGGCAGGGACTCGATCCGGTAACTCATTGTTAACGCTATAATCGATTCTCTTACCTAAAGCTATATAAAGAATAGCTTTACCAACTGATGGTTCCTCAAAGTTAAAAAATAACTATTGATAATGACTCCTTATCGATAGTGATTGTTTTGGCGCGCGAAACGGCTAGAATCGCCCCGTTTCACGGTTCCAACACCGGCAATTTGAAGGCTATATGACAAAACCATCGCAAGCTGGCTCGGTAGACCAGCGCGTAGAGCAGCTCGACGCCCTTGATGCGATACTGCCGTTCGACCGCCGCACCCAGTTGGCCGAACTGCTGACCGACGAGGATGTCGCCACCCTGAAGCATTTGGCCATGGAAGGGATCGGCGACAACTCGCTGCGCGCGCTCGCCTCGGATCTCTCCTATCTCGAGGCCTGGTCGCTCGCCGCAACCCGAGCCCCCCTGCCCTGGCCGGCACCGGAAGCCTTGCTGATGAAATTCGTCGCCCATCATCTGTGGGATCCAGCCAAACGCGAGGTCGACGCGTCGCATGGCATGCCGGCAAAGGTGTCTGCAGTACTTGTCGCCCAGGGCTTGCTTCGGGTGGGGAAGAAACCGCATGCGCCATCCACCGTCCGGCGAAAGCTGTCGAGCTGGTCGACGCTGACCAAGTGGCGCGGCATGCAGGGCCACTTCAACGCCCCTGGGCTCAAGAGCGCGGTCAAGCCCGCCGTGCGTGCCACCGATCGGACGCGCCAGCGCAAGAGCCAGAAGGCGATCACGTCAGACGTCCTGGCAGCCGTGCTGAAGGCCTGTGCCGGCGACAGCCTGGTCGATTGCCGCGATCGCGCCCTGCTGGTTACCGCCTTCGCCTCTGGCGGCCGCCGCCGCAGCGAAGTTGCCGCCCTGCGCGTCGAACATCTGGTCGAGGAGGCCCCGGTGCCGGCCGATCCCAATGATCCTGAGGGCCCGGAAAAACTACCCTGCCTGATGATCCGTCTCGGCCGCACCAAGACCGGCAACGCCGATGGTGGAGCCGGCGTCTACCTGATCGGCCGGCCCGTGACGGCGCTGCAGGACTGGATCGCCCGGGCCGGCATCAGCGAAGGTCCGGTGTTCCGCGCGATCGACCGCTGGGGCCATCTCCAGCGCCGCGCGCTGACCCCGCAGGCGGTCAATCTGATCCTTAAGCGCCGCATCGCCGAGGCTGGGCTGGATCCGGCGGAGTTCTCCGCGCACGGCCTGCGTTCGGGCTATCTTACCGAGGCCGCCCGGCGCGGCATCCCGCTGCTCGACGCCATGCAGCAGTCGCAGCACCGCTCGGTCAACCAGGCCTCGAGCTACTACAACGATGCCGAACGCAAGCTCGGAAAGGCCGCGAGACTGCTCATCTGAACACCACGAGACGCATTTCAGCCCCAAGACAGCTGGTTTTTCGGCAGTCGTCCATCAGGGTCGATAACAGTGACCTTGTGCGGCGGCTTGCCGTCCCAGTTCCACAGGACCAGGTTATGATCCTCTGCATCAGCGCCCGGTGCGAAGCTGGGCACCAGGATGCCGGCCACCCCTTGCGGGAAAAGCCGGTCGTGTATCGTCCAGGATGGCGGCCGCTCCCCTTCGGCAAGGAAGTTCATCCAGCCACAAGCCATGTCCTCGAAGCGAACCGACACAGCGTCTCGGGCCTGCTGCGTGCGCAGATCGACGATGTCGTCGCAATCAACCTCATAGGAGCACAGCACGCACGGATCGATACGGTGCGCGAAGCCCTGGTTGGCTTCCTTGACCGCGGTCATGATGCCGAGTGCCAGATAGAGCGTCGGCGTGCCCTTCGGGTTGAAGCGCGCGCCCCGTCTCGCCGCGCCTTCGCCAGAGATCGGCTGGAAAGACCAGCGCGGGTCGTGCGCCCGGTAGCAGGTGCCTGAAAACCTCAAGCAAAACCACCGACAGCGAGGTGGTCGAGATAGTCGCGCACGGCACCTGCCTTGCCGTCCTTGACCAGGGCTTCCGCAGTCCTGCCGCCGAATGCCGGGATCGGCTGGGCCCGGTACCAGGCCATCGCCTGCTCCTTGCCGCCGGCCCATTCGGACACCCGGCTGATGATCTCGAGCATTTCGCGCACCCGTGCCTGCGTCTTGAGGGTACCGACACGTGCCGCCTTGTAGAGCGACTCCCGCGCCAACCCGACGGTTTCGGCCAGCTGCGTCTTGGACATGCCGAAACTGTCGGCGACGCGATCAATGGCAATCCGGCCCGAACCATCCATGAAGGTCAGTACCAGGGCCTTGTCGCCGGTGCCCAAAGCTTGAGCCGATTTTTTCGCCAGCGTAGCCATTGCCTTATCCTTTGACCGGTTTGTATGGCAACATATAGGGCAATCCCCCGTCGACTGCAATCTTGGCCGAGCTGAAATTGGCCTGGGAATTTGGGACTGGTGGAAAACTCCCGGGGTTGCCCGTCACAGCCATCGGCTAAGTTTTGCAGGGCGAGACGCACTTGAACGAAGCGGCTCAATCCCGCGCCCACAACCGCTGCTGACGCAACCTGTCGGCGACCAGGCATTCTCGCGGTTCACCGGCCAGTTCTTCACCCCGCCCTCGCCTGAGCCCCTCCCCTGCTCCGAAGCAAGGCCATCAGCACCGGCCCGATGGAGAACTCGCCGGCACGCGCCTTGGCAGTCAAGCTGCGCAGGTAGCCGCCGGGGCTCGCAATCGCTTCACCCTTCTGCAGCATCGCTGCCACCATGATCGCGGCGTCCACCGCCCCCATCGCCTCGCAGGCCTGGTTCCACGCATCCGGGCTCACGCCGAGCGCGCCGCGCACCAAATTCGCCGTCTCCACCAGATCGGCCCAGCCCGAAATGCCGTTTCGTGCGTAATCGGCAATATCAGGGCAGGCACGCAGCACCATGCCAAGTGGATATCCCGTCGGCGGCTGGCTCCTGGTCTCCAGCTTTTGCGCCCCCGTCGCCCCCTGGTCTTCTTCGAGGCCGGGTTCAAGTTCATGAGGTTGTGTATTTGAATTTTGTATGTGGCGCTCGAAATGAGACTCATTGGCGCTTGTTTTTTCACTTTTAACGTGAGTTTCCAGTATCTTGCGCACGTCCTGGGCCAATGACGCCAGCGTGACCGCAACCGGCTCGAGCTCAATCCGGCTTGCCGTGCGCGGAATCTGCGCAACGATCTCGCGGTATTCGAGATGCAGGCGCTGCCAATCGGCCGCAATGCCCTCTTCCAGGCCGAACGAGATCATCTTGGCAATGTCCCGGCGCAGGATGGTGATACGCTCCCGCAGGAGCTGCAGCGCCCGCCTCTCGGCCCGAACAGCCTCAGCCATGCGCTCAAACTCTTCGGCACGTGCGAGAAGCGGCGTCAGGTCGAAGCCGAAAGCCTGTTCGATCTCACCACCGGAACCCTTGCGGGCGTAGCGCTTGCCGTTGGGGCTGTCACGACGGACGACCAGGCCGCAGTCGACAAGCACGGAGAGATGGCGCCTCAGCGTCGCCGGCGCCATGCCATGCGCGCGAAGCGCCAGCTGCGCGTTGGAAGGAAACACCACAAGCCCCTCCCCTTCCGCGAGATCCGCGTCCGGATGGAAGCTCAACAATGCGTTGAGCACAGCCAGCGCGCGATCGCTGGCGCCCAGCAAACCCTTGGCCTCGCACACGGCGCGAAACACCTGCCATTTGTTGGCGCTAGCGCCTGGCGCACAGCTGTCGGCCGACATCTGCCCTGCCACCATGGCAAGCGACAGCGACCGCCGCCCAAAGGGCGTCGTCGAGATATGCTCGATCATCTTCGTTTACCTCTTGTCGAGGCAAGCCAAAGGCGTTCCGGAACGCGTCCAGTAGTTGACAAGTCGGTCCGGAAATGATTCTCTCACAATTGCTACATTGATGAGGGCTTCCGGAATGGCGACGTTTCGGGGGCCTTTTTCTTACCGTCTATCCTTCTGGTTCCAATCCTCTACGCACTAGGTACTGACACGCTACGCTCCACATCCGCTGGAGCGCTGCTTCCAAGCATGCGCCCGATCACCAGACGTGGATAATTCTAGTTCTGCCGGGCCGGGTCCGCGCGCTCCTGCTCGAACCTTTGCAGCAGCCTGGGCAGTTCCTCGCCGAGAAAATCCTCGAAACCCTCGGCGACCTTTTCCACGAAATCGATGCGGGCCTTGCCCTTGGCGACCGTCAGGTGAGCCACCGCCCTGCCCTTTCCGTCGCGAATTTCACGGGCGCCGTCTGTCTTGGCGACCTTGCGCTGCAGCCTCGTGAACAGCAGGTTGAAACGCTCATCACTGGTTGCTTCGCGAAACCGCGCGCTTGATATCTCGTCATTCGCCTTGACCCGAGCCGCCTCGCTCTTGAGCAGATCGGCCAGCGCCATCCAGCGCGGACGGCCGACCTTGGGCGCAGCGCCAATGGCGCGGACGATGTGCTCGGGCACCGCATCCGCCACCTGCAGGAAGCGTGTCATCTCCGCCTTGTGCAGAGACAGCGCATCCTGCACCAGGCCGCGTTCGAACCCCCGGCCGATCAGCTCGTGGGCGAACAGCGCACGTTCGATGAAAGAGAGATCACGGCGTTCGCTGTTTTCCTTGCCCTGGGCAAGAACCAGCTCGATGTCGGAGAGCGGCCGCACGATCGCCAGGACCGGAACGCCGAGCCGGCCGGCAGCCCGCACGCGGCGGTGGCCGTAGGCCGTCTGGTAACGCCCCTGTTTGTCGGGATGCGGACGCAGCAGCACCGGCACCTGCTGGCCGGATGCCTCGATGCTCGCCACCAGCGCTTCAAAATCGGCATCGTGGTCGCCATGGTCGAGCCGGTCGGCGACAAAGGATGCTTCAATCAATCCGGTATCCACCGGGGCCACGCGCTCGGCGGTATCGAGACTTTCCTTGAGCCGACGCGCTTCCTCGATCTCCCTGGAAAGACCGCCGAGAGAAAGTCCCATCGCCTTGACGGCACCTGAGGCGCTACGCGCCCGTGCCGGGCTTTCGGCTTCCATCGGCTTGATCGGCGGGTTGTCGGCCGGAATTGCCGCCACCGGTGCGGGCTCGCCGGTGCCAAACAGTGCCTTGAGCTGATCCTTGCGGTTCTGTGCCATCTCAGCCTCCCTCAGCCTGCCCGGTTCCAGGCCTTGACCATCAGGCCTTCGACCTCGTCGTTGACAGCTGTCAACGACTCCATGGCGCGGTCATAGGTGGCCCGGCTGAAGCTTTCGCGCGCCACTTCGTAGAGCGTCTGCTTGGTCAGGCCGGCGTCGGAAAAAGCCGTCGACTTGACCAGCGGCGCGGTCAGCACGCGATCGCCGAACAGCGAGCGCAAGAAGCCAACGATCTGCGTCTGTGGTCCGTCATTGGGCTCGTAGCGGGTAATCAGATAGCGCATGAAGTCGAAATTGAGCTCGCCACCCGCTTCCCGCACGACCGACAACAGATCGGCCGTCATGAACAGGAACTGGCTCATCGAGGCGACGTCCAGCATCTGCGGGTGGATGGTCACCAGCACCGAGGTCGCCGCACACAGCGCCGACAAGGTCAGGAAGCCGAGCTGCGGCGGGCAGTCCATGACGACGACGTCGTAATTGTCGGCAACGGTCTGCAGCGCCTCCTGCACACGCGCAAAGAACATCGCCTTGCTGTCGCCGGCCTGGCGCGCAGCCAGCATCTGCGGCGTGGTGTGCTCGAACTCCTGCAGCTCGAGATTGCCAGGCACGAAATCGAGACCGTCGAAATAGGTCCGGCGGATGATATCGCTTAGCGGCCGGCGCTCCTCGTCATAGCGGATCGCGCCGTACAGCGTGTCGTTGCCGTTCAGGTCGAGTTCCGGCTGATAGCCGAACAGCGCCGACATCGAGGCCTGCGGATCGAGGTCGATGGCGAGCACGCGATATCCGGCAAGCGCTAAATGCTGGGCGAGATGGGTGCTGGTCGTGGTCTTGCCCGAGCCACCCTTGAAGTTGGTGACGGCAATGACCTGCATGTGCTCGCCGCGCGCGGCGTCGCGGCGCGGCAGGTAGTGGCGCGCCTTGGTCGGGTTCTGCTCGGCGAGATGCCGGCGCAGCCCATTGATGTCGTCGAGTGCGTAGTAGCGGCGCCCGCCTGCCCCCGTCTCGGGCTGCGGACCCTCGCCGGCGATGGACAGTTGCCTGAGATAACCGTCGGAGACGCCGATCAGGCGCGCTGCCTCGCCGCTCGAAAACTTGCGCAATGCTTTCTTCGAGGTCGGTGAAAACAGCCGGTCGCGCATCGCCTGCAACTGTGCCGAAAGCATCTCGGCATCGCGAGCAATGGCGCGGTCGGTCGACACGACGTCCGCCTCCTCGCTCGCGTTTTCCGCCCGTGTTTGAACAGCCCCTGCCAAGTTCTTTAGTCCCCTCTCGGCTGCCCGGCCGCGTGCTACACGACGGCCAGACAAGCCTGCTACGGTTTATGCGCCGATTCGCTGCGGAATCCGAATCCGGGTTACGCCTTCACCAGTTTTTACGTGCTGGAGCGTGGATAACGGATCGATGAAGCGGTTACGCCGGGCACATCGAAATACGTCAAATTACCGTAACAGGGTGCTGGAGCGCCCGAGTCGAGTCAACTTATTTATAGTTAACGGAAATTAACCATTGTGACGGGGACGAAACGACGTGCAGCCAGGTCGTTTCGGGGCCGTCGGGAACTCGTTGACAGCTGTCAACCGGCGTTGCGGTACCCGCGCCTGAGCTTAGAAGCGGCCAGCCGGCGCAGAGCGTCATCGGCCTGGGCGGCGTCGGCGAACAAGTCGAGGCGCCGCCTGCCCGACGTGCCGATGCGGCCCCATTCGCGGACCAGAGCCGCATCGCCGAACAGCGACGGCTCGACAGACAGCCGATAGAACCGCGCCATGTTGCGGCTCGGGTCACGACGCTGAAGATGCAAAGCTGGGGATGGCTGTTCCATGGACGCCAGAATCGCAAGGGCGGAATCTGGCGTCCAATGAAAGTGCTGAATCGGTCAGCCGGGATCGATTCAGGGCGTTGATAGGCCGGCCTAGGCCGCCTGCCCCATTGGCGCCGACTGCGAAAAGGCTGCGAGCAGTTCGGCCTTGCGCTTCTCGAAGCGCGCGACGGAAGCGAGCTTGACGTGGCCATAGCCGCGAACCTCTTCCGGCAGGCAGGCGAGTTCGGTGGCCGCCGAAAGGTTCTCCGGCGCCAGCCGTGCAATGAGGTCTTCGACGAGCGCAAAATAGTCCGCGATCAGGCGACGCTCCATCTTGCGCTCGGCGGTGCGGCCGAAGGGATCAAAGGACGTGCCGCGCAGGCCCTTCAGGCGGGCGAGTACGGCGAAGGCCGGCTCGATCCAGCGGCCGATGGCGATCTTGGCCGGATGGCCGGTGCGCGGATCGACGCGGGTCAGCATGGGCGGCGCCAGATTGTACTGGAGCTTGAAGCCGCCTTCGAACTGCTCGGAAAGCTTTTGGCGGAACGCCGGATCGCGATGCAGCCGCGCAACCTCATATTCGTCCTTGTAGGCCATCAGCTTGAACGCGGCCTTGGCGACCGCATGGGCGAACGCCTCCTGGCCAGGTGCTGCCCGCGTCTCGGCCTGCCGCGCCTTGTCGACCAGCGCACGATAACGCTCGGCATAGGCGGCGTTCTGGTAGCCTTTGAGAAAATCGACGCGTCGCGCGACGATCTCGTCGAGCGTCTTGACCTCGGGCGCAGCTGAGGCGGGCAACATGCCCGCCTGGCGGCTGACGTAGTCCAGATCCTCGGACGAGCGCCGGCCCCAGGCAAAGGCGGCACGGTTCATCGCGACGCCGGCGCCATTGAGGTCGATGGCCTTTTCGATCGCCTCGCGGCTGATCGGCACGAACCCCTTCTGCCAGGCGTGGCCGAGCAGGAACATGTTGGCGGCAATGGCGTCGCCGAACAGGGCCGTCGCGAGCTTCATGGCCGGCAGGGTGGTGAGCGCGTCCTCGCCACCGGCATTGCGCAGCCGGCGCAAGGTTGCGCCCTCGCGGAAGTCGATGGTGCTATCCTTCACAAATGACGCAGTGGGGGCAAAGTGATCGTCGACCACCGTCTTCGTCCGACCCTTGCCGAAGGTGGCGATGGCGTTCTGCGAGGCAGCGACCACGAGATCGAAGCCGAGCACCAGGTCGGCCTCGCCGGGTCCGATGCGCGCGGCGTTGAGCTGCTCGGGCTGCCGCGCCAGGCGGATATGCGAGACGACCGCGCCGTTCTTCTGCGCCAGGCCTGTCTGGTCGAGCGTCACCAGCGACAGGCCGTCGAGATGGGCCGCCTGGGACAGGATCGCGCTGACGGTGATGACGCCGGTGCCGCCGATGCCGGTCAGGAGCAGGCTGTAGGGCTCGGTGCCGAGGGCAGGGCGGTTCGGTTCCGCCAATGCGGCGTCGACCCCGCCGACGGCCTTGGCGCGCGGCTTGCGCAGGCGTCCGCCCTCGATGGTGACGAAACTCGGGCAGAAACCCTTTGTGCAGGACAGGTCGGTGTTGCAGCTCGACTGGTTGATCGCGCGCTTGCGGCCGAACTCCGTCTCGCGCGGCTCGATCGAGATGCAGTTGGAAACCGCCGAGCAGTCGCCGCAGCCCTCGCAGACCAGCTCGTTGATGAAGGCGCGCTTGGGTGAAACCGGATAGGTGCCGCGCTTGCGGCGGCGGCGCTTTTCGGCGGCGCAGACCTGGTCGTAGACCAGCACGGTGACGCCTTCGACCTCGCGCAGTTCGCGCTGGACCTGATCGAGTTCATCGCGATGACGCACATTGACCGAACGCGGCAACTGGCCTGCCAGCAGGTGCGGACGCTCTGAGACGACAATCACCTGTTTGGCACCCTCGGCCAGCACCTGGCCGACGATCGATGGCACTGACAGCTCGCCATCATGGCGCTGGCCGCCGGTCATGGCAACCGCATCGTTGTAGAGGATCTTGTAGGTGGCGTTGACCTTGGCAGCGATGCCGGCACGGATCGCCAGCAGGCCGGAATGGAAATAGGTGCCATCGCCCATGTTGACGAAGATGTGCTTCTCGTCGGTGAAGGGCGAAAGCCCGATCCACGAGCCGCCTTCACCGCCCATCTGGGTAAAGGTCGAGGTGTCGCGCTCCATGCCGATCACCATCATGTGGCAGCCGATACCGGTCGAGGCGCGGCTGCCCTTGGGCACCACTGTCGAGGTCGAGTGCGGGCAGCCGGAACAGAAATAGGGCTCGCGGTTGAGCAGGCCCGGTTCGGCATGGGAGGGGGCTCCGACCTGCGACAACTCGGCCGCGCGGGCGGCGAGGCCCGCATCTTGCGTGCCGAGCCATTTCAGGATGGCGCGCGCCACCGACAGCGCGCCGATCTCGCCGATCGAGGGCAGCAGAGGGGAGCCGTCCGGCCCGGACTTGCCGAACACCTGCGGCCGGCGGTCGCCGGGCAGGTTGAACAGCAGCGACTTGATCTGCTCCTCGATGACCGAGCGCTTTTCCTCGACGACGAGCACCTGCTCCAGCCCGTCGGCGAATTCGTGCAGGCCTTCCGGCTCCAGCGGCCAGACCATGCCGACCTTGTAGAGGCGGATGCCGAGTTCGGCCGCCCGCACCTCGTCGATGCCAAGCAGCGACAAGGCGCCCTTGAGATCGAGCCAGGATTTGCCGGTCGAGACGATGCCGAGCTTGGCCGTGGGGGAGGGCCAGACCTGCCGGTCGAGCCGATTGGCTCGGGCAAAGGCGAGCACCGCCGCGAGCTTGGTCTCGAGCCTGCGCTCCATCGCCTGCTGGCCGTCGGGCCAGCGCATCGACAGACCGTCGGCGGGCAGGGGCAGGTCGGGGATGACGATCTCGAGCCGGGTCGGGTCAAGATCGACGGTCGCCGAGCATTCGACGATCTCAGTCTGGCACTTGAAGCCTACCCAGGCGCCGGAATAGCGGCTCATCGCCCAGCCGAGCAGGCCGTAGTCGATATATTCCCCGACGCCGGCCGGCGACAGCAGCGGCACCATGGCCGAGATCAAGTTGTGCTCGCTCTGGTGGGGCAGGGTGGAAGACACCGCGCCATGGTCGTCACCGACGAGCAGCAGCACGCCGCCATGCTGGCTGGTGCCGACAGCATTGGCGTGGCGGATGACGTCCATAGTGCGGTCGACGCCAGGGCCCTTGCCGTACCACATCGAGAAGACGCCATCGTAGCGCGCGCCGGGGAACATACCCGTCTGCTGCGTGCCCCACACGGCGGTCGCCGCCATGTCCTCGTTAAGCCCGGGCTGGAAGACGATATGGCTGGCCTTCAGATATTTCTTGGCACTGCCCATCTCGCGATCGAAACCGGCCAGGGGTGAGCCGCGGTAGCCCGAGACATAGCCCGCTGTGTTGAGCCCCGCGGCAAGGTCGCGCTGGCGCTGAACCATCGGCAGGCGCACCAGTGCCTGCGTGCCAGACACCAAGATGCGGCCGCGCTCCAGTGTGTAGCGCTCGTCGAGCGCCGAGGGCATCTCGACCACCGGGGCACTGTTTTCGGGGGACTTCACTACGGTCATGGTGGATTCTCAGGCGTTGGGCAGGGCAGGCGGCATGTCGAAGATGCGGCCCCGATTGAGGATGTTGTTGGGGTCGAGCGCTGCCTTGATGCGTCGCATCGCGGCCAGTTCGGCCGGCGTTCGCGTCAGGTGCAGATAGGCCTTCTTGTCGAGGCCGATGCCATGTTCGGCCGAGATTGATCCGCCAGACCTGGAAACACAGTCGAACACCGCCTTGGCGACCTCGTTGGGCCGGTCGGTGCGGACGACGTAGTGCAGGTTGCCGTCGCCGAGATGGCCGAAAATATAGGCGCGCGCCGCCGGGTCGGCGTGGGCCTGGGCAGCCTCGGCCAGATCGAGGAAGGCGCCCATGCGTGGCAGTGGCAGGCTGACGTCGAGGCTGAGCATCGCGCCCTCGGCGAACAGGAAACGGTTGCAGTCGTCGCGCAACGTCCACAGGCCCTGGTACTCACGCTCCGACTGCGACAGCACGACATCCTCGACCAACCCGTCTTCGATCGCCTGCGACAGCGCTTCGGTGAACGCCTCTTCGTCGGCGCCTGGCGTCATGCCCTGGATGTCGGTCAGCACATAAACGGGCGAGGTAAGTGCAACAGGTGCCGTGAGCCCGAGCGCTGCGACCATATCGGCCATCAGCGGCGCCAGGATGACCTCGAAGCCGGACAGCAGATTGCCGAGGCGGCCGCGCAGGAACTTGAGCAAGCCGAAGGCAGCGTCGAGCGAGGGCAGCGAGCAGAAGGCCGCGGACTGGGTGACGGGTTTGGGGTGAAGCCTGAGGCAGGCCCGGGTGACGACGCCGAGCGTGCCTTCGCTGCCGACAAAAAGCTGGCTGAGGTCGTAGCCGGAATTGTCCTTGGAAAGGCCCTTCATCGACGACAGCACACTGCCGTCGGCAAGCACGGCTTCGACGCCCAAAACCTGCGCCCGGAAATTGCCATAGCGAAGCACGCGAATGCCGCCGGCATTGGTGGCGATGTTCCCGCCGATGGTCGCGGTGCCCCGCGCGCCGATGTCGACGCCGAAGACCAAGCCCGCCGCGTCAGCCCTTTCCTGCACGACCTGCAACGGAACGCCGGCTTCTGCGACGATGGTGCCCGCTGTCGGCTCGACCTCCTGCAGGGCCGTCATGCGTTCGAGCGAAAGAACCGCCTCGCCGGCCAGCACCCGTGCCCCACCCGACAGCCCGGTGCGTCCGCCCTGGACGACGAGAGGCAGGCGGGCGGCATTGCAGGCGTTGAGTATCTCGGCGACCTCGGACGTATTGCGCGGGCGCAGCACCAGTTCGGGCTGGGCGCCCGGTTCGCCGGAAAGGTCGTCGCTGTAGCGCGGGTCGATTGCATCGCCGGCCAGAATCGCAGCCTTGTCGAGCCGCGTCTGGAGAATGGAAAGAACCTGATCGGTCGGTCGCGCCATGATGCCTGGATGGCCCGGAGGAAGCCATTTCCGGGCGCTGTCTCAAGCAAGCTTATTTCGCTTGCAATATTTGTCAAACCTATATTGTTTATCTCCATGTCGAGACGGATGTCGGCCTGCTCAGGCCGTACCGACGGAGGACGGATGCCTATCGAATATCAGGACGTGGTGCGCACCGGCGTTGCCCGGCAGGTCGCCGACAAGATCCGCGCCGCCATTCTTGACGGCCGGCTGCAGATCGACGAACGCCTGCCCACCGAAGAAGACCTCGCCAAGCGCTTCGGCATTTCGCGGCCGACCGTGCGCGAAGCCCTGAAGCGGCTCGCAGCGCAAAACCTCATCCGTTCGCAGCGCGGACCGACCGGCGGCACCTTTGTCAGCCGCCCCGATCCCGAAGGCCTGTCGTCGGCGATAACAGGGGCAGCGACCCTTCTTGTCGGCGTCGGCGCCTTCGACATCGACGAGATCATCGGCGCGCGGCTGGAGACGGAGGCGATCTGCTGCAGGCTGGCCTGCGAACGGCGCAGCGACGCCGACCTGGCGGCCATGCGCACGGAGATCACGCTACAGCGTGGCCCCGCGCTCAGCGACGAGGACTTCTGCGCCTCGGACGTGCGTTTCCATCGCTCGGTGGTGAAGGCCGCCGGCAACGGCCCGCTCAGCCTGATGATGTACACGGTGGTCGAGGCGTTCATGCCGATCACCAACATGATCGTTTCGCAGGTGCGCGAGCGCCGCACGGTTGCCGACTTCCACGATCGGATAGCCGCGGCACTCGAGGCGCGCGACGCGGCGACCGCCACCGCTGTGCTTTCCGAGCTTTTGACCTATCTTCGCGATAGCTACGCGACCGCTCTCAAGCGACGCGACGAACGCGAGGCCAAGCGCGGCTGACGCGCGCCCATCCGACCCCGATGATTTCTTGGAGAACGTTATGAGCGAGACTTTCACAGCATTGATGCTGGAAGACGTCGACGGCAAGCCGCGCGCCGGCTTCCGCGAGATCACCAAAGCCGACCTGCCCGACCATGACGTGCTGGTCGAGGTCGCCTATTCGAGCCTCAACTACAAGGATGGTCTCGCCGTTTCCGGCAAGGGCCGCATCGCCCGCCGCCTGCCGATGGTCGCCGGCATCGACATCGCCGGCACGGTGGTCGAGTCGCGTTCGCCGGCATGGAAGGCCGGCGACAGGGTCGTGGCCAATGGCTGGGGCATGTCGGAGACCGAGTGGGGCGGCTACACGCGCTTCCAGCGGCTGAAGCCGGAATGGCTGATCCGCCTGCCCGAGGCGTTTTCCATGGAGCAGGCGATGGCCATCGGCACGGCCGGCTATACCGCGGCCCTCTGCGTCGACGCGCTGGAGAACTGGGGCACCATCGAGCCCGGCAAGGGCGAGGTGCTGGTGACCGGTGCTGCCGGCGGCGTCGGCTCGACGGCGGTCAGCCTGCTGTCGTCCAAGGGCTATACAGTCGTTGCCTCGACCGGCCGCGCAGAGACGCATGACTACCTGCGTTCGCTCGGTGCGACGTCCTTCCTCGACCGCGCCGAGCTTTCGGCGGAGGTCAAGCCGCTGCAGAAGGAACGCTGGAGCGGTGCCGTGGATTCCGTCGGTTCGACAACGCTCGCCAACGTTCTGGCGCAGACGGTCTATGGCGGCGCGGTCGCGGCTTGCGGCCTTGCCGGCGGCCATAACCTCCCCGGAACCGTGATGCCGCATATCCTGCGCAGCGTAGCGCTGATCGGCGTCGATTCCGTCTTTGCGCCATTGCCCAAGCGCCAGAAGGCCTGGCAGACGCTGGCCGACCACCTCGACCGGACCAAGCTGTCGGCCATGACCGAGACGCACAAGATGTCCGAACTGCCCGAACTCGCCAACCGCATCCTAGCGGGTGCAGTGCGCGGGCGTGTCGTCATCGAAATCGCGTAAGGGGGAAGGGAGACCATCATGAGCAGCGAAGTCGTACTTTGGGAAAAGGACGCGCAGGACGCGTTCGTCACCCTGACGCTCAACCGGCCCGACAAGATGAACGCCATGAACCAGGAGCTCGGCGACGCGCTCGAGGCGGCGATCGAACGCGCGGTCAAGGATCCCGAGATCCGCGCGGTCATCATCACCGGCGCCGGGCGCGCCTTCACCGCCGGCTTCGACCTTGGCGGCGAAGATTTCGAGATGGACACGGAGGCCTGGCGCGAGGACATCGGCGCCAACATGCGCCGCATGAAGTTCATCCGTGAAGCGCCGATCCCGATCATCGCAGCCGTCAACGGCTTTGCGCTGGCCGGCGGGCTGGAGCTGATGATGTGCTGCGACATGACCATCGCGGCGGAAGATGCGATGCTGGGCGAGCCGGAAGTGCGCCACGTCTCGGCGCCGCCGACGCTGATGCTGCCCTGGACCGTGCCGATGATCCATGCGCGGCATTTGATGTATACCGGCGACCTGATCGACGGTCGCGAGGCGGAGCGCATCCATCTCGTCAACAAGGCGGTGCCGCGCGACCAGTTGCGGGCGGAGGCCGAAAAGCTGGCGCGCAAGTGCGCCCGCATGCCGGGTGCGGCGATCAAGTTCGCCAAGGCGGCCCTTAACCACCAGCAGCAGACGGCAGGCCTGGAGAGTTCCTGGACCTACAACCGCGAAACCACGGCGATCCTGCATGGTTCCGAGGAAGGGCGCTACTGGATGCGGCTGCTCAAGGAGCATTCGCTGAAGGAGTTCCTCGACATCCGCGAGAAGCCGTTCCGCGACCTTGATTGAGTTCGAAACAGGTCAGGCGCCCTTGGGTGCCTGGCCTCCGCCCGCCTGCAGCGCCTCGAACAGTTCGGCATGGTTGCGCAGGTAGCGCGACTGCACGATCTGCCCCTTGTCCGACAGTTCGCCCCTGCTGCGGTCGGCCGGTGTCGTCGCCAGGTCGAAACGGGCAATCGCCGTCGAGCCTGCGGGGTTGGCGGCGTTCCAGCCGGCGATGCGCGCGCTGATTTCGCCGATACGATCCCTGCCCGCCGCCGAGGCAAAGACCAACGCGACCAGCCGGTCGCGGTCCTCGCCCGAAATGACGATGTCGTCGGCGAGCGGCGCGCATTGCGCCATGAGGCCGGCGCGCAGCGGGCCGGTGCGCACCTTGACCCCGCTCGACAGCTTGAAGTCCTCGGCAAGACGGCCATCGAAGCCGAATACGGGCATGCCGTCCGTGCGCTGGCGCAGCACTCCGGCGTCGCCGGTGCGGTAGAAACCATGCTCGTCCATCGGCAGCGGGACCGTGCGGCCCTCGATGAGATAGCAGGGCGCAACGTTGGGGCCCGAAACGCGCAACTCACTGCGCCCATCGATGTCGACCAGGGCCACGCGATGACCGGGCAGGGGATGGCCAAGCTCGCCCGGGCGCTCCAGCGGCGCCGGCGACAGCGTGATCGTCGATGCGGCTTCGGTCGCGCCATAGCCCGACAGGATCTGGAAATCACCATGGCTGTCGCGGAAGTCGGCGAGCCGGCGCCAGAGCGCGGCGTCGATGCCGGCGCCGGCAAAGAAGATGGCCCGCAGCTTGCGGGTGAAAGCCGCGGCCGCGGCCTGGTCGTTTTCCAACCGGTCAAGCAGCAGTTTCAGGCCCAGTGGCACGGCGATATGCATGGTCGGAGAGACCTCCGCCATGATCCGCACACTCGCCTCGAAGGTCGACGGGCTGGGGGCGGCGTCGACATGCATCGCGCCTCCGTTCCAGATCACCTTGAAGATATTGTCGAGACCGCCGAAGACGTGGTGCCAGGGCAGCCAGTCGACCAGCACCGGCGGGGTTTCGGCCACGAACGGCCACATCGCGGCGATGGCGCTCTGGTTGGACGTGATCATACCCCGCGTGATCGGCACGCCCTTGGGGGTTCCGGTGCTGCCCGAGGTGAAGAATATTGCCGCCCAGTCCTCAGGCGCGGCATCCTCGTCCGCTCCAGGCACGGCTCCGACCATGCTATCGCGTACGAGTTCGCCAAGCGAAACGGCACTCATGCCTTCGATGGCCGGATGGCCGGATGGTGCCACGATCAGCCTGGGTTGGGCGGCATCGAGGAACGGCTTCGTCGCTTCGCTTTCAACACCGTCGCGGAAAGGAAAGGGCGGCAGCGCCGCATGGACCAAACCGCCTGAAAGGCAGGCGAGCTTGAGCACCAGCGCATCGATGCCGGCCGGAGCCAGGGTCGCCACGCAATCGCCCTTGGCGAGGCCATGGTGATCGGCAAGCAGCTTTCGCATGGCGCGGGCCCGGCGAAGCGCTTCGCCGTAGCTGATCGAACGCCTGACGCCGTCGCCGGGCTCGGACAGAAGCACCTGGCCTGGCTGTACTTCCGCCCATTTGGCGAGCCGTGCCAGAATGTCCGGCATTTCGGCCGGCAGCGCGATCGAGCTGCGATAGACGCGGCGCCCGTCCTGAAGCTGCTCTTCGATCAGCTCCTGGCCCGGGGCCACCAGCAGGCTCATCAGGCTTCGTGCCTCTGGGGGGCATCGCCCTGTCGCGCCGAAAGCGCCTTTTCGTAGACGCTCGACTGATAGGCGATGAGTTCCTCGAAGGCGGCGGTGGCAGCCGATGCGTCGCGGGCGCGCAGCGCCTTAAGGATGTCGGCGTGCAGCGACACGACGCGGCCGCGCTCGCGGAAGCGGAAGGAAATCATGTTGGTTGCCGGGATCAGCGAGTCGTTGACGACCAGCATGATGAAGCGCAGCTCGTTGTTGCCGGTCGCCTGGGCGATGGCGTGGTGGAAGGCGACATCGAGCCGGCAAAACTCCTCGTCTGAGATGTCGTCGCGCTCGAAGGCCTCCAGCGTCACCTCGATCGACTCAAGGTCGTCGGCCGTGGCGCGCTCGGCGGCGAGCTGCACGCAGGTGCGGCCGAGCAAAAGGCGCGCCTCGACGATCTCGTTGAGCCCGAAGACGCCGAGGCCGACAAACCAGGTCGTCATCTCCTGCAGCATCTGGCTGGCCGCGGTGAGCGAAGGCGCATTGACGAAGACGCCACCATTGGGGCCACGCTTGGAACGCACCAGCTTCTTCGCCGCCAGGATCTTCAGAGCCTCGCGCACCGTCGGCTGCGAAACGCCGAAACGCTGCGCGATCTCGGCTTCGGAGGGTAACCGGGCCTCGACGCTGAGCGCGCCCTGCACGATCTCCTGCTGGAGCGCCGTCGCGATCTGATGTGCCAGGCTCTTGGTAGCCTGGACTGCCTGCTTGGCCTCCTCCATGCGCGTATTCTCTCCCTCGGTTGCCGCTTCTTATTATTTCAATATTACAATATCTAAATTGTTGACCGCCTGATCCAAAAATGCAAGCCTTCGATCCAACAGGGCAGCGTTTTCAACCCGCGACGCAGCCACAATAAGAACTTCAGTGGGAACATGGGAGATAATTTCCGATGAAGCTGACAAGGCGTAAATTCGCCGTCGGTATGACGGCAGCTATTGCCTCGATGAGCCTGCCGCGGCTGGCCTCCGCGCAATCGTCACTGGTCGTTCCGACCTATGGCGGTCTGTGGGCCAAGTTCTGGGAAGAGAACCTCTTGCCGGGCCTCACCTCTGCCACCGGCATCCAGCCGCAGCTCGACGTCGGGCTTGGCAAGGACTTCGTTGCCAAGATCCGCGCCGGCGGCGACCGTTCGCCCTACAGCATCTTCATGGGCAACGAGAACATCGCAGCCGTGCTGCGCGCCGAGGGCTTCTTCGAGCCCTTCGACCTCGCCAAGGTGCCGAACGCGGCCAAGACCTTCCCGCAGTTCATCAACAAGGACGCCAAGGGCATCCGCGCCATCGTTTCGCCGATCGGCCTAGCCTACCGCACCGACCTGGTGAAGACCGCGCCGACCTCGTGGCACGACCTCTGGGAAAACCCGGAGTTCAAGGGCAAGACCGGCCTCTACCAGATCGGCAATACCGGCGCCGTGCTGTTCCTGCGCCTGGTCGCCGAACTGTTCGGCAGCGGGCCCGACGACTTCGACACCGCCTTCACCAAGATCAAGGAACTGCTGCCGTTCACGCAGGCTTCGTGGAGCGGCGAGGTGGCAACGGCCCTGATCCGCGGCGACGCGATCATCGCGCCGGTCGACTGGACCGAGATCATGACGCTGCAGGACAAGGGCGCACCGGTGGCGATCGTCGCACCCAAGGAAGGCGTGCTCGCCTTCGAGCAGTCGTTCAACCTGGTCGCCACCGGCGCCGAGAAGGACGCCGCGCACGCCTACCTGAACTACATCCTCGACGCCAAGGTCCAGCAGGACATGGCCAAGGCCTTCTACACCTCGCCCAGCAACAGCGAGTCCGTCGTCGACGACGCGCTGAAGGCACGCACGCCGATCGTCGGCCCGCGCATGGCCGAGATCAAGAGCTATGACTGGGACAGCTACGTCGACAAGGCGGCGGAGATCGCCGACCGCTGGAACCGGGAGATGGCGTAAGGCCACACCGCGACCGGCAACGACGTAACCGCATGGCCGGGAGGCACCCCACCTCCCGGCCGGGAACTGCGCGAGGACACTGGATGACCGCCCTGACCATCGACCGTATCAATAAGCGGTATGGCAACCTGCACATCCTCAAGGACATTTCCATCCCGATCGGCCAGGGTGAATTCGTTTCCCTCCTCGGCCCCAGCGGCTGCGGCAAGACCACGACGCTGCGCTGCATCGCCGGTTTCGAGAGGCCGGATACCGGCCGCATTCTGTTCGGCGAGCGCGACGTGACGCGCGCCTTGCCCGAACAGCGCGACATCGGCATGGTGTTCCAGTCCTACGCCTTGTTCCCCCACATGACGGTGGCGGAAAACCTGAGCTTCGGCCTCGAAGTGCGCAAGGTCGCGCCAGCGGACCGCCAGCGGCGCATCGCCGACGTACTCGCCATGGTGCGGCTCGAAGGCTACGACAAGCGCTATCCGCGCGAACTTTCCGGCGGCCAGCAGCAGCGCGTGGCGCTGGCCCGTGCGCTGGTCATCGAGCCGTCCGTGCTGCTGCTCGACGAGCCGCTGGCCAATCTCGACGCCACCTTGCGCGACGAAATGCGCTTCTTCATCCGCGACCTGCAGCAGCGCGTCGGCATCACCAGCATCTACGTCACCCACGACCAGGCCGAGGCGATGGTCATGTCGGACAAGATCGTGGTGATGAATGCCGGCACGATCTCGCAGTTCGGCTCGCCGCGCGAGATCTACGAGCGCCCCGCCTCGCAGTCGGTCGCCGGCTTCATCGGCCGCTCCAACACCATATCAGGCAAGATCGCCGAGGCGCTCGGCCAGGACGGCTACAAGGTCGAGACGCCTTGCGGAAGCATCGGCGCGACGGGCCCGGCAGGACTTTCCAAAGGCGCCGAGGTCAAGATCATGATCCGGCCGGAGAACATCAGCACCCGCAGCCAAGCCGCGTCAGGCCACCAGCAAGGGGCAGGGGCGGAGGAGGCGGGCAGCGGCGAAAACGTGCTCGCCGGCTCGGTGGTCAATTCGGTCTATCAGGGCAGCGCCAACCAGTTGGCCGTCAAGCTCGGCAGCGGCGATCGCGTGATCGTCGACGTCAATGGCCGCAATCCGCTCGAAGTCGGCGAACAGGTCGCCCTGCGCTTCGCCGCACGCGACACCTGGCTGCTGGCGTCATGAGTGCTGTCGAAGCCGCTCCGCGCGTCGAGGGCCGAAGCAATCGCGGCAGCACCACCTGGATGGTGGTGCCGGCGCTGGTGCTGCTCATCGGCTTCTTTGCGCTTCCCTACCTGACGATCATCACCATGAGCCTGCGCGAGGCCTCCACCCGCGCCGTCTACGGCGAAGGCTTCACGCTGGCGCACTACACCACCGCGCTTGGCGACTTCTACATCTGGGGCATTCTCGGCCGCACCCTGCTGATCGGCGCCACCGTCACGGTCATCTCGCTATTGCTCGGCTATCCCGTTGCCTATCATCTTGCAAAGTCGCGGTCGCGCTGGACCAGCCTGCTCTACATCTTCGTGCTGTCGCCGCTGCTGGTCGGACTGGTGGTGCGAACCTTTGCCTGGATGATCATCCTTTCCAACAACGGCGTCGCCAACCAGGCGCTCCAGGCCGTCGGCCTGATCGACTTCCCGCTCCAGCTGATGAACAACTCGCTCGGCGTGACCATCGCGCTGACGCACGTCTTCCTGCCCTTCGTCATCCTGCCGCTGCTCGGCAATTTGCAGGCGATCAGCCCCGACCTCGCCATGGCGTCGCGCTCGCTCGGCGCCTCGCGCATGCGCACCTTCTGGAAAGTGACGCTGCCGCTCAGCATGCCTGGCATCCAGGCCGGCACCATCCTGGTGTTCGTGCTGTCGATCAGCGCCTATGTCACGCCAGCCATGCTCGGCGGCACCGGCGGGCGCACCATGTCGGTTCTGGTGGTGCAATATCTCGTCGACAATTTCCGCTGGCCGGCTGGGGCCGCACTTGCCATCATCATGGCGGCGGTGGCTGTCATCTTCGTCGGGCTCTATCTCCGGCTTACGGCGCGCGCGATGCGGAGGCTGCCATGACAAGTACAACGAGCGGCGTCGAAAAGACCATCTGGGACCGCCTCTTCACCGTGCTTGTCGCGGCGATCTACATCTTCCTGATGTTCCCGATCGTGCTGGTGGTGCTGCTGTCGTTCAATTCGGGCGAGTTCCTGGCATTCCCGCTCGAGGGGTTTTCGCTGCGCTGGTTCGAGGCGCTGTTTTCGAACAAGCGCTTCCTCGACGCCACGCTCTATTCGATCCAGATCGCCGCGACATCGACCATCGTCAACGCCGTAATCGGCACGCTGGCGGCGATCTACGTCGCCCGCCATGCGACGGTGGCCCGCGACTACATCCGCCTGATCATGACCGCGCCCCTGCTGGTGCCGGAAATCCTGACGGCGATCGCGCTGCTGTTTTATTTCTACGAGATCCGGATCGGCACCGACTATTCGATCGGCATCCAGATCGGCCACATCGTCGTCACCTTCCCCTATGTCTTCCTCAACGTGTCTTCGGCGTTGTTCAACTTCGACCGCTCGCAGGAAGAAGCCGCGCGTAGCCTGGGGGCCGGCGGCTGGATGACCTTCCGGCGCGTGACGCTGCCGGCGATCAAGCCCGGCATCATCACCGGCTGCCTGTTTGCCTTCGTCATCTCCTTCGACATCTTCAACATCTCGCTGCTGTTGAAGTCGCTCGGCAGCAACACGCTGCCGCTCGAATTGTTCGACTACCTGCGCTTCAATTTCGACCCGACGGCCGCTGCGATCGCCTCGCTCAGCATCTTCATGACCTTCGCCGCGATCCTGATCATCGATCGAACGGTCGGGCTCAGGTCGCTGCGGTTCTGAACAGGCTGGCAAAATGCCGCCACGCGCCGGAAAACTGCTGATTTCCGGCGCGATTTGTGTGGCCGGAAGGGCCCGCTCGCTTGACAAGAGATGAGCCATAAAAATACATTTCAATATCAGAATAGACGGTTCTGATGTCACTGCCGACAGACAAGAAGGGCGCTTCGCGGCGTTCGAGGGGAAGGCAGCGATAGGGACTGGCCGGGGCGCAAGCAACCGGCATACTACCCATCATAATGGAGAGGGCTGACATGCAACGACATCTTTCGCTTCTGCGCGGCACCGCGATCGCCGCACTGGCCGCCACGGCCGTCGCCGCAGGCGCCGGCGTTTCGGGTGCTGCCGAGCTGCCGAAATCGCCTGAGGTCAAGGAAACCGGCAAACTGATCATCGCCAACACTCTCGAATATGCGCCGTTCGAATTCATCGACGAAAACGGCAAGCAGGTCGGCATCAACATCGAGCTCGCGCAGGAAACCGCAAAGCTGCTCGGCGCCGAGCTCGAAGTGACCCGCATTCCCTTCCCCTCGATGGTACCCGGCCTCGCCGCCGGCCGCTTCAAGGTCGCCTGGGAAACCTTCGCCGCCACCGACGACCGGTTGAAGCAGGTCGACTTCGTGATGTTCATCAAGTCTGGCATCGTCGCTTCGACGACCGCCGACAAGGCATCGCAGTTCCAGGGCGAGAACAACCTCTGCGGCAAGCGCGTCGGCGTCATCGGCGGCGCCGTGTCCGACTTCATCGCCGACCGGCTGAGCGGCGAGTGCAAGGAAAAGGGCCTGCCCGAGATCGCCAAGAGCATCTTCCCGGAAGGCAAGGACATCATCCAGGCAGCACTCTCAGATCGCATCGACGCCCGTCTCGACGACGCCACCGCATCGGGCTATTTCGAAGTGACCAGCAAGGGCCAGATGGTGGTCGTGCCGGGTCTCTACGACGTCGCGCCGCTCGGCATCGCCATTCCGAAGGGCGACAAGGAGACGGCTGACATGCTGGCTGCAGGCGTCAACGAGCTGATCAAGAACGGCACCTACAAGACGATCATGGCCAAGTACGGCATGACCAGTGCGATGATCGAGGAAGCCTACGTTGTCGACGCCGCCGACAAGATCCGCAAATAATAGATCCGGCCCGG